>CACJWN010000004.1:0-102500 GCA_902597175.1 uncultured Pelagibacteraceae bacterium | reverse complement strand
TGGTGCGGTGGAGGAGGAAACTGTGTTAAGATAAGACACAATTCTACGTACGAAACAATTTATGCTCACATGAAATCTTTTGCTAAAGGTATAAAAGAAGGTAGAAAAGTAAAACAAGGGCAGATAATTGGCTATGTAGGTTCAACAGGAATGTCTACTGGTCCTCATTTACATTATGAAGTTGTAGTAAATGGGAAAAAAGTAAATTCTCAAAGACTAAAATTACCTTCTGGTAAAAAACTTAAAGGTGAAGCAAGGAAAGATTTTGAATTAAAGAGAATAAAAATTGATCTTAAATTAGCTGAACTTAGATAAAAAGACTAGTTTGATGATGACGCTCTATCTTTATTTGAGTTTTGTGGCTGATCTTCACTAACTTCTCTTCTTTGACTCAACTCGTTAAATCTTCTCAAATAATGATCGGCATGCTGAAAATAATTCTGAGCTAAAACCGGATCACCGTTGCTTTGAGCATCTTTTGCCAGCTGTTGAAACTTTTGCATTGCTTTTTCCAAAGCATGTAAATTATTCATTGATCCGTTCCTATTGAAATTTACATTACCATTACTAGTAACACTTGTAGCATTATTGGTGATTATAGGGCCAGATCTTCTTCTGAAGTTATTCTTTTGAGATCTTGATCTAAAATTTCTTCTACGATTATTTAAGCTCATTTTAATAATTTTATTTTAATTTCTTTGCAATTATACATCTTACGTTATCTCGGTAATCATTGATCCTAAATTCAATTTTAAAATTATTATTAATTAATATTTCCGAAACTTTCCTAAATTGTTTGTTTCCTATTTCTAGGGCAAGAGTTCCATTTATTTTTAAGATTTCTTTAGTTTTGTAGATAACTTTTTTTATTAGGTCAAGCCCATCATTTCCTCCATCTAAGGCTATTCTGGGTTCAAATTTCTTTATATCTTCGCTTAAATACTTAAATTCTCTAGTGCTAATATAAGGAGGATTAGAAACAATGAGATCATGTTTCTTGTTGGAATATTTTGTAAGCGGAATGTTTAAAAACTTGATTTTTGTGTCAATGCAATGATTAATAGCATTTTTTTTAGCTATATTTATTGCTCTGTGGGAAATATCTATACCAACCCCAAAAGAGTTATTTAACTCACTCAATAAGCTAATAATAATACATCCGCTTCCAGTTCCAATGTCTAAAATTGAGATTTTTTTTTTATTTTTATATTTTTTTATTAATTGATCTACCATAAGCTCTGTTTCTGGTCTTGGTATCAAAGTATCTTTTGTTACATTAAAAAATTTACCCCAAAACTCTTTTTTATTGAGAATATATGCAACTGGTTCATAGCTTGACCTTCTGTGAATTAAATTAGAGTATTTGAGAAAATCTTTTTTACTTACTCTTTTACTCAAGTTTAAAAGTAAATCTTCTCTATTTGTTTGTAAAACTTTTGACAATAAAAGCTCTGAGTCCAGAATGAAGGAAACAATTTTTTTTTCTTTAAGAGTTGTTGATCCTATTTTTAATAATTCATAACTGTTCATAATTATTTTAAACCCTCAAGTTTTAAATCTTGTTCTTTTAGCCGTAATTGCTCATTCATCTCCTCATGAATTTCGCCACTTAAAAATTCATCTAATTTGTGTAATGTAAGATTAATTCTATGGTCTGTAACTCTTCCTTGTGGAAAATTATAAGTTCTTATTCTTTCAGACCTGTCTCCAGTTCCTATTTGGCTTCTTCTATTGCTAGATCTTTCAAGATCTTTTTTTCTTTTTTCAGCTTCATAAACACGTGACCTAAGAATTTTTAGTGCCTTTGCTTTATTTTTATGTTGAGATTTTTCATCTTGCTGACTTACTACAACTCCACTTGGTAGATGGGTAATTCTAACTGCACTGTCAGTTGTATTTACTGATTGTCCTCCTGGTCCGCCAGCTCTGAAAACATCTATTCTTAAATCCGACTCTTTAATTTGAATGTCAACCTCCTCAGCTTCTGGTAAAACAGCCACTGTTGCAGCTGAAGTATGAACTCTTCCCTGAGTTTCAGTTTCAGGTATCCTTTGCACTCTATGAACACCGGACTCATATTTAAGATACGAGTATATATCATTTCCATTCACAGAAAAAATAACTTCCTTAAATCCACCTGCTTCACTTTTAGAGATATTTATTATTTCTAGTTGCCATTTTTTTTTTGAACAAACTTTCTCATACATTTTAAACAAGTCAGAACAAAAAAGTGATGCTTCCAATCCGCCAGTACCTGCTCTTATTTCAACAATAGCATTCTTATCATCATCTTCGTCTCTAGGTAAAAGAAATATTTTAAGTTGATTTTCATTATTTTTTCTTTTTTTATCGAGATCTTCCAAGTCTTTTTGCGCCATTTCAATAATTTCTTTGTCTGATGTTTGGTCTTGTAAAATTTGCTCTAGATCTTTTTTTTCATTATCGAAATTGATGTATTCTTTTGCAGTCGAAATAATATTTCCTAAGTTTGCGTATTCTTTTGATTTATTTGCAAACTGTTTTGGATCTATGTTTCCAGAGGATAGTTCTTTTTCTAAACTGTCATATTTAGATACTATTTCTTTCACTTTTTGCAGAGGTAACATAAGTCAGTTTTTCTCTTTTATTTTATTCTCCACAAGTTGAACAATTTTTTCAATAATTTTTGAGTTAGGTACTTTTGTGTGTGGTACTCCTGACAAGTATAGTAAATTACTATCTTGTCCTCCACCTGTTAAACCAATCTCTGTTTGGGCTGCTTCGCCAGGACCATTAACAACGCATCCTATTATTGATAAGTTGATTGGTTCTTTTATGTGAGCTAATTTTTTTTCTAAAACTTTGACTGTTTCTATCACCGGAAAAGCTTGTCTTGCACATGAAGGGCAAGATATAATATTCACTCCTCTCGAGCGTATACCTAAAGATTTGAGAATTTCAAATCCTGCCTTCACCTCATCAACCGGATCAGATGAAAGAGATACTCTTATTGTATCACCGATGCCATCCATCAAAAGCTGACCAATACCAATAGAGGACTTAATGCTGCCAGTAAATAAACTACCAGCCTCTGTTACGCCGAGGTGTAATGGATAGTCACAGATTTCTGAAAGTTTTTTGTAAGCTTTTACCGTTAAAAATATATCTGATGATTTTACGCTTATTTTGAAATTAAAAAAATCATTATCTTCAAATAATTTAATATTGTAGTTGGCGCTTTCGACTAAAGCCTCTGGACAAGGTTCCTTATATTTTTCTAATAAAGTTTTATCTAAGGAACCTGCATTAACGCCAATTCTTATAGAGCAATTATTATCTTTAGCAGCCTTAATAACTTCTACAACTCTCTCTCTATTTCCAATATTTCCTGGATTAATTCTTAAACAGCTTGCTCCCATTTTTGCAGCTTCAATAGCTCTTTTGTAATGAAAATGAATATCTGCAACTAAAGGTACATTTACTTCCTTAACTATCTTGTTTAAAGCTAAAGTAGAGTCTTGATCTGGACAGGAAACTCTCACTATATCAGCTCCTGCTTCTTCTAAAGCTTGAATTTGATTAATTGTTTGTTTTATATCTGTTGTTAAAGTATTAGTCATAGACTGTACACTTATAGGTGAGTCACCGCCAACTTTAATTTTTCCAACGTTTATAATTCTAGTTTTTTTTCTTTTAATAACTCTATGAGGTCTTATTTCCATTTTAGTCTAAATCAAAAACGGTATGTAGTTTTTTTACTGCGTTTAAAATATTTTCTTCATCGATTATTACAGATAGCTTTATTTCTGAAGTAGATATTGCAAGTATGTTTATTTTTTCGTCAGCTAAAGCCCTAAACATTTTATAAGTAACACCTGGTGTTGTAACCATACCTGCTCCAACTATAGATAATTTAGCAACTTTATCATTATAGGTAATTTTTTCAAAATTTATATTATCATTTTTCTCAAAAATTTCTTTTGTTTTTTGAAGATCGTCTCTTTTAATTGTAAAAGTAACATCTGTGGTTCTTTTATCAGATGAAATATTCTGAATTACCATATCAACATTAATTTGAGATTTATTTAACGGTTCAAATATATTTGCTGCAACACCAGGTTTATCCTCTACCCCAATTAAAGTAATTTTTGCATCGTCTTTAGAATATGCAACACCAGTAACACTCTTTGTATAATCAATGCTTTCTTGTCCAAAGATTTTTGTTCCATCTCTATCAGTAAATGTAGATTTTACCTCCAACGGGATATTATAAATCATAGCTGTCTGGACTGCAGAAGATTGCATAACTTTAGCGCCAAGAGAAGATAACTCTAGCATTTCATCATAAGAAATTTTTTCTATTTTTTTTGCTATCGGAATTTTGTTTGGATCAGTTGAAAAAACTCCATCCACATCAGTATATATCTCACAAAAATCTGTGTTAAAAATTTTTGCTATCGCCACCGCAGAGGCATCAGATCCACCTCTGCCAATTGTAGTTATATTCCCATTTTTTGAAATCCCTTGAAATCCAGGAATAATAGCTACTCCTTTTTTTTCTAAAAATTTATTTATTTTATCTGTATGAATGTTTACTATTCTTGCATTTGTATTTTCACCCTCTGTGAGAATTGGTATTTGCCAATTTAAATATGATTTTGCCTCAATTTTTAGATTTATTAATGCTCCAGCTAAAAGAGCAGAAGTGACTTGTTCTCCAGAGGACAAAAGAACATCAAGTTCTCTTTTATCAAAACTATCAGAAATATTCTTTGATAAATTTAATAATTCGTTAGTTTTACCTGACATAGCTGACACAACAACAATTAGTTGATTGCCGTTCTTGTGTTCTTTTTCAATTATTTTCGCAACATGTTGGATTCTCTCTATCGATCCAACTGAAGTGCCACCGAACTTTAATACTTTTTTAACCATTTGCAGAGTTTTTATATTATAAAAAAAGATTATAATGTAATTAATTTAAATAAATTATTAATATGACTACTATAAATAAAGACGAAATTCAAAAGTTTTCAAGTTTAGCTGAAGAGTGGTGGGATGTAAAAGGTAAGTTTAAACCATTGCATATGTTTAATCCTATTAGAATTGAATACATAACTCAAATGATCAAAAAATATTTTAAAATTTCAGATGAAAAAATAAATCCATTTAACGAATTAAAGATATTAGACATTGGTTGTGGAGGTGGTTTAATCAGTGAACCTATGGCAAGGTTGGGCGCAAATGTAACTGGGATCGACGCATCGGAAAAAAATATTAAAATAGCTCAAATTCACTCTGAAGAAAATAATTTAAAGATTAATTATATAAATTCCTCTCCAGAAAGACTAAAGGAAAAAGAAGAATTTGATATTATTTTAAACTTAGAAATAATCGAGCATGTAGAAGACGTTAAGCTTTATATAGACTCATGTAGTAAATTGCTTAAAAAAGGTGGTTTAATGTTCACTGCAACATTAAATCGAACTGTCGTTTCATATATAAAAGCAATAGTCGGCGCAGAATACATTTTAAGATGGCTACCGATAGGGACTCACGACTGGAACAAGTTTATAAGGCCTGAGGAATTAGAAAAAGAGTTATCAATAGCAAATTTTAAAACTATAGAAATTAAAGGCTTGGAATTTAATCCTTTTAATAAAAAATGGAGAAAATCAGATAATTTATCAGTAAATTATATTATTTGCAGCTCAAAGATTTAATTGTCTTTTCCTATCCATGGAATAGATAACAAATCTATTCCTTCCTCAGCTAACTCCTCTCTCTCTTTAGGGGTTGTTGTGCCGTATATTGTTTTTTTACTTTTTTTATCATAATAAATTTCTCGAACTTTTTTACTAAAATTTTTTCCAACATACTCGTAATTCTTTTCTATAAATTTTCTAATTTGCTTTAACCTTTTTTTTTCTTTTAAAAATTCTCTTTCAAATTTATTGTTCGGAAGTTCTAAATTATTTGAATTTGAAATCATTGGTGACATAATTGATTTTTCAATTCTTTTTGAAGAACAATATATACACTCTAATAATTTTTTATCTTTAAGTTTTTCAAATTCTAATGAATCAGAAAACCAACTTTCGAACTCATGCTCATTATCACAAATAAGATTATATTTTATCATTTAGTTCCTGTAGTCGGCATTAATATCAATATAATCATGGGTGAAGTCACAAGTAAAACATTTAAATGCATCATTGCCTAATTTTAAGTTCACTTCAATTTCGATAGAGTCCCATTCCATATATTCTTTAAGTTTTTTTTCGTCATAACTTTCTGATATTTTTCCATTTTCAGCAACAATAAAATTTCCAATTTTTATTTTAAGCTTTTTCTGATCTACTAACTCTCCAGATTTACCTATCCCCATGGCTATTCTACCCCAATTAGGATCTTCGCCAGCAATAGCTGTTTTAAAAAGAGGAGAGTTAGCGATTGAAAATGCAATATTTTTTGCACTACCTAAAGATTTTGCGTTAATCACATTTATAGTTATAAACTTTTTTGCTCCCTCACCATCTACGACTATTTGCTTTGCTAAATTTAAACATAATTTTTTAAGAGCTACTTCAAACTTTTGAATGAGCTTATCATTCAGAGATAAGTTTTGACCAATTTTTAGTGATCTAGTGGAAAAAATTGAAACCATATCGTTTGTAGATTGATCGCTATCTACCGTAATTGCGTTGAATGAGTTTGATACTGATCTTTTTAAAAGAGTTTTTAATAAATTTGAATTGATATCTGCATTAGTAAAAATAAATGAGAGCATTGTTGCTAAGTTAGGCGCTATCATTCCGGAGCCTTTTGCTATTCCGCAAATTCTTATTAGCTCGTCCCCAACAATTATCTCCTCTGAAGCTACCTTGGGTTTGGTATCTGTAGTCATTATTGCTGATGCTAATTTAAGCCAATACATTTTATTGTGTTCACCTCTTAATCTTTCAACTAATTCTTGTAATCTATCCTTGATTTTTTCAGTTGGAAATTCCTCACCGATTACTCCTGTTGATGCAAAAATTAAATCTTTGATTTTTACGGTTTCATTTGTACCTTTCTTTGATTTCGACTCCTTTATGGTTAAGATTCTCGATAAGTTTTTAGCTAAAATATCAATGCCCTCTTTTCCCTGCTTTCCAGTAAAAGTATTGGCATTTTTTGTGTTCACTAATAAACCTTTAATTGTTTTTTTATGAGAATTATTATTCCATGGAATGAATTCAGAGGTTATACTATTTGTTGTCGTTAAACTTGCATAATTTGCGCCTTTACTAAAATAGAATAAAGCAAGGTCATCTCTTCCATCGCCGTATAAATCAGCCGATATTGATGACATTTCTAAACCATCAATTTGCTTTAAGTTCTGAAACTCACCCATTTTTGATAATTTTGTTTTATCTTTGAGAAAATTTTTTATGTTTATTGTCATAATTACTATTTAATATAAATTATAAATACATATATAGAAGTATAATGAATTTATTTACAAGGACTTTTAGTAAAATATTTAAAAGCTCTAATCAACAAGAATTAGATAGAATTCAAAATATTATTTTAGCTATCAATAGCAAAGAGAAAGAAATAAAGTCTTTAACCGAAAGTGAATTCAAAGAGAAAACAGCAAATTTTAAAAAAAAAGCTCAAAATGGCTCTTTAAAACTGGATGAAATAATTCCTGAGACTTTTGCGTTGGTAAGAGAGGCAGCAAATAGGACTTTAGGTGAACGTCATTATGATGTTCAGCTTTCGGGCGGGCTTATACTTCACAATGGTAAAATAGCTGAGATGAAAACCGGAGAAGGAAAAACTCTGGTATCAACTTTGCCTGCATATTTAAATTCACTTACTGGCAAGGGTGTTCATATTGTTACAGTAAACGACTACTTGGCTTTGAGGGACTCGGCTTGGATGGGAAAAGTTTTTAATTATCTAGGGGTGTCCACAGGTTGTATAACAAATAATTTGGACGACCAAGAAAGAAAAAAAAATTACGCCTGCGATATTACTTATGCCACTAACAATGAATTAGGTTTTGATTATTTGAGAGATAATATGAAATATGAACTTGATGATATGGTTCAACGAGGCCATAATTTTTGTATAGTAGACGAGGTTGATAGCATACTTATTGATGAATCTCGTACTCCATTAGTAATTTCAGGAAAAATAGAAGATAAAACAACACTTTATTCGACTTCAAATGAATTTATCAAAAATTTACAAAAAAATGATTACGAGTTAGATGAGAAAAATAAAAATGTAATTCTTACCGACGCTGGTGTAGACAAAATTGAAAAGCTTGCCTTGCAAAAAAATATTCTAAAAAATAATAATTTTTACGATCCAGCTAATTTAGATCTTGTTCATCACACAAATCAGGCTTTAAAAGCGAATTTAATTTTTAAAAAAGATGCAGACTACATTATTAGTGATGGGAAAGTACAAATAATTGATGAATTTACTGGAAGAGTTTTAGGAGGAAGGAGATTTTCTGATGGTTTGCATCAGGCTATTGAGGCTAAAGAGAATGTAGAAATTCAAGAGGAGAACCAAACTTTAGCATCAATTACTTACCAAAATTATTTTAGACTCTATAAAAAACTGGCTGGTATGACGGGTACAGCAATGACCGAGTCGGAAGAATTTTACGATATTTATAAGTTAAACGTGGTTGCGATACCTACTAATAAAAAAATGTTGAGAAAAGATTTTAATGATCAAATTTTTAGAACAGAAAAAGAAAAATATAATGCAATTACAAAAAAAATAATTGAATGTAATTCTAAAGGTCAGCCAGTTTTAGTAGGTACTACAAGTATTGAAAAGTCAGAAAAAATTTCTGACTTTTTAAAAAATAGAAGTATTAGTCATAATGTTTTGAACGCCAAACAACATGAAAAAGAGGCAAAAATTATCGCTGAGGCTGGTAAGTTAAAAGCAGTTACGATTGCAACTAATATGGCGGGCAGAGGAACAGATATCAAACTTGGTGGAAATAAAGATTTTATTGAGGAAGTTAACGCATCAAAATTAAATGAGCACAAAAAGGAAGAGTCAGAGGTAAAAAGCTTAGGGGGTCTTTGCATAATTGGAACAGAAAGACATGAAAGTAGAAGAATTGATAATCAGCTAAGAGGTAGATCTGGAAGACAGGGAGATCCTGGATCCACGATTTTTTTTATTAGTTTACAAGACGAATTAATGAGAATTTTTGGAGGTGATTCTATCGACGGAATGCTGAAAAAACTAGGTTTGAAGGAAAATGAGTCCATTGACCATCCTTGGATAAATAAAGCAATGGAAAGAGCACAAAAAAAAGTAGAGACAAGAAATTTTGATATAAGAAAAACTTTAATTAAATTTGACGATGTAATGAATGATCAAAGACAAGTTATTTTTTCTCAAAGATTAAAAATTTTAAAGGAGAGTAGTATAGGTGAAATTTTAAAAGATTTTTTTGAGGAGACAGCCAAGGATTTAGAAATTTCTCTTATTAATTATCAAAAATCGAAAGATGAAAAGTATCTGGCTCAAATTAAAAATTTAACAGGCAATGCTTTAAATGAAACACAATTAATTCAATTAGCCTCAAAAGATAAATTAGAATTTATCAAAGAATTGAGGAACTTATTTGATAAAAAGAAAATTAGTAGAATTGATATTTTAGGAGAAGAACAAAATAAAACTCTTGAAAAAAAAATATTTCTTCAAATAATTGATTTTTCTTGGCGTTCTCACCTTCAATATTTGGAGCAATTAAGACAGGTCATAGGTTTAAGACAGTATGGTCAAAAAGACCCGTTGTCAGAATTTAAAAAGGAGGCTTTTGTTCTTTTTGAGGGACTTCTGTCAAAAATAAAAATTGACGTGATAAAGCTATTATTCAATTTAAATATCGTTGTGTCATCTAATGAACAGAACGTTGAGGGCCAAAAAAAAGATGATTTTAAAAAAGTTGGTCGAAACGAAAAATGTCCATGTGGTTCAGGAAAAAAATTTAAACACTGTCATGGTAATATATAATTCTAGATTTTTTTAAATGCAGCAAGAGCTCTCAACCTAGCTTCCTCATGGTTTACTACTGGTGAAGGATAATCTTTATTTAACATTAAGATATTTTCATCATTGATCTCCCATGGCTTATGAATAAATTTTTTTGGAACTTTTCTCAGTTCTGGAACCCATTTTTTCACGTAATCACCATCCTTATCAAATCTTTCACCTTGTAAAATTGGATTAAAAATTCGGAAATAAGGTGCTGCATCTGCACCACAACCTGCAACCCATTGCCATCCAGAAATGTTATTAGCTTCATTATAGTCAAGTAAGCATTTTCTGAAATGCTTTTCTCCTTCGATCCAATGAATTAATAAATGTTTTACTAAAAACGATCCAACTATCATTCTTACTCTATTATGCATCCAGCCTGTCGAATAAAGTTCTCTCATGCCGGCATCAACTATAGGATAGCCAGTCAACCCTTTTTTCCAAGCAGTCAAAAGTTTTGAATTTTTCATCCATGGAAACTTATCAAATTTTTTTGAGTAATTACCTTGCAGCATATGAGGAAAATAATTTATCAAAGAGTGGTTAAACTCTCTCCAACCTATTTCAGCTAAAAATTTATTTACTCCTTTATGCTTAATTTTATTACATTCTTCCCATATAGTCTCAACATGTATTTGTCCATGTTTAATGTATGGAGATAGCTTCGATGTTCCGAGTAAATACGGAAAATTTCTTAAATCAGAATAATTTTGAATTCTTTTAACTATGAAATTTTTCAATTCTTTTGATGCATTCTCTTCACTTGGAATCCAGTATTCTTCAAATTTTTTAAACCACTGTTTATTGGGATAAATTTCTCTATAGTTAATTGTTTTGTTGAAAAAAGATATTTTTTTTAAACATTTTGATATTTTTTTTTCCTTTGTAGGAATTTTTTCCATATAATATTTTTCAGCATTTCTCCAAAACGGGGTAAAAACTTTAAATGGACTGCCATCATTTTTTTTCACTTCATCAAATTCATTTAAAACATTTCCTTTAAAAATACTGCATTTAATCCGATTTTTTTCAAAATTGTTTTTAAGAAATTCATCAAACTTTAAATAATTTGGTTCATAGGTTTTATTCCAATAAATTGAAAAGTCTTTTTTTTGAAACAATTTTTCAAAAAACGATTTATATGTGTCGGTTGCTATCACCTCAAGATTGATGTTGTAGTTATTTAATTTTTTTTTAAACTCTTGAATAGACTCACAAACCCACCACTTTTGAGCTTCTTGATCGTCAAATTTCTTTTTTTTATATAAATAAAATGCAACTACTTGATCATGGTTTTTAGCAGCTTCTATTAATGCTAGATTTCTTTTTAATCTAAAATCATCTTTTAGCCAAACTAATCCAATATTTTTTGTCATATTGAAAAACTATCAAACTTTTAATAATTTTTCGATGTGCATTAATCACTTGGTGGTGGCCTTGGTAAGAATCGCACTTACGACACATACCTTTTCAGGGTACTGCTCTACTACTGAGCTACAAGGCCTAAAATCTAAAAGTTATTCTACCTTTAGTTAAATCATATGGTGTCATTTCGACCATTACATTATCACCTGCCAAAACTCTTATTCTATTCTTTCTAAGTTTACCAGCAGTGTGAGCCAAAATTTCATGATTATTTTCTAATTTTACCCTAAACATTGCATTTGGAAGTAATTCTGTAACTTTTCCCTTAAATTCTAAAGTATCTTGTTTCGCCAAATATCTATCCTCATTGTTTTTTTAGTCTGATTTTTATCGAATTTGCATGACCCTCCAACTTTTCATGCTTAGCTAAATTTATAACCGATGGTCCCAATCTTTCAATACCTGATTTTGTTATTTTTATTACTGAATGTCTTTTTAAAAAATCATTTACAGACAAACCTGAGGAAAATTTTGCAGATCCTGATGTAGGTAATACGTGGTTTGGGCCTGCTATATAGTCTCCCATCGCCTCTGGCGAAAACTTTCCGATAAAAATGGAGCCAGCATTTTTAATGCTTTTCAAAATTTGTTTGTTTTTATTAAAATTAATCTCTAAGTGTTCGGGCGCTATGATATTTACTACATCTGCTATTATTTTTTTATTTTTAGTATAAATAGCTAATCCATAATTTCTTAAACTTTTTGATGCTATATTTTTTTTAGGTAAATTTATTAATTGTAATTTTAAATTAAAGTTAACTAACTTTATTAAATTTTTATCATTTGAAATTAAAATGGATTGAGCAAAAATATCGTGTTCTGCTTGAGCAATCAGGTCTGAGGCTATCCAATCTGGCTCTGAATTTTTGTCGGCAATTATACTAACCTCGGATGGGCCTGCCACCATATCGATGCCTACTTCTCCAAAAACTTCTTTCTTAGCTGAGGCAACAAAAGCATTTCCCGGGCCGACAATTTTATCAACTTTTTTAAAACTCTTAGTTCCATAAGCTAAAGCAGCAATCGAATGAGCTCCACCAGTTTTATAAATTTCTTTTACACCACATTTTTTTGCCGCATATATAATTGCTGGATTGACTGACGAACCTAAAGCTGGAGTTGTAAGATAAATGTTTTTTACTCCGGCTACGATAGCTGGAATACAATTCATCAAAACTGTGCTGGGATAACTCGCAGTTCCACCAGGAACATATACACCGACATTTTCAATTGGAGTGTATTTGTATGAAAGTTCATTTTTATGATTGTCTTTAAATTTGAAAGATGAAAATTTTTGCTTTGTGTGGAATAACTTAATTCTTGAAAATGCTAAGTCTATAGCTTTTTTAAGCCCTCTATCCACTTTTTTTGAAATAAGGTCTACCTCGTTTTTAGTAAATTTTAATTTTTTTGAATTTGTTTTAATTTTCGAGAATTTTTTTTCATAGTTAATGACTGCATTGTCGCCTCTTTTTTTTACGTTGTATATTATTTGCCTTACTTTAGAAGTTTGAATTTTTTGGTTATTCTTTCTTAAATTTAAAATTTTTTCTAATTTTTTTAATGAATTTTTTTTATCAGCATTGAAAAATTTTAGCATTAGATTTCTTTATGTTTTGGTTTATTTTTTGTTTCCCAGGCTTCACCTTGGTCGTCTAAAGTTACTTCAATAACCTCTGCAGTAACTTTTAGTATTGAGTCACCTGCAAATAATATTTTCATCTCATAGTTATTATCAATCATCTGATTTGTTTCAATAGTTAAAAAATCCAAAAATTTGTCATTTCCAGCTTGATTAATATTTTTTGAATTAACTTTTACCACGTTTTCAAATTTTAAAAATGTTCTTATTCTCTTATTTTTTCTAAATACTCCTTTTTCAATGTCTTCCCACATAAATCTATTTAATTGAAGAAGTAAAATTTTATTTTTTTTTAGGTTTGCAATATCATTTATGTTTACAATAGCATCTTGTAAATGAGCAGAAACAACCCGCAAATCTTCTTCTGTTCTTGCGATTAGTTTCAAATTTTTAGGCTTCATTATATTCTTTTAATAACGGCTTTACACTTTTTCAATTTATTTTCCAAAAACTCATACCCTCTATCCAGGTGATAAATTCTATTTACTATTGTTCTATTATCAGCAATCAGTCCGGCTAGTACTAAACTTACAGAAGCTCTTAGATCTGTTGCCATCACTTCTGCCCCAGTTAACTTTGAAGGACCAAATATATAAGCAATTTTATTTTGAATTTCTATTTTTGCGCCCATTCTTTTTAACTCTGGCACATGCATAAATCTATTTTCAAAGATATTTTCTTTTATTTTAGAAACTCCATTGGATTGTGTCATTAATACCATCAATTGGGCCTGCAAATCTGTAGGAAACCCTGGATATGGTTTTGTGGTGACATTAATTTTTTTTAAATTTTTTGATTTTATTATTGTTAAAACATTCTTTTTAGCAGTAATTTTTGCACCTATCTTTTTTAAAATTTGAATTTCATTTTTTATAATACCAGGCAGTACGTTTTTAATAATAATTTTTTTACCTATTAATGCTCCGGCAATTAAATAAGTACCTGCTTCAATTCTGTCAAATATTACCTTGTGTTTAATTGTTGCTTTTACAGTTTTTTTACCGTTAATAATTATTTTCCGTCCATTAATTTTAATGGAAATTCCTAATTTTTTAATAAATGATATTAAATCTAAAATTTCTGGTTCAGTGGCACAATTTGATAGTACGGTCTTGCCTTCAGCGCCACAAGCCGCGATTAATGCATTTTCTGTTGCGCCAACAGAAATGGATGGAAATCTTATATAATTACCAATCAGACCCTTTTTAGCATCTGCAATTATATATCCGTCTTTTATTTTTATTCTTGCTCCAAATTTTTTTAAGGCAAATAAGTGTATATCAACTGGTCGAGTTCCAATAGCACAACCTCCAGGCAAAGAAACCTTGGCTTTTTTATACCTAGTTAACAGTGGACCTAGCACCAAAACTCCAGCTCTCATTGTTTTTACTAGTCTATAAGGAGCTAACGTATTTATTTTTTTATTAGTGTTTTCTATTTGAATAAATTTTTTTTTTTTATTTATTTTAATATCGATTCCTATAAATTTTAATAATTCAAGCATAGTAAAAATATCTTTTACTAAGGGAACATTTGTAAGCTTTACTTTTTTTGCAAGTATTGATGCAGCTAAAATCGGCAAAGTTGCATTTTAGATCCAGATATTGAAATACTACCAGATAGATCTTTTTTTCCTTTAATTAAAAGTTTTTGCATTAAAGAAAGTTTATACCTTAGGTAGAGTCACGCCTTTTTGTTTCATATATTTTCCTTTTCTTTTTGCGTATGAAACTTCAGGTTTTTCATTTCCTTTTAAAAATACAAATTGAGCTACACCTTCATTAGCATAGATTTTTGCAGGTAGAGGAGTTGTATTAGAAAATTCTAAGGTAACGTGCCCTTCCCATCCTGGCTCTAAAGGAGTAACGTTTACAATTATCCCACATCTAGCATATGTTGACTTGCCTAAGCAAATTACCATAACATTTTCTGGAATTTTAAAATACTCAATAGTCCTGGCTAGCGCAAAAGAATTAGGTGGGATAATACATTCTTTTCCTTTTTTTGTCACAAAACTCTCTTTTTTAAATATTTTAGGATCAACTATGCCAGAATTTACATTAGTAAATATTTTAAATTCATTAGAAACTCTTGCATCATACCCATAAGAAGATAATCCGAAAGAAATTTTTCCTTTTCTGATTTGTTTGCTAACAAAAGGTTTGATCATGCCTTTTGTTTGAGCTGTCTTTTTAATCCACTTGTCTGAAAGTACTGGCATTCTTTTTTTTGGTAAATAATTTGTGGTTTTTTCTTTTTTTTAAATTTTTTTTTAAAGCAACTTCACGTTTTTTTAATAATAAATCTTTCTTAACAAAAGATTTCATTAAAGTATTAATTTTTGTCTGGATTTGTTAAATCCTCAAGCGTAATAGGCTTATTAATGTCGTGCATTGTGTCATGCTCGGTGTCTTTAGGATTGCTTGATCGCCTAGCTCTTCTCTGCTCAATACGTGCTTTCCTCTTAGCCTCTTTTTTCATAGCTTTATCGCCACGTGTTGATTTGTAATCGTAGTGAATTCCCATAGCAAGCGCTCCTTCATTCTTCGCTAAATTTACTTCTTGAGCTACTTTTTTTCAAGTATCTTGATTGTAGCAATGGGATAATTATAAACAAAATCGACAAAAATACGGCAACTGCAACATCTTCAAAGGGTGTAGCTTGTGGAAATCCATAGTTCCATAGAATTATTAAAACTAACCAAATTAACCAATTAATTTTTTTAAGCATCGATTTTACAACCCTGCTCATTACATTTTTTTCCCTTTTTGATGTTATTAAAAAAATCGATAGCTCTTAAAGAAGTCATCATGTGATTTTTATAAATATTCAGATATCCATTTAAACTTTCTGATAATTTTTTTGCTTCTTCCATCATGCCTAATCTTATAAAGTTAATAAGCATTATTGCATTGCCATTTGGAATAGTATTATCGCCTATATCAATAGGTCTAAAAAAAACATCGTCATTTGTTTTAGGGTTTTTCTGAAAAATATTTTTATCATTTAAATAGAATTTTTTTATCGCTTCGTATGATAGTTTTTTGGCTAAATCATTGTATTTAAAATTCATTGTTTTATCAGAAAGATCAATTAGTGAATTTATAAGAAAAGCATAGTCTTCAATAAAGACTATATTTTTAGAATAGCTGTGGTAAATTTTATTTTTAATATATTTTTTTTCAATTTTCGAAAAAAGCTCTTCAGCTAATTTTAAGTATTTTTTTTCAGGTAATATTTCATTGGCTGCAACTAGAGCACTTATCATTAAACAGTTTAAATCTAGTTGCGTCTTATCATCAAAAAATGGCTTATTTCTTCTCGCTCTTATTTCTGAAAGTTTTTTTAAAATGTTTTTATTTGGTTTTTCTTTTTCTACTAATATAATTTTATTTTCCCAATTTCCTTCAGGTTTTATTTCAAAATAATTATCAATATTCTCTATTGCTTTAATTTCTTCGTAAGAAAAAACATAGTATTTCCCTTCTTCTCCATCGCTATCAGCATCATAAGCTGAGCCTAAAAAGCCCTCTTTATTTCTGAATTTATTAATTAAAAACTGAATTGTTTGATCTAATTTTTCTTTGAAATAAAATTCTGAATTTATCTTACAATACTTTGATAATAATAATACAAACTGTGAGTTGTCGTATAACATTTTCTCAAAATGAGGTACTATCCAATCTTCATCTACTGTGTATCGCGCAATGCCGCCATCAACATGGTCATAAATTCCTTTTGAGCAAAGTTGTTTTATTATTAAGTCTAATGGTTCTAAGTACTTTTTATCTCCAGATTTATTAAAAAAATAAAGAAGAGTTTCGTACAAATTAAACGTGGGAAATTTTGGTGCACCTTTGTAACCACCTTTTAATGTATCTAAATTATTTAAAGACATTTCAATAATCGGTTCGAGTTCTTGACTCAAAACGGCATTTTTTTTTAGATCTAAATTTTTAATAATTAAACTTTTTTGTTTTATTATATTTTCTCTTTGATCTTTGTAAGCATCTGAAACTTTTTGAAGAATTTCTCTAAAAGATGGCAACCCGTGTTTTGGCTCTTTTGGGAAGTAAGTACCTCCCATGAAAGGAACTCCATTTTCATCCAAAAACATTGTTAAAGGCCAACCACCTCCTGTCTGATTAAATAGTTGAAATGAACTTTGAAAAATAAAATCTAAATCAGGCCTTTCTTCTCTATCTACTTTAACATTTACAAATAATTCATTCATTAACTTCGCGGTTTCAATATCCTCAAAACTTTCATGAGCCATAACGTGACACCAATGACAGCTAGCATACCCAATGCTTAGTAGAATTGGCTTTTTATTAATTTTAGCAAATTCCATACAATCTTTAGACCAAGTTTGCCAATGAACAGGGTTATCTTTGTGTTGTTTAAGATAAGGACTTAAATCCTCAGACAAAATATTTTTATTAGTTTGTATCATCAAAAAATTTTTTTTTTATAATTATCGAAGAAAACATCAATGCAGAGAACATTAGTATTGGTAAGTAAATCTGAGGAGTGAAAATAAAATCAATCATATTGAAACTATCAGCTTGTGAAATATATGTATTCAATCCAGCTCCAATTGTATTGATTATAAAAAAACCAGGTATAAATCCAAAAAAACTAGCTAAAAAATAATTAATCTTTTTCATTCCGAATAAAATTGGAATTAAATTTTGCAAACCAAATGGAACTCCAAGTCCACCTATGAACCTGTATATAAAAAAATAGAAGAATTCGTTTTTCTGAAATAATTGAATATATTTATTAAATTTCTTTTCTAAAATTGATTTAACGAGATCTCTAAAGAAGAAATTGCCAATTGAATATAATAATAAGGCTCCGATCGAAATTGAGATAACTGAAACTAATGTACCAATTATTTTTCCAAATAATATTCCAGATATTATTAAAATAGGTGAGCCAAAACCTAGCAGTGTGACCCAAATGATTGCAAAAATAAAAAAGTAAATTACATTGATTATAATATTTTTGCTTATATAAGTTTCTAAATTTGTCTGAATTTCTTTATAGTAAGCGAAATCATCAAGTCTGTTAATCTCAATAGCTGTAAAAATGAAATATAGGAAAAAAAACAATATTAATAAGTAAGAAACTCCCAAAAAAATTTTCAAATTTTTACTCATAATTTACCTGTACAATAGACTGCATTTAAAATATATACCTTTAAATATTTATGAAAAGGACATATCAACCTAGCAATTTAGTTAGAAAAAGAAGACATGGTTTTAGGTCCAGAATGGCAACTAAGGCTGGAAGACAACTTATTGCACGAAGGCGAGCTAAGGGAAGAAAAACTCTATCAACTTAAATTCAATGGGTATGCTTGAAAGTTTAAAAAAAAGCAACCAATTCAAAAAAGCCCTAAAGGAAAAAAAAGTTCATACTGATTATTTTTCTATTTTCGCAGCAAAAAATTTTTTTAAACCAAAATATAAATCAAATTTGCTTATAAGTTTTGTAATGAAAAAAAAAATTGGAAATGCGGTAAAAAGAAACAAAATAAGAAGAAAATTAAAAGCAATAGTTCAAAAATTACTTAAAAAAAGAGGTGCAATTAATAAGGATTACACTTATATAGTTTTCGGTAAATCTAATGCTTATGCTCAAAAACAAGACGTGCTTTTGCCATTGATGGAGAATAGTTTTAATAAATTAAAAAAATAAAATGAAAAAAATTCTTATATTTATAATTAAAACATATCAATATTTTATTTCACCATTACTAGGAAATAAGTGTAGATTTTTACCGACTTGTTCAGAATATTTTATTGAAGCTCTTACGACCCAAAGTCTTAATAGAGGTTTAAAATTGGGATTTAAAAGAATTTTAAAATGTCATCCAATTAAAAGTTTAGGCGGTGGGGAAGGTTTAGACTTCGTTTCAGACGCAAGTAAAAAGGAAAGTAAAAATGGATAATAAAAATGTTTTTGTAGCAATCGCTCTTTCGATGTCTGTTTTGCTTTTTTGGGGTGCCTTTTTTGAAACACCTAGAAAACCTATAGATCAAAAAAATAATCAAGATGTCGAAAGAAAAGTTGAGCAAAACTCTATTGCTCCTACAATTAGCCAACCACAAATAGTTAAAAAACTTACAAGAGAAGAATCTATAAGTAATAGTAAGAGAGTAGAAATTGAAAATGAAAGTATATCAGGTTCAATAAATTTACAGGGTGCTCTAATTGACGATATATCTTTTAAAAAGCATAAACAAAAGGTTGAAGACGGAAAAAATATTATTTTTTTAAATCCTGCAAATACTGAAAATGGTTTTTATATAGAAACAGGATGGACAAGTATTGGAAATAAAATCAAAGTTCCAACTAAAGATTCTTTATGGAAAGTAAAAGGAAATAATATTTTAAGTAATACATCTCCGGTAATTTTACAGTGGGACAATAAAGAAGGGGTGACCTTTGAAAAAAGAATTGAGTTAGACGATAAATATTTATTTAGGATATCCCAGCTGGTAAAAAATAATTCTAATTCATCAATAGATTTATTTCCGTACGCTCAAATGACAAGAAATAAAATCCCAGATGATATTCAAAATTTTTATATTCAACATGAGGGATTTATTGGAGTATTTGATGATGAGCTAAAGGAGGACGATTATGACGATGTTCAAGAGAAGAAGATTGTAAGAGAGTCTAATGAAGGTTGGCTTGGAATTACAGACAAATACTGGATGACTGCTTTCGTTCCAGAGACGGGTAAAAATTTTAAATCTACTTTTCTTTATGAAGACGGCTTTAAAGCAAATTATATAATTAATAAACCTACGACAATTAACAAATCATCTTCTGGAATAAATGAATTAAGATTATTTGTTGCAGCTAAAGAGGTTGAAACAATTGATAGTTATGCAGCAAATCAAAATATTAAAAAATTCGACTTAGTTATTGATTGGGGTTGGTTCTATTTCTTCACAAAACCCTTATTTTTTGTAATAGATTATTTATTTAAAATTTCTGGAAATTTTGGAACGGCTATCGTTTTGTTAACTATAGCAATAAGACTAATTTTCTTCCCTTTAGCTAATTTCTCATTTAGATCTATGGCAAAAATGAAGGCAGTTCAGCCAGAGATGATGAGACTTAAAGAGCTGCATAAAGATGATAAAGTTAAATTGCAGCAAGAGATGATGGCTTTGTACAGAAAGGAAAAGATTAATCCTGCATCAGGATGCTTACCTGTATTGATTCAAATACCTTTCTTTTTTGCAATATATAAGATGCTCTTTATTTCTTTGGAAATGAGACATCAGCCATTTTTTGGTTGGATAAAAGATTTATCAGCTCAAGATCCAACTACATTATTTAATTTATTTGGCTTAATACCTTGGGACCCTCCAGGCTTTATGATAATTGGAATTTGGCCAATTTTAATGGGGGCCTCAATGTGGGTTCAGCAAAAATTAAATCCAGCGCCTGCTGATCCAATTCAAGCAAAAATATTTGCATTCTTTCCATTATTTCTAACAATTATTCTTGCATCTTTCCCGTCTGGTTTAGTTGTTTATTGGACGATAAATAATATTCTTACAATCGCTCAACAATATGTAATTGTTAAAAAAACGACCGTAAAAACAAATTAAATGTCGAAAAATATTTCTCTAGATGAGATAAAAAAATTTTGGCCTGAGAAAGCTCCAGATATAAACGTTGTTCAAAAATATATAAAAAAATATAAAAATGAAAAAATTGTAATTAAATATGGTGGGAATGTTCTTATAGATAGAAATGTCTTTAACAATTTTATATCTGATATAAACGTTCTAAACAAACTGGGACTATCTATTATAGTTGTTCATGGTGGCGGACCTAGAATTAAAAGAGAGTTGGACAAGAAAAAAATTGTATCAAAATTTATTAATGGCTTAAGAGTAACAGATAAAAACATTATTGATACTGTAGAGGAAGTATTAATTGAATTTAATAAAGATATAGTCGGCTCTCTCAAAAAATTAGGATCTGAGGCAGCTTCTTTTCATAGCAAGACAGAAAACATTATAGAGGTTAAGCCTGAAAGAGAGGAACTGGGATTTGTTGGTATACCAAATAAAATAAATGAAATTTTAATTGAAGAAGCGCTAAATAAAAATAAAATTCCAATTATAGCTCCTTTAGGTTTAGGACATAATAACCAAATATACAATATTAATGGTGACACAGCTGCGAGTGCTATTGCAAAAAAATTAAAATCTAGAAGATTAATACTGATGACAAATGTTGAAGGTGTATATGACGATCAGAAAAATTTAATATCAGAAATTAAACCTTTTGATCTTGAAAATCTTATTAAATGGAAAGTTGTTCAAGGTGGCATGATTCCCAAAATAGAAAATTGTGTTGATGCTGTCCAAAATGGAGTTAGAGGTGTAGTAATTCTTGACGGAAGAAAACCTCACTCAGTTTTACACGAAATTTTTTCTGATAAAGGATCTGGAACATTAATTAGGGAATGAAAGACTTAACAAATATAAAATTTTGGTTGTTTGATTTGGACAACACTCTCTATGATGGAGCTACTAAAGTCTTTGATCAAGTAGATAAAAAGATGTCAAAATTTATCTCTGATAAATTAAATGTTAACCTTGAAGAGGCTAGAAAAATCCAAAAAAACTACTTTCAAGAATATAATACAACTTTAAATGGTATGATAAAGAACCATAAAATTGACGCTGATGAATTTTTAGAATTTGTTCATGATGTAGATCTTAGTTTTTTGGGTAAAGATAAAGATTTAGAAGATGAGATTAAAAAATTAGATGGAAAAAAAATAATATTTACAAATGGATCTAGAGCTCATGCTCTGAATGTAACGAAAAGAATTGGAATAGATAAGCTTTTTGATGGGATTTTTGATATTAGAGATTGTGAATTTATTCCAAAGCCTTCTAAAGAGCCCTACAAAAAATTAGTAGAAAATTACAAAATTGAGCCACAATATTGTATATTCTTTGAGGATATAGCAAGAAATTTAAAACCAGCATACGAACTAGGCATGAAAACCGTTTGGATTAAAAATAATGAACCATGGGCAGCAAAATATTCAGACTCAGAATTCATAAATTATAAGACTGATAGCTTAACAAAGTTTTTAAAGGAGATAAATGAGTTACAGTAAACTTGAAAAAATAATTAACGAGAGTTTTGAAAAAAAAGAAAAAATCGGTCCAAAGTCAGATAAAAAATTGGTTAAAGCTATTAATGAAACAATTAATTTAGTCGATAGTGGAAAAATAAGGGTAGCAAATAAGCAAAATGGTAATTGGGTTGTAAATCAATGGATTAAAAAAGCTATATTGTTAAGTTTTAGAATTAATAAAATGAAGATGATGAAAGGTCCTTACACTACCTGGTATGATAAAGTACCTGGAAAGACAGTTAAATGGAAAGAGATGGATTGGAAACAAGCAGGATACCGACATGTTCCCAATGGAGTTGTCAGAAAAGGAGCATACATCGCTAAAAATGTAGTTTTGATGCCAAGTTTTGTTAATCTAGGAGCTTATGTCGACGAAGGTACAATGATTGACACTTGGGCTTCTGTTGGTTCTTGCGCGCAAGTTGGAAAAAATTGTCATATTTCAGGAGGAGCAGGTATTGGAGGAGTTCTTGAACCACTTCAAGCTGGTCCAGTTATTATTGAAGACAATTGTTTTATTGGTGCTCGGTCAGAAATCGCAGAAGGTGTTTTAGTAGAGGAAGGAGCAGTTTTATCTATGGGAGTTTACATTGGAGCATCCACAAAAATAGTTGATAGGAACTCTGGGGAAATACATTATGGTAAGGTTCCTGCATATTCTGTTGTAGTTCCTGGGAGCTTACCCAATAAGTCGAATCCTAGCGGACCTTCATTGTATTGTGCGGTTATAGTTAAAAAAGTTGATGAGAAAACTAGAAGTAAAACTTCTATTAATGATTTACTTAGAGACTAATGATAAAAATTAACGAATTGCAGTTGTCAAAAGATTTAATAAGATTTCCAAGTATTACTCCTAAGGATGCTGGGGTAATAAAATTTTTAAGTAAAAAATTAGAAAAACTTGGCTTTACTTGTAAAATACTAGAGTTCAAAGACAAAAAAAGTAAACCAATAAAAAATCTTTACGCAAAAATAGGTAAAAAAGGACCAAACCTATGCTATGCCGGGCATACCGATGTAGTACCACCCGGAAATTTAAAAGACTGGACTACCAATCCATTTAAACCCTCTGTTAAAAAAAATTATTTAATTGGCAGAGGCGCTAACGATATGAAAAGCTCGATTGCATGCTTTGTAGCAGCGGTGAGTAATTTTTTACAAAAAAACCAAAAATTTAAGGGTTCAATTAGTTTTTTAATTACTGGTGATGAAGAGGGGTATGCAATTAATGGTACAAAAAAAGTTGTAGAATATTTAAAAAAAAGAAAAGAGAAAATTAATTTTTGTATCGTAGGAGAACCTACTAACCCTAACAAACTTGGGGAAATGATAAAAATTGGGAGAAGAGGAAGTCTTTCAGGAAAAATTGAAATCACTGGCACTCAAGGACACATAGCATACCCACATCTCTCAAATAATCCCATAAATACTATGGTAGCTATATGTAAAAAACTAAAAGAAAATAGACTTGATAAAGGGAATAAAAATTTTCAGCCATCTAACTTAGAATTTACATCAATAAATGTAGATAATACTGCTCATAACGTCATTCCGGCCAGAGCAAAGGCTCAGTTCAATATTAGATACAATAATTTGCATACATCTGGCTCTTTAAAAAAAAAAATAAACTCGATTGTGAAAAAAGTGTGTAAAAAAAATAAATGTAATTATAAAATCGATTATATAGCCAACGGAGATGCCTTTTTGACAAAACCAGGAAAAACTATCTTTATGGCAAAAAATATTATTAAAAAGATTACAAGAATTAATCCAAAATTATCTACAACTGGAGGTACTTCAGATGCAAGATTTATCAAAAAAATTTCACCTTGTCTTGAGTTTGGATTAGTAAACAAAACTATGCATAAAGTAGATGAGTGTGTTTCATTAACGGACTTAAAAAAACTTACAAAAATATATAAAAATATTTTAGTCGAGTATTTTAAGTGAAATTATATAAAATTAAAAAATCTAAGATTGATAATAATGGCTTATACGCCAATCAAAACATTAAAAAAGGAACTAAGATAATTGAATATAAAGGAAAAATTATCTCAGTAAAGCAAAGTGAAGTAAGTTCAAAATTTGATAATGGAAAAGCTATTTATCTTTTTAATATAAATAAAAAATACGATCTTGATGGAGATTTTAAGTTTAATACTGCTAGACTTATTAATCACTCCTGTGATCCAAATTGTGAAGTTTTTGGCTCTGGATTAAAAATTTGGGTTTACGCAATGAAAAATATAAAAAAAGGTGAAGAATTATCTTATGATTATGGTTTTAGTTATGACGATGATTATAAAGATTACCCTTGTAGATGTGGTGCTAAGAGTTGTGCAGGGTATATTGTTAGACAAGGTTCCAGATGGCGAATAAAAAAGAAAAGAAAATAAAAATAGATATAATTTTACCTAACTTTAATAGTTCTGATAGTATTAAAGAGACTGTTAAAAGTATTATTGATCAAACTTTTAAAAACTGGAAGCTGATAATAGTCGATGATTGTTCAGACAAAAAAACAAAAACAATACTTAAGAAATTTTCAAAAAATAAAAAAATAAAAATTTTTTGGCTTAAAAGAAATAAAGGTGCAGGTTATTGTAGGAATTACGCTATAAAAAAATCTAAATCTCCTTATCTAGCTTTTATTGATTCTGACGATATATGGAAAAAAGATAAATTAGAAACACAATTAAGATTTATGGAAAATAACAACTATTTATTCACTTATACTAATTACGAAACTTTTGGAAAAAAAATAAGATTCATTACACCTGCAAAAGAATATGATTTTAAAAAATTCATTAATGATACTTCGATATGTACAAGCACAATGATTGTTAAAAGAAATATCTTAAAAAATATAGAATTTACAAATTCAGAAATTTGCGAAGATTATTTTTTTAAATGCAAAATTTTGAAAATTTGTAACGCATATTGTTTAGATGATTTCTTAACAAAATATCGAATAAGAAAAAATTCACTTCAAAGTAGTAGTCTAAAAAATTTTTATTGGATTTGGAAGATAAATAAAGAATATAATAAACTTAATTTTTTTGAAAACTTCTTTTCTTTATTTTTTATCTCAATAAATTCTCTAAAAAAATATGGACTCAAAAATTTTTAGTATTTTATATTTCGTAAATATAAACCGCATGCAGGAGCAGGAGGAGCACAATAAGATCTATTTTTCGAAAAAAATATTTTTTTAAATTTTTTTAAAGACCATTTCCCAGAGGATAAATATTTTAAAGATCCCACCATTGACCTCACCTGATTTTGTAAAAATGATTTAGATTTAAAAATTAAAACAATTTGATCACCTTTTTTGCTTACCTTCACAGAGTTCATTTTCTTAATAGGAGATTTGGCTGAGCAGGATGAGGCTCTAAACGTTGAAAAATCATGTTTACCCTCTAATACTTTTGCTCCCTTCTTTAAAAGACTAATATCTAGTTTTGTTTTCACATGCCATGCTTTGCTTTTATTTAAAGATAACGATCCCTCTCTATTAATTATTTTGTATTCATAAATTCTTTCTTTAGCGTTAAATCTAGAGTGAAAAATAGAATTTTTCCTATTTATTGAAATAATTGATATTAAATTATTTCTTAAAAAAAAATTTAAAGAATTTAAAAATCTTTTTTTGTTTTCAATTTTTTTATCAATTTTAAAATTTGCATATTGACCGAATGCATGAACTCCTTTGTCAGTTCTTCCAGCTCCAATAATTTTTATTTTTAATTTTAAAATTTTACTTAATGCTTTTTCAATTTTTTCTTGAATAGATTTACTGTTTTTTTGGTACTGCCACCCAGAATAACCAGTCCCATCATATTCTACTTTCAACAAATAATTATAAATTTTTTCCAACGTTTGAGCCTATTTCTAATTTATTACCTTTCAAATATTCAGAAGTTTTCATTTTTTTCTTTCCTTCCTTCTGGAGTTCTAAAATTTCAATAGAGTTTTCTTGGCAAGCAATCGTAAAATTTTCTTTAAGAATTTCACCTGGTTTCCCTTCGAGTCTTCTTTCTTGGGCTTTTGTTATTTTGACTCTACTACCATTATGTTTAAACCAAGTACCTGGAGAGGGATAAAAGGCATTTATTTTTGCTATAATTTTTTTTGCTTTTTCATTCCAATTTATTTCAGCTTCTGACTTATTAATTTTTTGAGCATATGAAGCAAGATTCTCATCTTGCTCAACAAATTTAGATTTATTTTGCTCTATCAATTTTAAAGATTCAACAATCATATTGGCTCCTAAAATTGACAATTTTTTGTTGACGCTCTCATAATTATCATCCTTTGATAAATTAATTTTTGATTTCATCATAACTGGGCCAGCATCTAACTTTGACACAATCTTCATTATTGATATTCCTGTCTCTTTATCCAAATTCATAATTGATCTTTGTATTGGTGCTGCCCCCCTCCATTTAGGTAGTAAAGAGGCATGTACATTTATGAATTTTACATCTTGAATATTTAATAATTTATCAGGTAAAATTTTTCCATAAGCTACAACAACTACGATATCTGGTTTTGCTTTTTTAAAAAATTCAAATTCTTCATCAGTGTTTAATTTTTCTGGATGCCTTACTTTAAAATTATTTTGTTTTGAGAATTCATGAACAGGCGTTAAGCCCTCTTTTTGGCCTCTATTTTTTCTTTTAGGGGTTTGAGTATAAACACTTAATATATTGTGTCCTGAATTTTTAATTGAACGCAAAATAGGAACAGCGAAATCAGGTGTTCCCATAAATATAATCTTTAATGCCATTAATTTTATAAAATAATTTTACTAACTTCTTTTTTATATTTTATTAATTTCTTAATAATCATATCCTTTTTAATTTTAGATAAGTAATCAATAAATAGAACGCCATTAAGATGGTCAACCTCGTGTTGGATGCAGGTTGCTAGAAGACCCTTTGCTTTCAATTTTTTTTGCTTACCTTCGTAATCAATATAATTTAAATGACACTCTGAAGGTCTTTCAATTTCTGCAAAATGACCTGGAAGAGATAGACAACCCTCTTCATAAACTGATGTATTTTTTGAAGTGAAGGTAATTTCAGGATTAATGAGATAAAACGGATTTTTCTTATTATCCTCTTTTGTTACATCAATAACAATCGCTCTTTTTGGAATTCCAATCTGAATTGCCGCCAGACCAATGCCTGGTGCTGCGTACATAGTCTCCAGCATATCATCTAATAGTTTTCTCAAATTTTGATCCACTTTTTCTATTGAGTCACTCTTTTTTCTTAAAATAGGATCAGGTTCTATTACAATTTTTCTCTTAGACATTTTTTAATTATTATATTCTAATTAAACTCTTTGAGGTAGAGCCGATATTAATACTTTATTTCTAATTTTAATTAAATCCATTTTGTTCAATAGACTTGTGATAAAGTAAATAGTTTCTGGATCTAATTGATATGGTTCATCCTCTCCTATAATCTCAACTATTTTTAATGCTAGAAAAGCATTTTGTTTTTTTTCAATTAGAGATAATAAATTTTTTGGTACATCATATTTGGCGGTAAGTCCTTTTGTATCGAGTTTACTTGGGATATTAAACCCATCTGTAGTGAGGGCATCAACTAAAGCTAAATCTTTTGCTGAAAAAAAATATTTTTTGTTTTTATTAATTTTTTTGAAAACTTTGTTAATTTCTTTTTGGATTTTTTTTTCTTCCTCATTTTCTAGATAAAATTTCATTATTTTGGATTGATGTAAAACTTTATCATTGTATTTAACTTTTCCTAAAACAAACTTTTCATCTCTCTCAATTCTGGATTCAGCGATCTCCTTATAATTTTTGGGAATGTTTTCAATTCCTATCTTTTTCAAATTATTACTTAAGGTTTTTGAAAAAATGTTAGTTAACTTATCTTTTTTAAATAAATCCTCTAATAAAAAAAGATATTCTACTTGTGTCTCAGTATCTTCTGCTAAAAGGTATTTTTGATAAATTAATGATCTTGCCTGGCTTGAATCTAGTGTCTGATAAAGATCTTTAGCATTAATTAGCGTGGTTAAATTAAAAGGGGCCTGTTTATAGATATTAAAAATGATGCTTGGATTAATCTGACCATTGTTAGCAGCAAGTTCTAACTCATTGATTTCTTTTTTATCTGTTAAATCGTCAATATTTATTAGATTAGCTGCACTCAAATATTTCCAAATTTCTTTATTGGTTTGCTTTGTAGGTTTATACTTAAAATCTTTAATTGTTACACTTGAAAGATAGAAATTAAGTAAATTTTTTTCATTAATTTTATTTGTAGTTTTATCAGAAATTTTAAGTAGAAAATTTATTTTATCATCAAAAAATTTATCAGACTGGTTTTGTTCTCTTAATAAATCAAGAAGTAGACGAGCCTGAGAATCTTTTTTATTAAAAACAAGACAATAAATCTTAAATTTTTCAAGATAGGAGTCTCTAATTGTACTGTCGATGAATTTAATCTTTTCACACCCCTTCTTAATATTAGCTTCCGAAATATTTTGGTCTACAAGATATTGTACAGCTCTTCCTTTGCCTTCAAAATCTTTATTTTGTTTTAAAAAACTTTCGATTAAATCTATTCTGTCATTTTCAATTAGCCAATTAATTTTTAATTGCGTAAACTCTTTTTCATTCATTCCTACTGGTGGATATGAAAATGAAAGTAAAATATTTTCCAATATATCATTTGAAGTTTTTGATAGCTTTATCTTCTTCAACCTCTTAATGCTTGCCCTAACATCTTCAGCTTTAGTATTTGACCACATGTTTAAATTAAAATTATAATCTTCAGGATCGTATACACCAAATACGTTAGCTTCTTCAGAAGACTCAATGAGTCCGTCAGTAATTTGAATTTTTTGATTTTTTTCTATTTTGTTTAAAGAACTGACTCCTTTATCTATATCTATACTAGAAGGTAAGTTACCTGCAGATTTTTCCAAATTATTATTCTTTTTAAGATTTTGATTTTTCCATATATCTATTTTCTCATCACCGTGGACTTGGGATGTGAAAAAAAAAATAATAAATAAACTTAAAAGTTTACTAAAGTTTTTTAATATCATTTGTAATGTCGATGTTGTATTTTTTTTCTGGACTGGGAAAATTTATTTTCTCTATTAAAAAAATAGCCAAAACAAAAAATATAACTACTATTAATAATTTCACTAATGTCCTTATTAGAGAACTTCCGAGACTTGGTTGTCTGTTGTATTTAAGTTGCATAGTTTAAGAATTAATTTAAACTCAATAAATAAGACAAATTTATGAAAAATCAAATTTAAATTGGTTGTTAAATTGAAAAAAAACCTTGTTTTGACAGGCATGATGGGTGTTGGAAAATCAACTATTGGAAAAAACTTAGCAAATAAGCTTTCTTACACACATATTGATATTGATAGGATTATCCAAGAAAAAGAAGGTACAACAATTAATATTATTTTTAAAAATAAAGGAGAAAATTATTTTAGAATGCTTGAAAGTAAAATTACTTTAAGAGAATTAAAAAAAGATAGTTCAGTTGTTTCTCTTGGGGGTGGCGCTTTCTTGAATAAAAATATTAGAAGAGCAGTTAAAAAGTCCTCTTTTAGTTTTTGGTTGGACATTAATTTAAATATTTTAATAAATAGACTTAAAAGATCCAAAAAAAGACCTTTGCTGTTTAAAAAAAATATTGGTGAAGCAATAGGGAAAATTTACTTTGAGAGAAAGAAAATTTATAGCGAAGCTGACTTTAAAATAAGATGTGATAAACTAAAAACAGATACCATTGCAAGTAAGATATTAAAAATTTATGAAAATGCATGAATTAAAATTTAGAGATTCTATACATAATTACTCCGTTATTACCGGAAATAATTCTTTAAATATAATTCAAAAAAAAATTAAAAAATTGTGTCCTAGGACAAAAAAAATTGTATTAATTATTGATACTAAAGTACCAAGAAGATTTAAAAATATTTTAAAAAAAAAATTGAAAAAATATGAAATATTTTTTTTTCCTTTTAAGGCTAATGAAAAATCTAAATCTTTTAGATCAGTGGAAAAGTTACTTCAAAAGATATTGGTAAAAAATTTAAATAGATCAGACTTAATAATAAGTGTTGGCGGCGGTATAACTGGAGATGTCTCTGGATTTGTTGCTAGTATCTATAAAAGAGGAGTGAATTTTATTAACATTCCAACAACTCTTCTAGCACAAGCGGACTCGGCGATTGGAGGTAAAACGGGAGTAAATTCAACCCAAGGAAAAAATTTAATAGGATCTTTTTATCAACCTAAATTAGTAATTAATGATACATCTTTTTTAAATTCCTTACCAAAAAAAGAGATGGTATGTGGATATGCAGAAATTCTTAAACACTCTATTATAAAAGATAAGAGTTTTTTTAATTGGTTAAAAAAAAATACAAAACATATTTTATCCAAAAAAATTAAAGAATTAACATACGCAGTTAAAAAAAGCTGTGAGATAAAAATATATTACGTTAGTAGAGATGCTAATGAAAAAGGATTAAGAATGATTTTAAATTTTGGTCATACTTTTGCTCATGCAATAGAGGTAAAAAATAATTATTCAAAAAAAATTAGCCACGGCGAGGCAGTTTTAACGGGTATGATTTTAGCTACTAGGCTTTCTTATGCTAAAAAAGTATGTAATAAAAATGTTCTTAGAGAAATTGAGGATATTTATAAAAAAAATAATCTAATATATACTTTTAAGAAATATAATAACCATAAATTAATAAATTCTTTAATTCCTTTTTTAAAAAATGATAAAAAAAATGATGACGATAGGGTAAATTTTATTTTACTTAAAAAAATTGGGAAAACAACTGCTCCAGGAAAATTTAAAATACAAATACATGATTTAAAAAATAAGAGTAAATCTATTTTTCAATACTAATTTCTAATGCATGTAATCTAGATTTAAAATCTTCTTCCAAAGTTTTCATAATCATCTTTTGAGCATTAACTCTCGGTAAGGAACTTAAATATAATGATTTGATTTTTAAATGTAGATGAAATTTACCAGGAGAGAAATATTTATGACTTTTGTGTTTATTGGAATTATCAACAATTTCAAGATGTTCAATTTTAATTTTATTCGATAATTTTTTTTTAATTTCTTCAAAATAAATATTCATTAAATGGATTTTACTATATAGATAAAATTTATGAAAATTATTTGTGATTGGAAAAACTGTAATGAAATCGGTTCTTATAGAGCTCCGGTAGAAAAAGATAACAGTAAAAAATACAGATTGCTTTGTTTAAAACACATAAAAATTTTCAATAAAAGTTGGAATTATTTTGAAAATATGAACGATCAAGAAATAGAATATTTTATCAAATCTGACTTGACTTGGCATAAAACAACAAAAAAATTTGGGTCATCTGAAAATTTTTTTAATATTTTATGGAATAATGCCCTTGAAGATAAATTGAATATTTTTAAAAGCTCTAATTTTAAGGATTTTAAAAAAACAAAGATCTCTCAAACTGATCGAGATGCTCTTCATGTTATGGAGTTAAATGATGAGGTAAAATGGGAACAAATACAATTAAAATTTAAAGAACTTGTAAAAAAATATCATCCTGATAAAAATCAAGGTAGCAAAAAATTTGAGGAAAAACTGAAAAAAATTACTTTAGCATATAGTCAGTTAAAAAAAACTTTAGGAAAGAAATGAGAATGGAGCAATTTTTACAAAAACCTGACATTAAACTTTCTGTTAAGCAGACTTTTGGTTTTGATAGTGATATGAAAGTTGGAGCCTTTTCAAAAAAAAATGAGTATGTCCCAAAAATAGATCCTGATTATAAATTTGATAAAGATACAACCTTAGCAATTTTAGCTGGTTTTTCTTTTAACAAAAGAGTTTTAATACAGGGATATCATGGTACTGGAAAGTCGACTCATATTGAACAAGTAGCAGCTAGGTTGAATTGGCCTTGTGTGAGAGTAAATTTAGACAGTCACATCAGTAGAATCGATTTGATAGGTAAAGATGCTATTGTTTTAAAAGAAGGTAAACAAATTACCGAATTTAAAGAGGGTATACTTCCTTGGTCAATTCAAAACCCTGTTGCCTTGGTATTCGACGAGTATGATGCTGGTAGGCCGGACGTAATGTTTGTAATCCAGCGAGTGCTTGAAAGTGATGGTAAATTTACCCTACTAGATAAAAAGAGAGTTTTAGAACAACACGATTTTTTTAGAATGTTTGCAACTACAAACACTGTGGGATTAGGCGATACTACAGGCCTTTATCACGGAACTCAACAAATTAATCAGGGACAGATGGATAGATGGAATATAGTTTCGACACTTAATTACTTACCATTTGATAAAGAATTAGAGATAATTCTCTCTAAGAATAAAAATTTTAATAATAAGGAGGGAAAAGAAGACTTGTCAAGCATGATTAAAGTGGCTGACTTAACAAGAAAAGGTTTTATCAATGGAGATATATCTACAGTTATGAGTCCAAGAACAGTTTTGCACTGGGCTGAAAATACTGAAATATTTAAAGATAAAGGCTACGCATTTAGGATAACTTTCCTTAATAAATGTGATGATTTGGAAAAGAAAATAATTTCTGAGTATTATCAAAGATGTTTTGGTGAAGATTTACCCGAGTCTTCTATTAACATATCATTATAATTAAGTGGAAAATAAAAAAGAGAAACTAGAAGATTTTAAAACTGCAATAAGTTCAACAGTAAGATCAATATCAAATTCACAAAAAATTGAAATTTCTTTTGGTAATCAAATCTCCAATTCTGAAAATTCTACAATAAAATTACCGGAATTAAGTCAAATAAATAATAAATTAAATTTTGAAGAAATTAGAGCAATAGCAGATTCAAAATCGTTAAACTTAAGATTTTCAGACAATAAAACGTTTAAAAAGTATGAGCCAAAGGGAAATATATCAAGAAAACTTTATAAAATTTCTGAAAAAATTAGGTGTGAAAAAATAGGGACAAGTTACTTTAAGGGAATAAAAAATAATATTGAAAAATTTTATCTCAATCGAATGTCAGGTCTAGACCTTAAGAGTAGTGAAGATAAAATTGTTGAGTCGTTTGAAAATTACTTAAGAGTTAAATTTTTAGATTTTAAAAATGAAAGTAAAATTGATAAAAAATTAAAATCTTATAAAAAAGACCTAAATGATCAATTTAAAGACAGAATGGCTGAACTTAAAGAATTAACGCTTGATCAAGAAAAATTTAATTCCTTAGTTTCTAAATTAATTTCAAGTATGAGTTTAGATGAAAATATTGAGAATGAAGAAAAAAAGAACGAAGAAAATAATAACGATGATAAAAAGTCAAAACCTCAAAATCAGGATTTTAAAACAAAAGAAAAACAAGAAAAACATGAGGAAATGTCAATCGAAAGCGGAGTCCCGGATTTAGAAAATGAAGCCAACGAATCTGACAATTCCGATGAGGAGATAGAAATAGAGGATAGTACAAGACCTGACTTAAAAAAAAGAAAATATTCTAATTTTGGTGATTTAAAATATAAAACTTACACTGAAGAATTTGATGAAATAATTAAAGCTGAAGATCTGGAAAGCGCAGAAGAACTTACAAGACTAAGAAAAAATTTAGATCAACAATTGTTGCAACTTAAAAATTTTATATCTAAGTTGGCTAATAAGTTGCAAAGAAAATTGTTAGCTAAACAAAATAGATCTTGGAGCTTTGATTTAGAAGAAGGTTTATTAGATACCTCAAAACTACCAAGAATTATAATGGATCCATTTAACTCTTTGTCTTTTAAAAAAGAAAAAGATGTTGAGTTTAAAGATACCTTAGTAACGATTCTTATAGATAACTCTGGTTCTATGAGAGGAAAACCTATATCAGTGGCAGCAATTTGTGCAGATATACTCTCAAGAACTTTGGAAAGGTGTATGGTAAAAGTAGAAATTTTAGGTTTTACAACAAAACATTGGAAAGGTGGATTATCTCGAGAAAAATGGATGAAAAATGATAAGCCCAAATTTCCAGGAAGATTAAATGATCTAAGACACATAATATATAAATCTGCTGACTCGCAATGGAGGCAATCAAAAAATAATATGGGTCTAATGCTTAAGGAAGGTTTGTTGAAAGAAAATATTGATGGCGAAGCCTTAAAATGGGCGTTTAACAAAATGAGTAGAAGAAAAGAAGATAGAAAAATTTTAATGGTAATTTCTGATGGGGCTCCCGTTGATGACTCAACGCTTTCTACTAACACTAGCGACTATCTAGAGACTAATTTAAAAAAAACAGTCAAATGGATTGAAAGTAAATCTAACATAGAACTTTTAGCTATTGGAATTGGCCACGACGTCACTAGATATTACAACAGGGCAGTAAAGATTACAGACGTCCAAGATTTAGGTGATGTGATGATAAACCAATTAACTGATTTATTTGTAAAAAATAATAAAAAAACTCTTCATTAGAGTTTTATATTTGGAATAGAATTTTCAGAATAATCTTTAATCTTACTTAACAAAATTCTAAAAGGAATCAACATTAATAGAGTAATAAACATTTTAACAGCTAGATCACCAAGTGCTAAAGTAACCCAAGGGATTCCTGTTGCATAGAAAGCTATTGAGAAAAATAAGAAAGTATCAGTTACTGAACCTATCGTTGAAGAAGTCAAGGGAGCGATAAACCAACTTTTTCGCCTTAACTGGTCAAATATTTGCACATCTAAGTTTTGAGCAACCAAAAATGCTGCTCCAGAACCAATTGCAATTCGTATTGAAATAATATCTGAAAAATTAGTTGAGATAAATAAACTTAGTAATATTCCAATAATAAATCCAATGTAAACAATTTTTCTAGCTACAAATTTTCCGTAAGCACGATTAGCTAAATCAGTGATTAAGAAAGTAATAGGATAGCTGAACGCACCGTATGTTAAAACTTCTTCTAAACCAAACTTTTGAATAGGAAATTGAACTAAATAATTTGAAATTACCACTATAAATCCCATCAAGATTGATAGTTTATAATATAAGTTCATTCTATGATTTAGCTGAGATAGAAGCTTTGATTTTTCTGACTTTTTTTGAAAGTTTTGCGTTTTTTGCGGAAATTAAAAATTTATCAAGTCCACCTTTAAAATCAACTGTTCTCAAAGCAGCATTAGCTACGTTTAATTTAATATTTTTTTTCAAAATATCGCTTCTAAAAGTTACTTTTTTTAAATTTGGCAAGAACCTACGCTTAGTTTTATTTTTGGCATGACTTACGTTGTGACCTTTTAAAGGTGATATCCCTGTTAACTCGCATTTTTTTGACATATGAATTTCCTACAGCTATATAAGTGCAGTGATGATGACGGTCAAGCGTTAATTCCTACTGCTTCTCCTATATTTTTAAGATTCTCTTTTTTTAAAATTGAAATCAACTCTTTTTTGATATCTTTAACTACTCCTGGGCCCTTATAGACCATACCAGTATACAATTGCACAGCGTTTGCGCCTACGCTAATTTTTTCGAATGCGGCTTGACCAGAGTCTACGCCACCTACACCTATAATTTGTATTTTGCCTTTTGTTTCTCTGTAGAATCTTTTTATTAGCTTTGTAGAAAGATCTCTTAATGGTTGTCCGGAAAGTCCTCCGACCTCACTCTTTTTGCCATCAGTCAAATTTTCACGATTACTGTCAGTCGTGTTTGAAACAATTATACCATTGACTCCATATTTATTAATTAATTCTAATATATTGCTGATTTCATTGTCATTAATATCTGGAGAAAGTTTTACAACAATAGGTTTTGTAATATTTTTATCTTTTTTTATTTTGCTGATACCATTGAGTAATTTTTCAAGCTCTTTCTGATTATGGAAATCTCTTAATCCTTCTGTATTTGGTGAAGAAATATTAATTGTTAAATAACCTGCATAAGCCGCTAACTTAGATAAACATATATAATAATCATCTTCTTTATTTTTAGTTTCTTTGTTTGGTCCAACATTAATCCCCAAAAAACCACTAGGTAAATTTTCTTCTATTCTCTTTGAAACTATTTCAGACCCATGATTATTAAATCCAAGTCTGTTGATAAGAGCTTGTTCTTTCTCAAGTCTAAAAACTCTTGGCTTAGGATTGCCAAGTTGTCTTTTTGGTGTGATTGTTCCAACCTCAACAAAACCATAACCTAGTTTGAATAAAGAATTGTAAACTTCAGCGCTTTTATCAAATCCAGCAGCTAAACCTATGGGATTAGGTATTCTCTCATTAAGTAACTCAGTTTCAAGAAGTTCCTCTTTTTCAACACTAAAAATACTTTTTGGTAAAATATTAAATTTGAGAGATTGAATAGCTAAATCATGTGCTACCTCTGGATCAAGGGAAAAAATGAAAGGTTTAAGTTTCGAAAACATTATTTTAGTTTATTGTTTATTAACTCAATTGTTTCATTAAGTCCAAAAAAACTTATAAAAAATCCCATTCTTGGTCCATTCGCCTCACCAAATACTACCTCATAAATTAATTTAAACCAATCTCTTAAATTTTTCTCATACCCGTTTTCTTTTCCAACTGTATAAACGTGTGTTTGAATTTCTTCTGGTTCTAATGACTGATCTAATTTCTTTAATTTTAAAACTAAATTTTCTAAAGCTTTTTTTTCTTTTAAATTTGGTTTTTTGAATTTTTTATTAGGTTCAACTTTATCTTTAAAATAATTTATTGCATATTCAGTTAGTTCGTCAAAAATTTTATGTTCTTTTGGATTTATTTCTTTATGAAATCTATTTACAAATTTCCAGAGTATTTCTTTGTTATCAGCATTACTTGAACCTACCAAGTTTAATAGCATTGAAAAGGGCATAATAATTTTCTCAGCTGGTGGTTTACCATTATGGACGTGCCACGCGGGGTTTAATAATCTATCTTTTAATTCTTGCGTTGGATATTTTTCAATACAGATTAGGTATTCATCGACTGTTTTTGGAACTACTTCTGAGTAAAGTTTCTTAGCTCTTTTGGGATTTGGGTACATATATAGTGCTAGGCTTTCAGGTGATGCATACCTCAGCCATTGTTCGATAGAAATTCCGTTTCCCTTAGATTTAGAAATTTTTTCACCCTTTTCATCCAAAAATAATTCATAAGCAAATCCATTAGGTGGAATTTTGCCTAAAGCACGACAGATCTTATTTGATAGTATTGCGCTTTCGGTTAAATCTTTGCCATACATTTCAAAATCAATATCAAAAGTAAACCACCTCATTGCCCAGTCAACTTTCCATTGTAATTTGCAATTTCCATCTAGTATGTTCGTTTCAATCTTTTCACCATTGTTATCAAACACCACTTTACCAGTTTTTTTATTCATACTTGATAAAGGTATCTCAAGAACTTTACCTGTTTTTGGACAAATTGGTAAAAAAGGACAATAAGTTTTTCGTCTCTCATCTCTTAGAGTTGGTAAAATAATATCCATTATTTCTTCGTATTTTTCTAAGACTCTCATTAAAGAATGGTTGAATGTTCCTTTTTTATAATTTTCAGTTGAGCTTTGAAAATTAAAATTAAATTTAAACTTTTTCAAAAACTCTTTGAGCATTTCATTATTATGTTCACCGAAACTATTAAATTTTTGAAAAGGGTCAGGTATTGAAGTGAGAGGTTTGCCTAAATTTTTTTTAAGTACTTCATCGTTGGGAATATTATCTGGAACCTTTCTTAACCCATCCATGTCATCCGAAAAAGTAATAAGTTCGTGATCAATTTTTTTTATGTGGTTTAGGGCATTTATCATCATAGTGGTTCTTGCAACTTCACCAAAAGTTCCTATATGAGGTAATCCGCTAGGTCCGTAACCTGTTTGAAAAGTGATTTTATTCTTCTTCTTTATTAATTCTTTTCTGTCTTTTAAAAGCTTCCTAACTTCGACAAAAGGCCAAGAAGAGGTTGATTGAATTAAGTTGATATCGAGCATAAATAAGGTTTATTAAATTTTATACGCAAAATACAGTTATAATTGTATGATATTAAGTTGAATTTTAGAACTATTTAAATAGTCTCAATTTTAATGGCTACAAACAAAACAGTTTTTTTTTTAATAGGCATATTATTAATTGTTTTAGGTGGATCTATGTTGGCACCTTACGCTTTGCAGGTAATCCTAAAAGAAGGTAGTCATAGCTTTATATCGTCCTCATTTGTAACAATTTTTATAGGAGTTTTATTTGTATTAGCTAATCTCGAGAAAGAATTTAAATTAAATTTGAGGCAAACCTTTTTATTTTCATCTTTAGCATGGGTTATGGTTGCAACTTTTGGAAGTTTACCTTTTTTATTATCTTCACAAGATTTTAGTTTAAGCGAGGCATTTTTTGAAAGCATGTCTGGAATTACAACCACTGGGGCTACAATTATATCTGATTTAGATAATAGTCCAAAAAGTATACTGTTATGGAGAGCTATAATGCAATGGTTGGGTGGCATAGGAATAGTCGTCATGGCAATTACGATTTTACCACTTCTAAAGGTTGGAGGCATGCAACTATTTAAAATGGAAGGTCCAGATAGTACTGAAAAAATTTTACCTCGTACAATTGAAGTTGCAGCTATAATTATTTCTACTTATATCATCCTTACATTTCTTTGCGGTTTTTTTTATTGGACTTTTGGTATGTCAATATTTGATAGTGTAAGTCATTCGATGACAACAATTGCCACAGGTGGTTTTTCAACACACAATGAGTCGATTGGTTTTTTTAATAATTCAAATATTGAAATAGTTGCAAGTATTTTTATTATTTTAGGTAGCATTCCTTTTATTTCTTACTTAAAATTTGTTCAAGGAAATAAAAGCGTGTTTTTTCAAGATGTTCAAATTAAAGGTTTAGTATATTTACTGACAATCTCTACAATAATTATGTTTCTTTATCTTTTAATTATTAATTACGAAAGTAGTATTTTTGACAAAGTTAGAATTTCCTCTTTTAACGTAATTTCAATTTTATCTGGAACTGGCTATGTAACAGATGATTTTGGTCTTTGGGGAAAATTTTCTCTAGTTTTTTTCTTGCTTTTAATGTTTATTGGTGGATGTGCTGGATCAACAGCATGTGGAATAAAAATTTTTAGATTACAAATGTTATTAATATTTTTAAAAAATCAAATTAAAAGACTTATTTCACCAAATAGCGTAATAATCACAAAATACAATAATCAAAAAATATCAGATAATTTCATTAATTCAGTCATAATTTTTATTTTTACATTCTTATTTATTTTTTTAATTATAGCAATGTTGTTATCAATTAGTGGTTTAGATTTTATAACATCAATTTCTGGGGCAGCTAGTTCGATTTCAAATGTTGGTCCTGGATTAGGAGATGTAATTGGACCAAATGGAAATTATAAAGATATACCCGATATATCAAAATGGATTTTGTCAGTTGGGATGTTATTAGGAAGACTAGAACTTTTTGCTGTCTTGGTTCTATTTTTTCCATCTTTTTGGAGAAATTAAATTATGGATATATACAAAAAACAATCATTTGCTGAAACTTTTAAAGTTTATTTTGATCGTAGAATGATCAAAATTTTACTTCTTGGTGCTATTAGTGGTTTTCCATGGGTTATCATAGGTAGTAGTTTAAGTCTTTGGTTAAAAGAAGATGGTTTAAGTAGGAGTACTATAGGTTGGGCAGGTCTGATTTTTGCTGTTTATGCTTTTAATTACTTGTGGGCTCCAATTATAGATAGAATTAGAATTCCTTGGTTAACTGAAAAAGTTGGTCATAGACGTGGATGGATAATAACTATGCAGACTATAATTTTAATTAGTTTAGTTTGTTGGAGTTTAATAAATCCGACTGTAAATTTAGCATTGGTAATTAGTATTGGACTAATTATTGCAATTGCATCTGCTACACAAGATATAACTGTTGATGCTTTAAGAATTGAGCAAATTGGTGAACACGAGGGTAAATCAATGCAGGCTGGTGCTGCAATGGCTGTAGTCGGTTGGTGGACTGGGTATAAATTAGGCGGAGTAGTAGCCCTTAATGCAGCCGAATTTTTTCAGCAAGCAGGTTTTGAAAATTACTGGCAAACAACATTTTTAGTTTTAGGAATTGTTATAATAGCTTTTAATATTGGTCTTCTTTTTGTTAATGAACCTCAACCAACTGATAGAAAAGAAAGTCAAAGACTTACTGATAAAATGATACAAGATAAGTTAGGATCTCCTAACTTAGTCACAAAAATTATTGCTTGGTTGACTGGAACAGTGATTGGTCCTGTGATTAGTTTTTTTAAAAAAAACGGTTTTAATATAGCTATAGCAATTCTTGGCTTTGTGTTTTTATTTAAAATAGGTGAAGCTTTTTTAGGCAGAATGTCTGTTATCTTCTACAAAGAAATAGGATTCACCAAATCTGATATAGCACTTTATTCAAAAGGTTTAGGTTGGATAACCACAGTAATCTTTACTTTATTAGGGGGATTATTTGCTATTCGTTCAGGTGTAATTAAAGCAATGTTTGTCTCAGGTATACTAATGGCTTCAACAAATTTATTATTCTCTCTATTAGCTTGGTATGGAAAGTCTGAATTACTATTTGCAATAGCAGTAATATTCGATGATATGGCAGCAGCATTTGCGACTGTTGCATTTGTAGCTTTTATTTCAATGTTAGTTGATAGAACTTATACGGCTACTCAATATGCGCTTCTTGCATCAATAGGTACAGCAGGTAGGACAACGCTAGCCGCCTCATCCGGGGCTTTAGTCGACTGGTTAAATGGTGATTGGGGCATATTCTTTATACTGACTGCTATAATGGTAATACCTTCTCTTATATTTCTCTACATGATTAAAGATAAGCTAAAGTTAAATGACTAAAAACCTATCTAACAGTTATTCTTTGATAAACCTATATAAAAAGCCATCGACGAAATCAGAGGTAGTAACTCAAATGCTTTATGGTGAAAGTTTTTCAATATTTAAAAGGTATGGTAGATGGCTTAAAATTAAGATCAATGAAGACGGCTATAAGGGTTACATTCAAAATAAAAATTTTTCCGAATTTTTAAAACCAAGCCATAAAGTCAGCGTTTTAAAAGCAAATATTTATAGATTGCCTAATAAACATAAAAGGGTAAATATAATGCCTTTTGGTTCAAAAATAAAAGTCTTAGAGAAGAAAAATAATTTTTTAAAATTTTTAAAAGGCTGGATTCATAAAAATGATTTAAAATCAATTTCATATGTTGAAAAAAATCCATTTAAAAAAATAAGTATTTTCAAAAATACAAAATACAAATGGGGAGGCAAATCTTTTAAAGGAATTGATTGTTCGGGTTTAATACAAATATTTTTGAATTTTAATAATAAATTTTGTCCCAGAGATGCCAAAGATCAAGTCAGATACTTAAAAAAAAATGTTAAATTTAAAGACATCAAAAGGAATGATATTATATTTTGGAAAGGTCACGTCGCTTTGGCCATTTCGAATAAAAAACTTATTCATGCTTACGGTCCTATGAAAAAAACTGTTATTATGGGAATTAATCAAACAATTAAGAGGATTGAAAAAACTGCTAAATTAAAGGTGATAGGAATTAAAAGGCTATAAAAGGCAAAGGCAGCTTCAGTCTCCCTCCACTGCCCTTATAAATAATTTAATCGATTCGAGGATTAATATTAAGACTCTTTTAAGTTGAATGTGGATAATAAGTTTAACTAAACTCATGGCGGAGAGAGAGGGATTCGAACCCTCGAAACGGTTTCCCGTTTACACGCTTTCCAAGCGTGCGCCTTCAACCACTCGGCCACCTCTCCAAATCTATATCTTTTTTTTTATAGTATTTAAGTTATAAAATCGAATGGATAATTTAGTTGTATTAAATAATGAAAAAGTTTCAAAAGAAAATGATGAATTTTTTTCTAGAAATTACAATTTTAAAATACTCCCAGAAGGTCTAAACAGATATTTTAATGTCGAGTATATAGTCAGAAAATCAAGTACTCGAGAGCATCATAAATTGAACTTAAATAAAATTAAAGTCGCTTCTAATATTATTCAATTTATTTATTTTGTTTTGTCTACTTTTAAACAGAAAAATACGAAATATTATATAATTACTATTTCGCCCTATACTTTTATTTCATTTTTGTTTCTATTTATTTTTAGAAAAAAGGTATTTGTTTATTTAATTAGTAGTGGTCATGAAGAATGGAAATTTATATTAGGCAGATGGTCAGTTTGGATATATCATGTAATGTATTTGATCGTCACTTCGAATGCAACGGTGATAGCTCTTCACGATAGATTATATAAGAAAAAAAATGGTTATGTTATCTCATCATCTACTCTAGATGAAAATTGGTTTGAAAATTTAAAAAAACCAAAATTAGATAAGGTGAGATTTTTAAACGTCTCCAGAGTAAACCCTGAAAAGGGGATTTATGAGTTTTTAGAAATGTTTAGAAAATTAGATTTTGAGGCTGAAATTTCAATTATCGGAAAAGCTAAAAGTTCCATACTCCAGGAAAAATTTAAGTCAATAATAGGAGATGACCCTAATATTAAATTCCCAGGTTATATTTCTGACAGAAAAAAGTTAATGGATGCTTATGATTTTCATAATATTTTAATTTTACCGTCGTATACTGAAGGCCAACCTTACGTCGTAGATGAAGCACTTGCTCGTAGAAGACCTGTTCTAATATTTGAGGATATTTCCCATATAATTAAGGGCAGAAAAGGTATTTTTGTTTCTAAAAGAGACGTTACTTCTTTCTCGGAAATCTCTAAGTATATCATTGAAAATTATGAGAAAATTCAAGAAGACATTGGAAAAAATGAGTTTCCTTTAGAAAAAAATATGTTTAAACAAATTTCTGAAATTATAAATAAAAATTAACTACTTAAAAGATTCTTTATTCCCTGCTCAATAGAAATTTTTGGCTCCCAATTAATTTCTTTTTTGATCTTCTTAATGTTTGCAACAGAATTCTTTGGCTCACCAGGCCTAATTGGAATAAACTTTTTTTTACCCCCAAAAATCTTGGCAATAGTATTGATCGAAGTTCTTTTTCCTGATCCTAAATTATAAATCTTGTTTACCGATTTACTTTTTATGACTTGAATAAATGCATTTATTAAATCATCAACATGTATAAAATCTCTAGTTTGTTTTCCATCACCAACTACTGTTAATGGTTTTCTAGTTTTAGTCTGAGATAAAAAATTACCTATAACTGCACTATATTGACCTGATGCGTTTAATCTAGGTCCGTACACGTTGAAAAATCTGAAAGAAATATTTGGCATTTTGAATTTTGAGGCATATCTCATTACTAATTCCTCACCAATAAATTTAGTCGCTGCGTAAGGATGTTTTAAATCTATTTTGTCTTTTTCGGAAGTTGGAAATTTTTTTGGTGCACCATAACAGCTTGATGAGGCGGCATAAATCAATTTCTTGATTTTCACTGCTTTTGCTGCCTTCAAAACATTTAAAGTGCCGATAACATTATTCTTAAAATATTTATTTGGATCTTTAAAACTTGGTATTATTTGAGCAAGAGCTGCTAAATGAAATATATAATCTGCTTTTTTAAAGTACTTATCTAAGTTTTTATCGGATATATCAATTTTTATGATTTTAACATTCTTTTTACTGTGATGAGATAAGTTAGATTTTTTTCCTGAAACAAAATTGTCAAGAACTATCACCTTATGGCCGATACTGACTAGTCGATCAACTAAATTGCTACCAACAAAACCAGCTCCTCCTGTAATGATTGAATTTTTAAACTTCACATTAATTATAAGATCTTTTTTTGTAATTTAAATCCATCCACGATCTCCAGATAGATAGTAGTTATTCTTTAAGTTATATTTTTTCCATGCACCATCATGATCAATGATTAATTTACAGTTTTTAAGATATTTCTCTAAAATTTTTTTTCGTATCTTAAATTGCTTATGATCGACTGATAAGATGAGACCGTCAAAGTTTGGGAGATCTTTAGGAAAGCTAAATGTTTTTACCCTCGCGGCATCATATATCTCTTTATTGCTAAAATAAGGATCATAAAGCTTCACTTTAATTTTTTTCTTAATTAAAAATTTTATTAGAGGTATCACTTTAGAAAGCACGCTTACTTTTAAATCTCCTTTATAAGATAAACCCAATACACCAATTTTTTTCAAGCCTCTTTTTGCTATCGAGTTAGCAATTAATTTACTCATCCCATCATCTGTTTTTACAGTCTCTCTCAACAAAGAGAGTTTTTTAGCATTTTTAACTTGAGATAAAATATATCTACTTGATAAAGGTATACAGTAACCCCCGGCACCAATTCCTGGATGAAAAGCTTCCACATTCCACTTTGTTCCAACTAACTTGAGAACTTCTCTTATATTATCTTTTGGGAAAGCAAGAGAAAGTTGATTGGCGAGAGTGATATCCATGTGCCTATAGGCATTCTCAACACTTTTCACCATTTCCGAAACTTTATAAGAACTGGCTACATGAAGCTTCTTACAAACAATAGACAAAACATCTTTTGTAACTTTTGTAGATTTTTTGTCAGTTGAGCCATAAACTCTGTCCAAATTTTCAAGATTCTTTCCACCTTCAATAAACCAGTCCCTTCTTGGTGCAACCGACAATAAAATATTTTTACCAATTGTCATCTTTTTCTTTTTTAAAAAAGGAATTATTTTTTTATCTGAAACTTTTGGAGCTAGAGTAGACTCTACTATAACAATTGGAGGTGTTTTGTTTTCTTGCTTAATTTTTGAAATATTATTAAGGACACTCATCAGTGGTTTGTAATAAGGTTTGCCATTTTTTTCCGTCGGAATGGCTATAAAATGGACTAAAAATTCCTTAGTTATTAAATTTTTATAGTTAGAGGTTGCCTTGAGGTAATTTTGTTTAACAAGACCCCTTATGTCAAATCCAAACCATTTTCTTAAATCTTCAAGGGGTAGGGTTCCTGAATTAATCTTTTTAATTTTTTCTTTATTAATATCATAACCAATACATTTAATTTTCTTTTTTGCAAAATAAACCATTGTAGATAAACCAATGTAACCTGTGCCCCAAACTGCAATTTTAAATTTTTTTGATTTAAGTAAGCTTTTGTAGTTCATTTTTCCCTATTCATATTAATTTAAAAAAAAAATCAAGATATATTTTATTAAGTTTCTTTGTTGATCTTAAGTACTCCAATAAAAGCTTCTTGCGGGATTTCAACTTTTCCAAATTGTTTAGATCGGGCTTTACCTTTTTTTTGTTTATCTAATAATTTTCTTTTTCTATCAGTTGCTCCCCCACCATGTATTTTTGTCAAAACATCTTTTTTAAAGCCTTTAATAGACTCTCTAGCAACTATTTTACCACCAATAGCAGCCTGAACAGGAATCATAAAATTGTGTCTTGGTATTAAATCTTTTAGTTTTTCACAAACTTGTCTCCCGGTTTTTTGTGCAAAATCTTTATGTATTATCATAGCTAAAGCATCCACTGGTTCAGAATTAACAAGGATACCGAGTTTAACAAGCTGTCCCTCTCTGTACTCAGATATATCGTAATCAAAACTTGCATAACCACTTGAAACAGATTTAAGTCTATCGTTAAAGTCAAATACTACTTCATTCAAGGGTAAATCATAGGATAGCACAGCCCTATTTCCTGAATAAGATAAATTTGTTTGAACACCCCTTTTGTCTTGGCAAATCTTTATAATAGAACCTAAGTATTCATCAGGAGTTATAATCGTAGACTTGATCCATGGTTCTTCAATTTTTTCTATCTGGGAGGGATCTGGCATATTGCTTGGATTTTGTAGATCTAGAACTTCTCCTTTCATATTGTGTAATTTATAAATTACTCCTGGAGTTGTAGTGATCAAATTGACGTCAAACTCTCTTTCCAATCTTTCAGTAATTATCTCAAGATGTAATAATCCTAAAAATCCACACCTAAATCCTAGACCTAGTGCACTAGATGACTCTGGCTCGTAAGAAAAACTTGCATCATTTAATTTTAATTTAGCAAGGCCATCTTTTAATTTTTGATACTCTGAGCTGTCAACTGGAAATAGACCACAAAAAACAACTGGTTTACTTGGTTTGAATCCTGGTAAAGGGTCCTTTATAGGATTTGCGGCATCACAAATAGTATCTCCTACTTTAGTTTCAGATAAAGATTTTATGCCAGTAATTATAAATCCTATTTCTCCTGAGTTTAATTCCGCAATATCATTTGGTTTTGGGGTAAAAACTCCTACTTTTTCAATTATATGTTCTTGATTATTAGACATTAGTTTAATTTTCATGCCTTTTTCTAATTTTCCATTAATTACGCGCACTAGAATAACTACGCCTAAATAACTGTCATACCAGCTATCTACTAATAAGCATTTCAATTTTTCATTTGGTTCTCCTATCGGAGCTGGTAACTTGTTTATAATTGCTTCAAGAATATCATCAATACCTTCGCCAGTTTTTCCTGAGCAAGAAATTGCATTATTTGTTTCAATTCCAACAACATCTTCTATTTCTTTTTTTGTTTTTTCCGTATCTGAGGCGGGTAAATCAATTTTGTTGAGAACTGGTATAACCTCATGATTAATCTCAAGGGCTTGATAAACATTTGCTAATGTTTGTGCCTCTACGCCTTGAGTGCTATCAACTATTAAAAGAGAACCCTCGCATGCAGATAATGATCTACTAACTTCGTATCCAAAATCAACATGGCCAGGTGTGTCTATTATATTTAATATATAATCTTGACCGTCTTTCGATTTATAATTTAGTTTTACAGTCTGGGCTTTAATAGTAATACCTCGTTCTCGCTCGATATCCATTGAGTCTAAAACTTGTTGTTTCATCTCGCGTTCAGTTAAGCCTCCACATTTATGAATTATTCTATCTGCAATAGTTGATTTACCGTGATCTATATGCGCAATTATAGAAAAATTACGTATTCTTTTGATATTAGACATTTAGGACCTAATTGTAGCGCCAGTTTTTTTACTCACTGTATCAATAATCTTTTTACTGATTTCATCTAAATCTTTCTCTGACAGGGTTTTGTCGATAGCCTGTAAAGTAACATTAATTGCAACTGACTTTTTATCTTTTGGAATATTTTCTCCCTCATAAACGTCAAAGGTAGATACATTTTGAATCAAATTTTCGTCTACCTCTCTTATAATTTTCTCTAACGTTCCTATTTTAAATATTTTTTCTATGACAAAAGCAAAATCTCTTTCTGATTTTTGATAATCTGAAGCTTGAAAACTTTTTTTACTCTGTCTTAATTTTTTATTTGGTTCAGGAATATTTTTTAAAAAAATTTCAAAACCAAAAATGTTTTTGTCTTTAAAATCCAAGTTTTTAATAATTGCTGGATGAATTTCACCAAAATAAGCTAGATGAGGTCCTTTTTCTGATTTAAGCGTAACAGATCCTGATCTTCCAGGATGATAGCTATATTTAGTATTATCATTAACAAAAAGATTTTTTTCTTCAATGCCTAGTTCAACTAAAGTTTTCACAACATCACCTTTAATATCAAAAATATCTACATCTCTTTCTTTATCTAGCCAACTTTTTCTATTTATTTTTCCAGATTTCAAACCTCCAACTACAATTTGTTGTTCTCCTGGATTTTTGCCAAAGAAAGTTGGTCCAATTTCAAATAAAGATAAATCCTCGTAACCTCTATCTTGATTTTTTTTAAGATAAGTTGCTAAATTAGAAAAAATTGAACGCCTTAAAACATCAAGATCAGAAGAAATTGGATTAAATATTGAAATTTCTTTTTCGCTTTTAGAAAACTGTTTGTCAATTTTTGAGTCTGTAAATGACCAAGTTACAATTTCCATATAACCCTTTGATGCTAAAGATCTTTGTGATAGGTGGAAAAGCTTTTGTTTAAAATTTAGAGTATCTTGAGTTCTATTTTTAATAGGTTTAATTAATTTAATATTATTAAATCCTTTGATACGGATTAGTTCTTCAATCAAATCTTCATCCAAACTAACATCTGGCCTCCAACTTGGTACTTCTACTTTTAGAGATTTTGAACTTTTCTTACACTTAAAACCCAGAGAAGATAAAATTTTATCAATTTCATTTGCTGTAATTGGAATACCAATCAGTTTTTCAAATTTTTCTACTTGAAAGTTAATTACCTTGTTTTTTTTACTGGTCTTTCCAGTAATTTGGAGCTTGCTAGCTTCCCCTCCACAAATTTTTAAAATTAGTTCAGTCGCAAGTTCTAGCCCCTCTTTTATTGAATCGGGATCGATTCCTCTTTCAAATCTATATTTCGCGTCAGTATTTATGTTAAGAACCCTAGCTGTTTTTCTTATTGAAGAGGGTCTAAAATAAGCAGCTTCTAAAAGTATATTTCTTGTATCTAATTCGGTAGAGGTAGTTGTTCCTCCAATAATTCCACCCAATCCAAGAACACCAGATTTATCAGAGATGACGCACATATCTTTATTTAATTTATATTTTTTATTATCTAATGCTTCGAACGTCTCACCTTCTTTGGCGTTTCTTACTATAATTTCTTTGTTAATTTTATCTGCATCATAAGCATGCAATGGTCTATTTAGGTCAAACATTACATAGTTTGTAATGTCCACTACAGCTGAGATAGGTTTTAAACCTAATGCGATTAATTTATTTTTAAGCCATTCAGGACTTTCTTTATTAGTGATGTTTTTAATGTAACAGCTTCCAAAGATATCACACCCTTGATTCTTCTCTTTTATAATCGATGTTTTAATTTGGTGTTTTATATTTTGTTTGATTTTTTTTCTTTTTATTTGAATTAATTTTCCAACTCCAGTTGATGAAAGATCTCTTGCAATACCCCTAACTCCTAAACAATCAGCTCTATTAGGGGTTATGGAGATATCAATGACTTTTTGCGAACTACTTTTAAAATAGCTTTTTCCTATTTCTTTCTCTTTATTTTTTAGTTCAATAATTCCATCACTTTCGTTGGATAAATTTAGTTCACTTTCAGAGCAGAGCATCCCTCTTGACTCCACACCTCTTATTTTAGCTACCTTTAATTCAAAATTAGTTTTTGGAATTACAGCACCAGGAGGTGCATAGATTGTGATCAAACCCTCTCTAGCATTCGGGGCTCCACAGACAACTTTTAAAATCTCTTTACCACCGATAGTAACATCACAAACTTTTAATTTGTCAGCATTTGGATGTTTTTCGGCTTTCAAAACTTTAGCAATTTTAAACTTACCCAAATCTCCAGAGTTTTCTTTTATACTTTCTACTTCAAGTCCGATATTTATAAGCCGGTCAATAATCTCATTTTCTTTAGCTGATGTTTTAAGATGTTCTTTAAGCCAAGGAATTGTGATAATCATTTGCTCAGTCCCCTATAATTTGTTGGAACATCTAATGGGTCAAATCCAAAATGACTTAGCCACCTATAATCTGCCTCGAAAAAAGCCCTTAGATCATTAATTCCATATTTCAACATTGCTAACCGATCGATACCTATTCCAAAAGCAAATCCTTGATATTTTTTTGAATCGATTTTTACATTTTTTAATACATTAGGATGAACCATTCCGCATCCTAGAACTTCTAGCCATTTATCCCCTTCACCAATAACAATTTTTCCCTTTTCAATTTTATATCCAATATCAACTTCTGCTGATGGTTCCGTAAAGGGAAAATGACTTGGTCTAAATCTCATTTTTACATTTTTAACTTCAAAAAATTCCTTGATAAAATAATCAAGGCAACCTTTAAGATGACCCATTGTGATACCTTTATCTATATGAAGACCCTCAAGCTGATGAAACATTGGAGCATGAGTTTGATCACTATCGCATCTGTAAGTCCTTCCAGGTACTATTATTTTAAAAGGCGGTTTGCTTGACATCATTGTTCTAATCTGAACTGGAGATGTATGTGTTCTTAACAGTAATTTTTTATTTTCCTCTAAATAAAAAGTATCGTGCATGTCTCTTGCAGGATGATCTTCAGGTGTATTTAAAGCTGTAAAATTATTATATTCTGACTCAACATCAGGCCCTTCGGCAACTGAAAATCCTATTTCCGAAAATATAGAAGATATCTCATCTATAACTTGTGAGACTGGATGGATTTTACCCTGCCGACTTGGTCTTATTGGAAGGGTAACATCAACCTTTTCATTTTTAAGTTTTTCATTTATTTCATCAGTTTCGATTTCAATATTTTTCTGCTCTAATTGATGTGTAAGATCGTCTTTAATTTTATTCAAATTTGAGGCAAACTCTTTTCTTTTGTCAGGATCTAAAGAGCCTAAAGTTTTGAATTGCTGCGTGATCTGTCCATTTTTTCCAAAAAATTCTGTTTTAATATTTTGAAGATCTTCTTTATTTTTAACGGTATCAATCTTTGCGTTAAAAATTGAATTTATTTTATCCAAATCGCTCATCCAGTAATTGATTTTTTATATTAAAGTTTACGTTAAATCAAAGACCCTTTTAACTAAGGGAAGATTGAACCTTTTTTACTACAGATTTAAAGACTTCTGGATTATTGTAAGCTAATTCGGCTAAAACTTTTCTATCTAATTTGATTTTTGATTTAGCTAATCCATTAATAAATTTAGCATATGTCAATCCCTCAGCTCTAACACCAGCATTGATCCTTTGTATCCAAAGAGATCTAAATTCTCTTTTTTTTGCTTTTCTATCTCGATAAGCATACTGCATCGCTTTTTCCATAGCTTGACGAGCTATTCTAATGGTATTTTTTCTTCTTCCGTACTGGCCTTTTACAGTTTTTAAAACTTTTTTATGTTTTGCCCTACTAACTACACCACGTTTAGTTCTTGCCATTTTATCCTCTTAAATTATATGGCATATACGATTTTACAATTCGTGAATCCTGTTTAGTCATTATCGTAGTGCCTCTCTGCTTTCTTATTTGCGAATTTGTTCTTTTAATCATACCATGTCTTTTACCGGCTTGAGGCATTTTAATTTTACCTGAAGCAGTAAATCTGAATCTTTTTTTTGCTGAGCTTTTAGTTTTTAATTTTGGCATAAATATTCCGGACTTATATAGGCAATATCTTAGGTTAGCAAGACGCTATTATTATTGATTTAAATAGGTTGAATTATCATCACCATTTGTTTGCCTTCAAATTTAGGCTGGCTCTCGACTTTTGCTATATCTTTTGTTTCGTCAATAATTTTATTCATTAGTTCTTTTCCTAATTCGGTATGCTGCATTTCTCGTCCTTTAAATTTTACTGTAAATTTAACTTTATCTCCTTTGCTGATAAACTTTTTAGCATTTTTTATTTTAAAATTATAATCATGTGTTTCTGTACCCGGTCTTAATTTAATTTCTTTTAAAGAAACAATTTTTTGTTTTTTCTTTGCTTGGTTTGCTTTTTTTTGTAAGTCATATTTATACTTTCCCATGTCCATAATTTTACAAACAGGAGGGTTTGCGTTTGGAGATATTTCAATCAAATCTAAATCTTCTTGTTTAGCTAGCTCAATTGCTTTATTTAAAGGCATCGCTCCAAGATTAGCTCCATCGCTTCCAATTACCTGAACGTCTAAAGCTTTTATTCGCCCATTAGCTCTGGGGCCTTGATGCTTTGTTCTTCTTTGAAAATAATTTGGTTTAGAGTTTGACACTTAGTTTAAAGGTAACTTGTTTAAATCTAGCATATTCTTGATGAGTTTTTCTTTTTTAATTGTTTCTTGTTTATCGGAACCAAGTTTTCTAACTGTAACAGTATTTTCCGAAACTTCTTTTTTGCCACAAACTATAATATATGGAATTTTTGCTAACGAATGTTCTCTAATTTTGTAATTAATTTTCTCATTTCTTAAATCCATTTCACATTTTATACCTTCTTTAAACAAATCTTCAAATAACTTTTTCACATACTTATTGTTCTCATCTGTTATTGAACATACTACTGCTTGTGCCGGAGATAACCAAAAGGGCAACTTGCCCGCATAATTTTCTATTAGTATTCCAATAAATCTCTCTAGCGAACCAAACAAAGCTCTGTGTAACATAACAGGGACTTTTTTAGTTCCGTCCTTAGCTACATAAGTTGCGCCTAGCCTTCCAGGCAGGTTTAAATCAACTTGAAGAGTACCACATTGCCAATCTCTTCCTATAGCATCTCTTAAAACAAATTCAATTTTTGGTCCATAAAAAGCTCCCTCTCCTTTGTTGACTGTATATTCTAATTTAGATTTTTTGATTGCGGTTAACAGAGCGGCTTCAGATTTATCCCAAATTTTATCTTCACCTACTCTTTGTTGGGGTCTATCAGAATATTTTAAAATTACATCTTCGAAACCTAAATCTTTGTAAATTTCCAAAATTAAATTTGTGACAGATAATGATTCTTCAGTAATTTGATCCTCAGTACAAAAAATGTGTGCATCATCTTGAGTAAAGGCTCTAACTCTTAGCAAACCGTGTAAAGCTCCTGATGGTTCGTATCTGTGTACTTTTCCGAATTCTGAGAGTTTTAAAGGTAAATCTCTATAACTCTTAAGACCTTGATTAAAAACCTGAACACAGCCTGGGCAATTCATAGGTTTGACAGCAAATGTTTTCTCATCAGGTGTTTCAGATGTGAACATATGTTCTCCAAATTTTTCCCAATGACCAGATTTTTCCCATAAGGTCTTATCTAGAAGTTCAGGAGTATTTATTTCCTTGTATCCAGCAAGTCTTTGCTTCATCCTCATATACTCAACTAATCTTTGAAATAATAACCATCCTTTTTCATGCCAGAAAACTGATCCTGGGCTCTCTTCTCTGAAATGAAACAAATCCATTTCCTTGCCAAGTTTTCTGTGGTCTCTTCTTTCAGCTTCTGCCAAGCGATTAAGATATTCATCTAATTCTTTTTTTGAACTCCAACAAGTTCCGTAAATTCTTTGTAACATCTCATTGTTTGAATCTCCTCGCCAGTAAGCGCCAGACACTTTAGTTAGCTTGAAAGCTTTTCCAATTTTACTTGATGAAGCTAAATGTGGGCCCCTACATAAATCATGCCAGGTGTCTCCATGATGATAAATTGAAAGTTCTTCATTTTGTGGAATACTCTCGATTATTTCAGCTTTGTACTTTTCTCCAATTTTTTTAAAGTGCTCTATTGCTTTTTTTCTTTCCCAAACTTCTCTTTTTGTTTTGACATTTCTATCAATTATCTCTGACATTCTTTTTTCAATCTTGCTCAAATCATCACTAGTAAAAGGTTCTTTTCTAGCAAAATCATAATAAAAACCATTCTCAATAACTGGACCTATAGTAACTTGGGTACCAGGAAATAACTCTTGAACTGCCATGGCCATTATATGAGCAGCATCATGCCTTATTACCTCTAAACCTTCCTTATCTTTAGAAGTTATTATTCTTACATTAGAATCTTTTGTAATCTCGTGACTTAAATCTTTTAACTCACCATCAACTTCCATTATTAAAGCAGACTTTTCTAGTGATTTACTAATTTTTTTTGATAATTCAAAACCACTTATTGATTTTGTAAAAGAAACTTTATTACCATCTAATAACTTTATCTGAGGCATTTATTTCAATAATTTTTTATATTCTCTTAAATTTGAGTCACACATCAATTCTACATCAAACTTTTTCGCTACGTTTTTTCTACCTTCGTTTCCCATTAATTTCAACTCCTCTTGATTTAATTGAATAACAGTATTTAAACTTTTGGCAAGTTCTCTTGGATCATCATGTTTATACAAAAAACCAGTTTTTTTATTTAGAACTGTCTCTTTTGATCCACCTATATTACTTGCAATTATTGGTTTGCCCATAGATTGAGATTCTACAGCAATTCTACCAAAAGCTTCTGGTTCTATAGATGCAGAAACAACTACATCTGCTAATGAGTAAGCCAAAGGCATTTCTCCGCAATGATTTATAAAACTAATTTTTTTAGATAAGCTATATCTTTCAACTAAACTAAAAAGCTTTTTACTATACACTTTTCTGCCTTGATCAGATCCAAGCAAAATAGCATGAAAATTTGTAAAATTGTAATCTTCTATTAAAATATTTAGCGCCTCAATAAATTTTTCTTGTCCTTTCCAATATGTTAATCTGCCAGGCATCAATATGATGAATTTATTTGGATCTAGACTCCATTCTCTTTTTAATTTTTCTTGTTTTAAAATTGAAATATTTTTTGAATTAAAATAATCTACATTAATACCCCTAAAAATTACTCTAAGTTTTTTATGCTTGTTTAAATATTCGCTATAATTATCATTAATGTGTCCAAAAATAAAATTAGAACCCGCTATTGTAAGTTTTGATCTGAGCATAATACTGTTGTAAAATTTTTTTAATTTAGACTTATAATTATAGGTCCCATGAAATGTAGTGACAAAAATTGTGTTTGTTATTAGACATGCAAAATAGCACGACCATGCTGGCGCTCTACTTCTTGCATGAACAATATTTATTTTTTTAATTAAGATTAAGAAAATCATCATTATTGTATTTAAAATAATTATTAAAGGATTTTTTGAATGAACCGGAAGTTTAAAAACTTTAACCTTGTTCTTTTTAACAAATTTTAATAAATCTCCTCCCGAAGTTGCTATATAAGAGCCGCAGTTTTGCTCTGCCAAATAATGCGCTATATCATAACACCCAGTCTCCGCTCCTCCGTATCCGAGTCTCGGAATAACTTGCAAAACATTTATTTTAGTAGTCATATTTTTTAATATATAATAGCAAATTAACAGGTTCTAATATGAAAAAATTTAAATTTTTAAAAATCTCTCATACAAAAAAACTCAGATATATCGATAATTACTCAAAAGAAAAACTTTATTTAATTTTTTTACCTGGTTTTATGTCTGATATAGAAGGAAAAAAACCCCAAGCTCTTTTAAAGTTTGCTAAGAATAATAAATTTGGTTTTTTAGCCTTAGAATACTCTGGTCATGGTAAATCTTCTGGAATTTTTACTAAAGGAAATATTAGTATTTGGTCTAATGATGCCAAAAGAGTAATAAAAAAAATTGTTGGAAAAAAAGATTTTATTTTAATTGGGTCTAGTATGGGTGCTTGGATTGCTATTAATCAATTTAAGTATTTCAAACCACAAATAAAAGGTTTTATTGGAATAGGCGCAGCACCTGAGTTTTTATCTAGATTAATGTGGAACAAATTTCCAAAAAAAATTAAAGAGGAAATATTTAAAACTGGTAAAACGGTGATAAAAAACGGCGGCTATGAGTACCCAATAACACTACAACTAATTAAAGATGGAAAAAAAAATAGAGTTTTAAACAGAAAAATAAATTCCAGAATAAATATAACAATGATACACGGCCAAAATGATGAGGTTGTACCAGTTGTCTTCTCAAGATACGTTTTAAAGTTATTTAATAAGGCTAAAAAGAAAATTTTAATTGTTAAAAATGGGGATCACAGTCTATCTGATCAAAAGCCTTTAAAAAAAATAGTGAAGGAATTAGATATTATCATTAAAGATGTAATTTAATCCCTCTTTGTAAGTAGGATATTTTAAATTGTATTTAAAAAAATTTTTCATCTTTTTGTTATCGACTTTTTTTGAGTCTTTATAAAAATTTTGTAACATCTCACTTTCAATCTCCTCTAGTTTTACAGGACTGGGTTGTTTTATCTTTAATAATTTAGCACCAAAAGCTACCACTTCACTTTGCGAAGTTGGTTTGTCGTCACAGATGTTATAAATTTGATTCTTTTTAAAATTATCAAAGGACTTGAATAAAATATTGGCTATGTCCTCAACATGGATCCTTGAAAAAAAATGATTTTTTTTATCAATTATTTGAGCTTTACCAGTTTTTAACCTACGTAATATATTAAACTTTTTAGAATATATACCTGCTAATCTAAAAATTTGTAGTGGTAAGTTATTTTTTTTCGATAAACTTGTCCAAGAATTTTCTGCTTTAAGTCTATTTATACCACTTAGTGAAGTTGGTTTAGTAATACTTTCTTCATTAACCCAATTACCTTTATGGTCTCCGTAAACACTAGTAGCTGATAAATAGGTAATCCATCTGCAGTTTCTTAAATTTTTGAAATGGGCATCAAGATAGTTTGCAACAATTTCTTTTCCATCAATAGGTGGAATAGAAATCAAAATATAATTTGCTTCCTCTAATTTTGTTTTTAATGACGCATCGAACTTGTCATCTTTAAAAAAAAAAGATGTTATTTTTAAATTATTATATTCTATCTGGTGAGTTTCATCTCTTGAAGTTATAGCTAGGTCTAAATCTTTTTTTTCTTTAATTAACTTGTTTACAAAACATTCTGCAACCTGGCCAAAACCAAAGCAGAAAACTTTTATTTTACTCATTAGCCTGCTTTCTTGATGTGAGGCTTTAAACTAATTGGGTTATCTAATTTATCAAGCATCTCAATTGGACAAACTTGTTTGAAATTTTTTAATTCTTTTTCAAAATTTTTCAATATTTTATTGGCTTTTTGGGAAAAAGTGACAGTCTCAAATTCTTTTATGTTTTCTTTTAAAAATTTTTTCCAATACTCAGTTTCGACCTGTTGCCATATTATTGAAGCAGGATTTGCGAAATTTTCGAACTCATTTTTTTCATCGTAAATAAAAGCCATTCCACCTGTCATTCCAGCTCCGAAATTATCTCCCACTGGTCCTAATATGATTGCATTGCCACCTGTCATATACTCACATCCATGTGCACCGCACCCTTCCACAACAGCAAAACTGCCAGAATTTCTTACCGCAAATCTTTCACCTGCTTGCCCAGATGCATAAAGTTTTCCTGAGGTAGCTCCGTATAAAACCGTATTACCAATAATTGTGTTTTGTTCTGCAATTAATTTACTTTTCTTAGAAGTTCTTACAATTATTTTACCACCCGACAAACCCTTACCAACATAGTCATTACAGTCACCTTCTACAGTCAAGCTTATCCCTTTGGTTAAAAATGCTCCCAAAGACTGGCCAGCAGAACCCTTTAATTTAATATTTATAGTTTCATCGTTCAGTTTTTCGTTACCATATTTTTTGTAAATATGATGAGAAAGTCTTGTTCCAACTGATCTTGAAGTATTTTCGATTTCATATTCAAAATTATTTTTCTGTGAGGGATTAATCTTATCTTTTATATCAGACCAAATCCTTTCATCTAAAGTTTCAGGAACTTTATTTATATGGTTGTCTTTGCAATATCTTAGATTTTCGCCTGGATCTGCTTGAACTAATAAAGGATTTAAATCCAAGTCATCTAAATTTGATGCACCTTTATTTACTTGAGATAACAAATCTGTTCTTCCTATTATTTCATTAATAGACTTAAACCCTAATGAGGCTAAGATCTCCCTTACTTCAGTTGCTACAAATTTAAATAAGTTTACTACTTTGTCAGGTGTCCCAGTAAACTTTTCTCTTAATGAAGCATCTTGGCTACACACACCAACTGGGCATGTATTAGAATGACATTGTCTTACCATTATACATCCCATAGCAACTAAGGATGATGTTCCCATTCCATATTCTTCAGCGCCCATCATCGCAGCTATCACTACATCTCTGCCAGTTTTCAATCCTCCATCAGTTCTAAGAGTTACGTTGTGTCTTAAATTATTAAGTGTTAAAATTTGATTTGCTTCAGTTAAGCCCATCTCCCAAGGTATTCCAGCGTATTTAATGCTAGTTTGGGGACTTGCACCTGTTCCTCCTGAGTGGCCAGAAATTAAAATTATATCTGCTTTTGCTTTTGCAACTCCCGCTGCAATAGTTCCAATTCCAGTAGATGCAACTAATTTAACACCTACACGTGCTTTAGGATTAATTTGTTTTAAGTCGTAAATTAATTGAGCCAGATCCTCAATTGAGTATATATCATGATGTGGAGGAGGAGAAATTAAAGTCACACCTGGAGTAGAATGTCTAAGTCTAGCTATTTCATCTGTTACTTTAAAACCAGGTAGCTGTCCACCCTCGCCTGGTTTTGCACCTTGAGCGATTTTTATCTCTATTTCATTCGCATTATTTAAGTAGTCTACGGTCACGCCAAATCTTGCTGAGGCGATTTGTTTTACTCTTGAATTTGCGCTGTCACCATTAGAAAGAACTTTAAATCTTTTGGCATCCTCACCTCCCTCACCACTACATGAAGCTCCTTTAATTCTATTCATTCCCATTGCTAAAGTCTCATGTGCTTCTGCTGACAAAGCTCCGTGTGACATGCTCCCACTTCCAAACCTCTTTAATATATTCTCTAGGGGTTCTACTTCTTCTATGTTTATCTCTTTTTTAGGTTTTTTAAATTCCAATAAATCTCTAATATTAATTGGTGGTAGATTATGTATACCTGATGAATACTTTTTATATTGTTCATATGATCCGCTTCCAACTGCACTTTGAAGAAGGTGAATTAATCTGCCTTGATATTGGTGATCTTCACCGCTTTTTCTATATCTGTATAAACCGCCAATGGGTAAAGTGAAAACATTTTTTGCATTAAATTTTGTATGAAGTTCTTTTATTTTTTTCTCGATTCCAATTACACCAATGCCTGAAATTCTAGATGACATACCTGGAAAATAATCAGATACAATAGCTCTGCTTAAGCCAACAGCTTCAAAATTACATCCACCTCTGTAAGAACTAATTACAGATATTCCCATTTTAGACATTATTTTCAATAATCCAGCATCAATTGATTTTTTAAACTTAACAATACAACTTTTAAAATCAGATTTACCAAATAATTTTTTTTCAAATCTTTGATAGATACTGTCAATTGCAAGATAAGGATTAACTGTTGTCGCGCCTACACCAATTAAAACTGCAAAAGAGTGTGTGTCCAACGCGTCAGAGCATTCTACATTTAATGAGCAATACCCCCTTAGACCATGCTTAACTAAGTGGGAGTGAACAGCTCCAACCGTCAATATACTTGGTATACTTGCTTTATTATTGGAAATATTTTTATCTGATAAAATTAAACAAGTGCTTCCCTCTCTGACAGAAATTTCAGCTTCTTCTCTGATTGACTCAATTCTATCTTTTAAAGATAGATTTATATCAAAAGTACAATCAATTACTTTTGTTTTTTTGGAAAAAAATTTTTTAAACTTTTTAAATTGTGAATTTGTAAGAATTGGACTTTCTAAAACATAAATATTTTCTTCGGTTAAATTATCAAAATCTAAAATATTTCCTAAATTTCCAAATCTTGTTTTTAAACTCATTACTTTATTTTCTCTTAAAGAGTCAATTGGAGGATTAGTTACTTGACTAAAGTTTTGTCTAAAATAATGGGAAACGGGTCTGAAATGACTTGAAAGAACTGCAACGGGTGTATCATCTCCCATAGAACCTGACGCTTCTTTACCTTCTTCGGCCATTGGGTGTAGTATTAATTCTAAATCTTCAACACTTAAGCCTGATAAATATTGTCTCTTTCTTAAATCTTCACCTGCGAAATTTGGTTTTTCAGTTTCATCAGAAATTTTCTTCTCTAAATCAATGATTTGTTTATTATATTTTTTATAGTCTCTAGCTAATAAATCTTTAATTTCTTTATCTTTAAATAATTTACCTTTTTTTAAATCTATCGCGATAATTTGACCTGGTCCCAACTTTCCTTTTTCAATAATCTTTTCTTCAGGAATTTTTATCATACCAGTTTCAGAACCCGCAAAAAATAAATCATCTGAGGTGATGGTATATCTTAAAGGTCTTAGTCCATTTCTATCTGATGAAGCTAAAACCCATTTGGCATCTGTTGCACAAATGGCTGCTGGACCATCCCACGGTTCAATAGTACTATTTAAAAAATTAAATAGATCTTGATGGTTTTTTGGAACTGTTTTACTTCTTTTAGACCATGCGTCTGGGATCATCATTAATTTTATTAACGGAGCTAATTTTCCTGAATGTACTAATAGTTCAAATACATTATCAAGTGCTCCGGAGTCAGATGAGCTTCTAATTACTGGCTTAAGATCTTTTACATTTTTAAATAAAGAGCTAGACATGTCTTGCTCGTGTATTTTCATCCAATTTATATTTCCTTTAAGAGTATTTATTTCGCCATTATGTGCTAGCGTCCTAAAGGGCTGTGCTAAATCCCAACTAGGAAAAGTATTTGTAGAATATCTTTGATGAAATACTGCAAACCTTGAGGTAAGCTTTTTGTCATTAAGATCAGGATAAAATTCTGACAACATTTCAGCTAAAAACATTCCCTTATACACAATTGATCTTGAGCTAAATGAGCAAATGTAAAATTCTTTTAATTGACTTTCTCTGGCGGTTTTTTCAATTTTTTTTCTTATTTCAAAAAGATCTCTCTCAAGGTCATTTGTTTCTAAGTTTTCATTTTTTTTAAACATAACTTGAGCAATTTCTGGACGGCTTCGATCTGCAGTTTTTCCTAAAACACTTGGATTTATCGGAACTTGCCTCCAACCATAAATATAATAATTTCCATCTAGTAATGCTGACTCTATTATTTCTCTGCACTTTTCCTGCTCTGAATAATCTGTTCTAGGTAAAAACACCATTCCCACGCAAATCCTATTGTTATCATCTGGGGTATGACCAGTTGATAAAATTTTTTCTTTAAAAAAATCAGGAGCTATCTCAATTTGTATACCCGCACCATCTCCAGATTTACCATCAGCGTCTACTGCTCCCCTGTGCCAGATAGCTTTTAGAGCCTCAATTCCATATTCAACTACTTTTCTAGTTTTCTTCCCATTAGTTGAAGCAATCAAACCTACTCCACATGCGTCATGCTCCATTTCAGATTTATAATTATAAGTTTTTTCTAGTAGAGATTTATTTTTTTTGTAATTATACATTTTAAGCTGCTTCTTCAGATTTGGTTTTCGTAGCTTTTACTTGTAAATATTTTTCAATTTCTGTAGCAGCATCCCTACCGTCTCTAATTGCCCATACAACTAATGAAGCTCCTCTTACAATATCGCCAGCAGCAAAAACTCCATCTAAATTTGTTTGCATAGACTTTAAATTAATTTTTATTGTACCCCATTGAGAAATTGCTAATTCTTTTGCACCAAACAATTTTGGTAGATCTTCTGGGTCGAACCCTAATGATTTTATTACCAGATCTGCTTTTATTTTATATTCTGATCCAATTTCTATTTCAGGGCGCCTTCTTCCTGACGAGTCAGGGTCGCCTAATTTCATTTTGTTTACTTCAACTGACTCGACTTTGGAGTCTCCAATAAAACTTTTTGGGCTTGTTAGCCAAATAAACTCTACGCCTTCTTCTATTGCATTTCCAACTTCTCTTGCTGAACCAGGCATATTTTCTCTATCTCTTCGATACAAACACTTAACTGACTTTGCTTTTTGCCTTATTGATGTTCTAACACAGTCCATCGCCGTATCTCCTCCACCAATTACTACAACATCTTTTCCTTCAGCATTTAAAGTTCCATCATCAAAAAGTTTAACTTTATCTCCTAAACCCTTTTTATTTGATGCTGTTAGAAATTCCATTGCAGGAAATATATTTTTTAGATCATGTCCTGGAATATCTATTTCTCTGGCCTTATAAACACCTGTTGCTATTAAAATTGCATCATGTCTATTTTTAAGTTCATATAAAGTTTTATCTATTCCAACTTCAAAGTTTTGAACAAATTTTATTCCACTGTCTTTTAAAAGTTTTGTTCTTCTCTCGACAACAAATTTCTCAAGTTTAAAATTTGGGATTCCGTAAATTAGAAGCCCCCCTGGTCTATCATACCTGTCATAAATTGTTACTTGATAACCTGATTTTCGAAGCTCTTCTGCACAAGCCATACCCGCTGGGCCAGCTCCAATTATACCAACCGATTGCTTGAGTTCTTTTTTAACCTTTATTGGTTTTACCCAACCTTTTTCCCAAGCTGTATCACTTATATACTTTTCAACTGAACCAATTGTAACGGTCCCATGCCCAGATTGCTCGATAACACAGTTTCCCTCGCAAAGTCTGTCTTGAGGGCAAATTCTACCGCATACTTCTGGCATATTGTTCGTGCTTTGAGAAATTTCATAAGCTTCTTTTAATCTTCCTTCAGCTGTTAGTTTTAACCAATCAGGAATGTTGTTACTTAATGGGCAATGAATCTGACAAAAAGGAACGCCGCACTGGGAACATCTACTAGATTGCTCTTTAGCCTTTTCAGTAATGTATTCATTATAGATTTCATTAAAATCATCTTTTCGAGTTGTTGTACCTCTTTTAACTGGAGTCTCTTGTTTTACGTCAACAAATCTAAGCATTTTTTTTTTCATAGATTGGTAAAATAGTAAAATATTTAAAAAATTTACACAAATAAAAGGTCAGTATCAATTACCTATATTTTAAAAAAACCCTGATTTCATAAATAATTTTCTGCATACCTGTTATGCGTTTCGTGCTGACATTAAAAAAACATCCTTCAGTTTTAATTTACTTTAAATGATTGAAATATTGATTCTATCTTTAGTTCAGGGAATTACTGAATTTTTACCTGTTAGCTCTTCTTCGCATTTGATTTTAATTTCTAAATTTGTCAATTTTGAGAATCAAGGGCTATCAATTGATGTGAGTTTACACATAGGTTCTTTTATAGCTGTGTTAACATACTTTTATAAAGATATATTTAATTTTTTTGAAAATAAAAAACTTTTAATAAAAATAATTATATCCTCAATTCCTGTAATATTGATTGGATACATCTTGGTTCGAACAAATTTTATAGAAGAACTAAGAAATATAAAAGTTATTGCATGGATGACTATAATTTTTGGAATTTTATTATATATAAGCGATAGGTTTAGATTAGAAAAAGAAATTAAAACTGGTTTTAATTTTAAGGCAGCGTTAATAATTGGGTTTTTTCAAGCTATATCGTTAATACCTGGTGTAAGTCGATCTGGAATAACTATTACAGCCGCAAGATTGCTCAACTTTAAAAGATTTGATTCAGGAAAAATTTCTTTTTTACTTTCAATACCAACTTTAGCAGCCGTATCAATTTACGGGCTTAACAATGCTTTTACACAGGAAGATTTGAGCTTTTCGATAATAAATTTATTTTCAATTTTTGTATCTTATTTATTTTCTTTTTTAACAATAAAGTTTTTTTTAGCTTATATTCGTAAATTTAATTTAAATTTAATAATTGCTTATAGAATTATATTAGGGTTGGCGCTTCTTTACTTTGCTTATTTACAGTAAGAAAGTAATAAGTAATAAAATAAAAAAAATTATGATAAAAAAGATAACTACCGCATTTTGTAATGAAATATTTTTTAAAAATTGCATTTAAGTTTTTAATAATAAATTTGATTAATATCAATATAAAATTGGTGCGCCTGCTAGGATTTGAACCCAGAACCTCCTGGTCCGTAGCCAAGCGCTCTATCCAGTTGAGCTACAGGCGCATTAAAAAAGAATTGATTTTTGTAAAAATAATTTTTATTGATCATTTTTTCTATAAAATTTATAGTAAATAATGTCTTTATCTAGTTTTTTTTCAAAAAATTATATTATCAATTTTATAATCTTACTTATACCAATATCATATATTATTGGAAATTTAGTTCTAAATTTAAATGTATTTCTTTTAATCCTCTTTACTTTTTTATACTTTAAAGGAAGTGTATTTCATATAAAATACGGTTTAACAGATAAATTAATTTTAATTTTATTTCTATACATTCTCTTAAATGGATTTTTTAATAATCTATTAAATTTTGAATTTCCAGATGCTCCAAGGCAGAATATTGTATTGATAAAATCACTTTTATTTTTAAGATTTTTAATTTTATACCTCGTTGTTAGATTTCTGGTTTCTAAAGAAATAATTAATTATAAATTATTATTTTTGTTTTATGGTTTATGCACTTTCTTCGTTTGTTTTGATTTAATTATCCAATATGTTTTTGGAAAAAACCTATTAGGAATGGAGGGTGGTAGCAGGAGGCTATCTGGAGTTTTTGGGGATGAATATATCGCAGGTGGTTTTATTCAAAAATTTTTTATCTTTTTACCTTATGCAGTTTTATTTTTCTCAGGAATAAAAAATAAATTTTTTTTACATTTATTACTTTTATTTATATTTGGAATTACTTTATTCGGGGTATTAGCCTCAGGAAATAGGATGCCTTTAATTTTTACAATTTTCGCTTTTTTATTAATTTTTATTTATGAAAAAAAACTAAGAAAATTAATTGGAAGTGCTTTTATAGTATTTTTATTAGTCTTTTCATTTTTATTGAAAACGAACAATGAAACTTACAATCATTTTAATGGATTCAAAGATAAAAGTTCTGAATTTATTAGTTATTTCCATGAAAGTTTATCATCTTCAAAAAATGTATTACCTAAAAATGTTTATGTAAAAGAATTTGTGTCAGGTATTTTAACTTGGCAACAAAACAAAATGTTTGGAGGTGGTGTGAAATCATTTTTTTTAAATTGTAGTAGTATTAAAAAAGATACTAAGTTCATTGGTAGTTGTAACACACATCCCCACAACTATTACTTGGAAATTGCTGCTTCTTTAGGAATAATAGGATTGTCATTATCAATTGTAATTTTTTCAATAATTTTGATTAAGTCTTTAACGTTTACTCGTTTCTCAAAAATTGTGCCTGAAATACAAAACATATTTGTGCCATTTTTTATTATTTTTGTTTTAGAAATCTTCCCACTAAAGACTACGGGCAGTTTTTTTACATCACTGACTGGAAATTTTTTATTTATTATTTTAGCTTTTGTTGTAGGGTTAATGGAATTGAACAAAACAAGAATTAATTATGAAAAAAAATAATGTCTATATAACTTCTGCAGTAAGAACTGCGGTAGCTTCACTAGGTAAATCTCTTAAAAATGTTCCAGCTGATGATCTTGGGGCTTGTGTTATAGAAAATGTTTTAAATAAATCTGGTATCAAAAAAGATGAAGTAGATGAAATTGTTCTAGGACAAGTTCTCACAGGTGGAACAGGGCAAAACCCAGCTAGACAGGCAGCAATCAAATCAGGTATTCCAAAAGAGGTTCCTGCATACATAGTCAATCAAGTTTGTGGATCGGGTATAAGATCAATATCATCCGGATTTCAAAGTATAAGTTCTGAAGATAGCAAGATAGTCGTTGCAGGAGGTCAAGAAAGTATGTCTTTGGCGCCACATGCAATCCATCTAAGAGATGGAAAAAAATTAGGAGATACAGATTTAATAGACACTATGATCAAAGATGGATTATGGGATGCTTTTCATGGTTACCACATGGGTATAACCGCTGAAAATGTTGCAGAAAAATTTCAAGTTACTAGAGATGAACAAGATAGATTTGCTTTAAAATCTCAAGAAAAAGCACTTCAAGCTCAAAAAGAAAATAAGTTTAGTGAGGAAATTGTTAATTTTAAAATTAAATCAAAAAAGGCAGAAATTGATTTTAATATAGACGAACATCCAAGAGCAGGAATAAATTTAGAAGCTTTATCTAGATTAAAACCTGTTTTCAAAAATGATGGGACGGTAACAGCAGGAAATGCTTCCGGAATTAATGATGGTGCTGCAGCTGTAACGTTAATGTCAAGTAAAGAAGCAGAAAAACGTGGAGTTCAAAAACTAGTATCAATTAAATCTTGGGCAAGCTGCGGTGTGGATCCTGCACTGATGGGTACAGGTCCTATTCCCTCTTCAAAAAAAGCATTAGATATGGCAGGTTGGTCTGTAAAAGATGTTGACCTTTTTGAAATTAATGAAGCCTTTGCAGCTCAGAGTATTGCAGTTATTAAAACTCTTTCTATTCCTGAAGAAAAAGTGAATGTAAATGGTGGTGCAATAGCTTTGGGTCATCCTATAGGAGCTTCCGGAACAAGAATACTAGTTACACTTATACATGAAATGATTAGAAGAGACGCAAAAAAAGGTTTAGCGACTCTTTGTATCGGCGGAGGAATGGGTATTGCAATGTGTGTTGAAAGATAAAATATTATCTTTTAATGGAATTACCTGTAGTAAATCATCCTGACTATGTTGCAAAAATTAATGATGATAATAAATTTCCAATTAAGAAATTTGGTGCTTTAGCAAATCATCTCCTTGACGCAAAGGTAGTTCAAAAATTTCATATTCCTGAAGAATGTTCGGTTGAAACAATGAAAACTTCTCATTCTCTAAAATATATTAATGATATTAAAAATAAGACTTTAGACATTCAAGCTCAAAAAAAAATTGGTTTTCCAATTAATGATAGTGTTGTCAGAAGATCTTTTATTGCTACCGGAGGAACAGTTCTAGCTAGCAAACTTGCATTAGATTCAAAACTTGCTTGTAATACTGCTGGTGGTAGTCATCATGCTACTTTTGATTATGGAGCAGGATACTGCGTTTTTAATGATACAGCTGTAGCAGCTAATTATTTAAAAAACAGAGGATATGCAAAAAAAATTTTGATACTAGATTTAGATGTGCATCAAGGTAATGGAAATTCAGAAATATTTCAAAACGATAAAGATGTTTTTACTTTTAGTATGCATTGTGCTTCAAATTATCCTGCAAAAAAATCTAAAAGCGATATAGATATCGAGCTCAAAGATAATATGGAAGATAATGAATACCTAAATATTTTAAAAAAAAACCTGGGGGAGCTTAATAAAAACACATATGATTTCATTTTCTATGTTGCAGGAGTTGATATTCATCATGAAGACAGACTCGGAAAACTTAAAGTCACTGACGACGGAATTAACAAAAGAGATCAAATTGTTATAGAAAATTTTTATTCAAAAAATATTCCGTTATGTGGTGTCCTTGGAGGTGGATATAACAAAAGTTTTGATAAACTCATAGAACTTCACTCGATGCTACACAAAAATTGTGCGAATTATTTTTAGTCTAATTGTGGTAAATTTTCAAAGTATTTAAGTGCTTTAGGATTTGCTATCGCTTCTTTATTATTTATTTTTTCACCATTTATAATCTGTTTAACTGCAAGCTCCACGATTTTTCCACTTTTTGTTCTTGGTATTTCTGGAACTTTAATAATCATTGTAGGCACATGTTTAGGGGAGCAGTTATTTCTTATTCTAGATTTAATTAATCTTATTTTTTCGTCATCAATTTCTTGATTATCCTTGGTTGTAACAAATAAAATAATTCTTACATCGTCATCAAAGTCTTGGCCAACAACTAATCCCTCAGTAATAAAATCTATATCTTCAACTTGCTGGTAAATTTCTGAAGTTCCAATTCTTACTCCTCCTGGATTTAATGTAGCATCAGATCTTCCGCGCATAATAAATCCGTTCTTATCGGTTCTCTCAATGAAATCTCCGTGATGCCAAATATTTTCAAATTTTGTGAAGTAAGCTCTGTGATATTTTTTACCATCGTCATCTCCCCAAAACTTCACTGGCATGGAAGGAAAAGGTTGTTTAACAACTAATTCTCCTTTATCTCCATCATCTGTACTTTTCCCATGTTCGGTGAAAACATCTACTGCAATTCCCAAACTTTGCCCTTGTATTTCTCCTTTGTGAACATTAGAGAAAAGATTTCCTAATACCAAACATCCAACTAAATCAGTTCCTCCAGCAATAGAAGCTAAGTGAACATCTTTCTTAATATTATTGTATACATATTTAAAACTTTCCTCTGCTAAAGGTGAACCAGTTGAAGTAATAATTTTAATGGAATTTAAATCTAAATTCTTACTATTGTATTTTTCATTCTTTAGGTTATCGATATATTTTGCACTCACACCAAATAAATTGATTTTTTTATTCTGACAATACTCAAGAAGAACATCTATCTTTGGATAAACTGGAGATCCGTCAAAAAGAAAAATTGATGATCCTGTTGCTAGTCCACCAATTAACCAATTCCACATCATCCATCCTGTAGTGGTGTAGTAAAATAACTTTTCATTATCTCTTATGTCGCAATGAAGCATAAACTCTTTATTATGTTCAATTAATACATTTCCTGCCCCATGCGTGATACATTTTGGTTTTCCTGTTGTACCGCTTGAGAAAAGAATATAAATGGGATGATCAAATTCAAATCTTTCAAAAATTTCATCTAAATTACCATTTAAAGTCTCCTCGAAATTAATAAAGTTTTTTAAATCTTCTTTTTCTTTATTGTCATAATTGTATGCAATCACTTTTTTTATTGATGGTATCTCTTTGAGAATTTGATCAACCTTGTCTAAAATACTTATTTTTTTTCCATTGTAATAATAGTAATCACAAGTAATTAAAACTTTTGGTTCAATCTGTTTGAACCTATCAACAACACCCTGAACTCCAAAATCTGGTGAACAAGAAGACCATATAATTCCATTCTTAGCACAAGCTAAAAAACAAATAATAGACTCAATTTTATTTGGTACATAAGCTGCAACTCTATCTCCTTTTTGAAGATTAAGTTTTTTGAGATAGGATGAGAATTTACAAACTTTTTCATACAAATCATTCCATTTAATATTTTCTTCAAAACCTTTTTCAGAAAGAAAGTTTATTGCTAATTCATTAGATTTTTTTCTTAAAATATTCTCTGTATAATTTAATTTTGAATCAGAAAAAAATTTTGTTTTATTAAAAACTTTATTTTTTTTAATTATTTCAGATCCCTTATCTCCGATGATTTTTGAATAATCCCAAAACTTTGACCAAAACTCATCCGGATTGTCAATTGACCACTGCCAAATTTCTTTAAAATTTTTCGGTGATTTGAAATTTATAAACTTACAAAAATCTTTTAATAAAGAGTTTTCTTTTAATTTTTCAGAAGGTTGCCAGAGCGGTTTATTCATAAGAGCTAATTTAGCTCTTATGAAATTATCTTAATAGATATTTTTTTAATAGAAATTTCTGAACAATCTGACCTTGATTGCTTCTTATTTCTCTCTTTTTGAACAATAAATTAATTAGCCATTTCATAGCTAATAGAACCATCCAGAGGTGACAAAAAATAGCAAAAAATGTGTCAAAAGTTAAACTATTCAACTAATAGGCGCTATTCTTTCTAGTTTATTATTCAATAACTTTTTTATATGTTCCATCCAGTTTATAATAGAGATATGGCTCAAAATATTTCAGTTCCGGATATAGGTGATTTTAAGGACGTCGAAGTAATAGAAATTTTAGTCAAACCTGGTGATCAGATAAATAAAAATGATCCGATAGTCACAATCGAGAGCGATAAATCTAGTGTAGAGATTCCATCGCCTTCAGCAGGTCTAATAAAAGATTTAAAAGTAAAAATTGGAGATAAAGTATCCGAGGGAAGTTTATTAGCAACTATTGAAAATGGCCAAGCGGCCTCTGCACCACAACAAGAAATAAAAAAAGAAGAAATTAAAGAAGAATTAATCCAAGAAAAACCAAAAACAAATGGTAACTTAAATCCTGTAAAACAAGTTAAAAAGGTTTTTGCTGAACCCGCTTCAAAAGACGACATTGATCCAATTGAAACAAATGAATGGATAGAGTCATTAAATTCAGTAATTGAGTCTGATGGAGCACCACGAGCAAGTTATCTATTAAATAAAGTTATCGATCAAGCATACAAATCAGGATTAGTTTTGCCTGATACTAGAACAACTCCGTACATAAATACTATACCACCAGAAGCAGAAGCTAAATCCCCAGGAGACCAAAATATTGAAAAAAAATTAAGAGCAATTATTAGATGGAATGCTGCTGCCATGGTTGTGAAGGCAAATAAAAAAAGTTCTGAATTAGGTGGGCACATAGGGACTTTCGCATCAGCAGCAACATTATATGACGTTGGTATGAATCATTTTTGGAGAGCAAAAAATAACAAGTTTGGTGGAGACTTAATTTATTTTCAAGGTCACTCCGCTCCAGGTATGTATGCAAGAGCCTTTTTAGAGGGAAGGCTCACAGCCAAACAGTTGGATGGTTTTAGACAAGAAGTTGGTAAAGATGGTCTTTCATCGTATCCTCACCCTTGGTTGATGCCTGACTTTTGGCAATTTCCAACAGTATCAATGGGTCTTGGTCCTATCATGGCAATTTATCAAGCACGTTTCTTAAAATATTTAATCAATAGAGGTTTAGTTAAAGACGAAGGAAGAAAGATTTGGGTATTCTTAGGAGATGGAGAAATGGATGAGCCGGAGTCTATGGGAGCAATCGGTTTAGCTGCAAGAGAAAAATTAGATAATTTAATATTTGTAATTAATTGTAACCTTCAAAGACTTGATGGGCCTGTTAGAGGAAATGGAAAAATTATTCAAGAGCTCGAAGGAAGTTTCAGAGGAACTGGATGGAATGTAATTAAAGTCATTTGGGGATCTTACTGGGACAAACTTCTGATGAAAGATAAGTCTGGCTTACTTGTAAAAAGAATGAACGAATGTGTCGATGGAGAGTATCAAGCTTTTAAGGCAAAAGATGGTTTATATGTTAGAGAAAAATTCTTTGGTAAGTATCCTGAGTTAAAAGAAATGGTGTCTACAATGACAGACAAAGATATTTGGAGATTAAATAGAGGAGGTCACGATCCACATAAAGTTTACGCTGCCTATCACTCAGCAATGCAGCATACCGGTTCTCCAACTGTTATTCTTGCTAAAACCATAAAAGGTTACGGTATGGGAAAATCTGGAGAAAGTATAAATACAACCCATCAACAAAAGAAATTAGATGAGGAGGATTTACTTTATTATAGAGATAGATTTGGTGTCCCTCTTACTGATAAGCAGGTAAAAAATATTGAGTATTACAAACCAGATGAAAACTCTGAAGAAATAAAATATCTAAAAGCTCAAAGAGTAAAGCTTGGTGGTTTTATTCCAGAAAGATCTTCTTTTGCAAAACAAATAAAAGCTCCACCTAAAGAAATTTTTGATAATTTTATGAAATCTACAGGGGACAAAGAAATGTCAACTACAATGGCGTTAGTTAGAATGCTTACTGCATTGCTTAGAGATAAAAATATATCACCAAGATTAGTTCCAATTATTCCAGACGAAGCAAGAACTTTTGGGATGGAGGGTTTCTTCCAAAAAATTGGAATATATGCTCATGAAGGTCAAAAGTATGAGCCAGTAGACTCAGAGCAGTTGAGTTCTTACAGAGAAGATAAAAGTGGCCAAGTATTAGAAGAAGGAATAAACGAGTCAGGAGCAATGTCATCTTGGATTGCAGCTGGTACAGCTTACACAAATCATGATTTAGAAATGATACCGATTTATATTTTTTACTCTATGTTTGGTTTTCAAAGGGTTGGAGATTTGGCTTGGGCCGCAGGAGACTCTCAAGCAAGAGGTTTCTTGATTGGTGCTACTGCAGGAAGAACTACTTTAGCCGGAGAAGGGCTTCAACACCAAGATGGTCATAGTCATTTATTAGCATCAAATATCCCAAATTGTATAAGTTATGATCCAACGTTTGCTTATGAAATGGCTGTAATTTTAAGAGATGGACTAAAAAGAATGCATGAGAAAAAAGAAAATATTTTCTACTACATCACTGCAATGAATGAAAATTATTCTCACCCAGAAAAGCCAAAGGGTGCCGATGAAGGAATTTTAAAGGGAATGTATTTATTTAAAGAAAATAATAACAAGAATAAAACTAAAGTTCAGCTTTTAGGCTCGGGAACAATTTTAAGAGAAATAATTTCAGCAGCAGAAATTCTATCTAAAGATTACGGTATCGACTCTGATGTTTGGAGCGTTACAAGTTTTAATGAATTAAGAAGAGACGGAATGGAGACAGAAAGATGGAATCTTCTTAATCCAGATGAAAAAAGAAAAAAATCTTATGTGCAAAAATGTTTATCAAAAAGAGATGGGCCTATTGTTGCTGCATCTGATTATACAAGATCATTTTCTGATCAAATAAGACCATATGTTGAAAAACCTTTTTACTCTTTAGGTACAGATGGTTATGGGAGAAGTGATACAAGAAAAAATCTAAGAAAATTTTTTGAAGTAGATAAAGAACATATAGTTGCTTATACTTTAAGCGCCTTAGCAAAAGAACAATTAATTGAAACTAAAAAAGCGGAGAAAGCGATAAAAAAATTTAAGATTGATAAAGATAGAGATTTTCCATCTAATTTATAAATATGGCTAGTACAAAAATTTTAGTTCCAGATATGGGCGACTTCAAGGATGTGGAGATTATTGAAGTTTTAGTTAAAGAAGGTCAACAAATAAAAAAAAATGACTCTCTTATTACATTGGAAAGTGACAAATCAAGCGTTGAAGTGCCATCAACACACGAGGGAGTTATTGAAAAAATTAATATTAAAGTAGGTGATAAAGTCAACAAAGGAGACTTAATTCTTAGTCTTAATGCTGACAGTGCTACTGAGGAAAAAAAAGAAGCAGTCAGTGAGGAAAAAAAAGTAGAGAAGTCAGAAATAAAAGAAATCAAACCTCAGAAACAAAAAGAAATTATTCCTGTAGCGCCTACATCACAATCAGGTAGTAAGTCAGCTAGTCCAAAAGTTAGAAAATTTGCAAGAGAGTTAGGTGCCAATGTAGTTGAAATACCTGGTTCTCAAAGAGGCGGTAGAGTTTCCGAGGAAGATGTTAAAAATTTTGTAAGATCGCAGGTTACAGTCAGCAGTGGGAAAGTAGAAAAGAAAGTTCATAAAGAAGAGTATCCGCACGAAGAGTTTGGTGAAATCGAATTAAAAGATATACCAAGAGTTAAAAGATTATCTGGTCCTCATTTAGTAAGATCTTGGACTGAAATTCCCCATGTAACACAGCATGATGAAGTTGATATAACAGAAATGGAGCAATTTAGATCCTCATTATATGACTACTATACTGGTGAGAAAATAAAAGTAACACCCCTTGCTTTTATCGCAAAAGCTCTTGTAAGTGCCTTAAAGAAATTTCCAAATTTTAATGCTTCAATTGATAGTGCTAATGACAAAATTATTTATAAAAAATATTTTCATGTTGGTTTTGCAGTAGACACTCCTCACGGTCTGATGGTTCCTAAAATAAGAGATGTTGATCAAATGAGTATAAAAGAAATTGGAAGTGCTTTAAGAAAAACAAGTAGACTTTGCAGAGATTTAAAAATTGATAAGAAGGAATTTTTTGGTGGTTCAATGACAATTTCAAGCTTGGGTGGAATTGGAGGAACTTTCTTTACCCCAATTATAAATCCTCCTGAAGTAGCCATACTTGGAGTTGGAAAAAGTTTTGATAGGTTAATAAAAGTTAAAGATAAATTTGTTTCAAGAAAAATTTTACCTATTTCACTCTCATATGACCATAGAATAATTGATGGTGCGGAGGGTGCTAGGTTCTGTGTTTATCTTGGAAAATGTCTTGGCAAAGATTTTGCTTTTAAACTTGCCGTTTAATCAATTATAAAATAGTACAAAGCATGAATAAAAAAGTTTTCTCTCTTATTTGTGCTATCAGCTGTTCTTTAATTTGGGGTTCGGCTTTTGTGGCTCAAGATATGGGAATGGATTACAATGGGCCATTCACTTTTACTTTCGGCAGACTTTTTCTTGGTTTTATTACATTAGTCCCGTTTTTATTTATTTTCGAATATAAAAAAGTAAATTCAATAATTTTTAAAAAAGAAAATATTTTAAATCTACTGCTGATTGGATTTCTTCTTTCAATGGGAAATGTTTTGCAACAGTATGCTTTACTTTATACAGATGTAGCTAATACAGCAGTATTTACAATTTTTTATGTAATCTTAGTTCCATTTGTTGCTTACTATTTTTTTTCAAAAAATATTCATAAGTCTGTTTGGCTATCAATTATCATTTGTTTATTTGGAGGCATCCTTTTAACTGAGTTTGATAATATTCAAGTAAGAATAGGAGACAGTATTGCAATTTTTAATGCTTTATTTTGGGCATTCCATATTGTTTTTATTTCAAGATTTTTAAGAATATTTAATTTTCCAATTACTATTGCATGCCTTCAGTGTTTAATTGCCTCCATATTTGCATTGATGCCGGCTTTCGTTTTTGAAAGTGTTAAATTTTCTAATATGGTTTTGGATGGTAAAGAAATGTTATACGCAGGAGTTCTATCAAGCGGAGTAGCCTTTCTTTTACAAATTTACGGACAACAAAACCTTTCTCCAGCGCCAGTAGCTATTATATTTTCACTAGAAGGTGTATTCGCTTCAATTTTCGGATGGATAATTTTAAACCAGTTTTTAAACGAAATAAAAATTATAGGAATAATTCTTATTTTATTTGCAGTTATTTTTTCACAATTAGCTCCGTTATATGATAAAAAAAAGTATGGACGAGTCTAATCAGGGTTTTATGAAACATCTTGGCGGGTTAGAGCTAAAAAAAATTAGCGATACTCAATATGAATTTACAGTAGAAGTTAAAGAAATGCATTTAAACACTGGTAAAATTGCACATGGTGGATTCCTCTCTACTATAGCTGATACTGGCATGGGAACTGCTGCTCACAGAGTTGCTGGCGATAAGAGATGTGTAACAATAAATTTGGATATGAAATTTATCTCAGTAGGCCAACTTGGTGATAAACTTTCTGGAAAAGTAAAAATTTTAAAAAAAACTAAGACACTAGTTTTTATAAATTGTGATATTTCTAATGATAAAGAAATAGTCGCATCAGCATCTGGTACTTGGAAAATTCTTTAATCCTTTTTTCTAATTTTTTTTATTCCACAGTCTTGACATTTTATCGTTTCAGTTGAACCGCCGGGACCAAAACTATAATTAATATCGACTTTTTCGAACCTATGTAATCCAACTTTGCATAATAATAAATACAACCACTTAATCATAATTAAAACATAAAAAGATTTTAATATTTTTCTTAGGAGGTGATTTAATGGAAATACTTGCAGTTGTAATATTACTCGTTTTGGTAATGTAGTAATATAGATTAATTAAATATTATTAAAATAAATTTATTTTAAAAAAAAATCCTTTAATTAATTCTACTTAAAATTTCTGACAAAAATAAATTAAATTCATCTCTTTGTAGATGAATTGAATCTTGTAACCAGATATCATCTTTTTTTTTATATAAATTTTTCTTTTTTAATACTTTTGAAAAATTAATATGTTCAATTTTTTTATAATTCATAATCGACTCAGCTACAATATCAGAAATATCTATAGTTTGATTGTTTCCTGTTAATTGTAATTTGTGCGGATGAGTAACAACAAAAATTGATCTTAAATAATCTTTTTTCTCTAGATATGAAAAAAAACTTTTAAAAATTTTTATAAGATATATTCTATCTTCTTTGCTTAAATTCTTTTTATAATTTTCAATAACTTGCCATTTACACTTGACTAAATTATGGTTATCGAATTTTAGAGAAATCTTTAAAATTGTCTTTGATCTTATCAAAGCCTTCTTAATTTTATAATTTATCAACTGTTGTGTTTTAATAAATTTATTTGTATTTCCATGCTCTATCGAAGACAGTGATATTGCTTCATGTAAATTAAATACATCTCTATAGTATGGAAAAGTTTCTCCAGGAATACTTATTATTTCTCCTTTGTCACTAAACTGAATTAATTTTTTATAACGGCAAAGTTCATCTCCCATATCAGTTTGGTCTATATAAATAACTAAGGTATTAGGAAAAATTTTAAAATCTTTCTCCAATATTTTATATTGTTTAAACATCAAAGATGGAGAATAAGATGCTATTCCAGCATTAATAATTTTTGAGTAATTCTCTAATCCTGATATCAATAATTTTTTATGTGAAATCTCATCATTAATCATTTGTATCCAAGAGTCGCCTTGAAAGAGAATGGTTTCACCCTCTTTTTGATTTTTAATATAATTAAAAATTAGCTCATCAGTAATAATCTTATTTTTATAACTCTCTCTATATCTAAGATGATCTATGTGTTGAAAATAATATTTATAAAAAGCAGCTGTTTTAGGAAATTTAAAGTTATCTTTAAAATTTTTTTCAAGAGAAAAAAAAAAATAAAAAAAGATAAATAAGTATGAAAGAAAAAATGAAGTTAAAGTTAATAAGTATTTGTGCATTTATTTTGCTCTCTTATAATTATTAAATCCTAATATAATTAACAAAATTAAAGCAAAAGGATATACAACTGTTTTATTGGGTCTTTCTGGATTTTCAATTTTAAAATTACTTATAATATCACCCATCTGTATACCAGATTTTTTTGCCTCACCTTTCCAGTTTAATTTATCAACAATCAATTGATTATTTTGGTCTGCTAAAGTCAAACCGTATTCTTCAAGATTATAATTATTTTCAAATTTTCTTTTATCGATAACAAAAAGTTTATATCTTTCTCCATATTCAGTAACTCGAGTGACTTTAATATGAACTTCTTTTGACGGGTCAAAAGATAAACTTTGAATACTTTCTGCTGAAAGTTTTTGCTCATTAAATTTTGGATAGAATTTACCTAGAACATAATCAGGAGCTAAAAATGATAAAGATATAATTAAAAAAGCTATAATCTCATACCATCTTAATTTGTTTATAAACCATTGTTGTGTAGCTGAAGTGAACACTAAAATTCCAATTAATGATGTGGCTATAACTAATAAAGCTTGCCAGATACTATCTACTCCAATCAATAAAAGTTCATGATTAAACAAAAAGACAATCGGTAAAATTCCTGTTCTTAAGCTGTACCAAATGGCTTGGAGTCCTGTTCTTAAAGGGTCGCCACCAGAAATTGCAGCTGCTGCATAAGAAGCTAAACCAACAGGAGGTGTTACATCGGCCATCAATCCAAAATAAAATACGAATAAGTGAACAGCAATTAAGGGAAAAATAAAGCCTGAGGCGTTTCCAACATCAACTAAAACTGTAGCCATTAGTGAAGCCACAACTACATAGTTTGCGGTTGTAGGAAGGCCCATACCAAGTAATAAGCAAAGTATTATAGTTAATAATATTAAAATTATTACATTATCTCTTGCTATTGTTTCAATAACTATAATTAAATTAGTGCTAAGCCCTGTTGACCCCACTGCCCCTACAATTATACCTGCTGTAGCAATTGCAATCCCTACCCCGACCATATTAATTGCACCTTTTTGAAGACCAACTATTGTTTGATTATACCAATCAATCAAACCAGTTTTAAAATCAGGATTTTTAATGATCCGACTTACAAAGTTAACTAATATTAAAGATAAAGTTGCATAGAAGATAGAAAAACCTGCCGTATATCTCATATATACAAGTAAAAAAATCAAAACAAAAATAGGTATTAAAAAATGTAAGCCAGATAAAAAAGTTTTCTTTAAGTGAGGAACATCAGCATCATCCATTCCTTTTAATCCTAATTTAAGGGCCTCTAAATGAGAGATATAAAATAAAGCGATATATGAAATGATAGCTGGTAAAAAAGCGTGTTTAACGACTTCAAAATAAGTAACACCTATAAAACTTGCCATTACAAAAGCTGCGGCTCCCATTACCGGAGGCATTATTTGACCGTTAACTGATGAAGAAACTTCTATAGCCCCAGCTTTTTCTTGAGAAAAACCAGTTTTTTTCATTATTGGAATTGTAAAAGTTCCAGTTGTTACAGTGTTTGCTATTGACGAACCTGAGATCATGCCTGTCATTCCAGATCCTAATATTGCAGCTTTAGCTGGGCCTCCTCGCATTTTTCCAACCATTGCAAAAGCTAAGTCTAAAAAATACTTTCCACCACCTGCGGTTTCTAACAAAGCTCCAAATAATACAAATAAAAAAATGAAATCCACTGAAACACCTATTGGAATTCCAAATATTGCTTCTTGATCGAACCATTGAAATCCTACCAATCTTTTTATTGAAAGCCCACCGTGAGAAATAATATCAGGAGCATATTTTCCAAAATAAGAAAATAAGAGGAAACAAACTGCAATGATAACTAAAGGTAAGCCTATGGCTCGTCTAGTTGCTTCTAATAAAATTAATATACCTATGGCTCCAATTATAAGTTCAACTGGAACTTTAAAACCAAATATTTCTTTTACTAAAAGAATACCGCCTCTATTTACTAAATCGTCATAGAAAAAATAAATATATAAACAACTTAATGCGCCGGTAATACTGATAATAATATCAATCACTGAAATCTTTTTCCCTCTAACTGCAGGAAAAATTAAAAAAGCTAAAGTTAAAGCAAAACCTAAGTGAATGGCTCTAGCAGGTAATCCTTTAAACATTCCAAAATTAAACCAAAAAGGAAAAGGAGAGGCATACCAAAGTTGAAAAAAAGTCCAAAGTATTGCAATCCCAAAAACTATTTTTAAATGAATACCTGATAAATTTCGAGTTGGAGAAATATCTTCTTGGATTTTATCTTTGATATTACTTTGTATGTTTTGATTCATTTTATTAAGATACATTATTCTAAAAAAAAAGGCCCAAGAAATATTGGGCCTTTTTTTTATAAAACTAAAAAGTTAGACTACATTAATCCAGCTTCTTTGTAGTACTTAATTGCACCTGGATGTAATGGAGCTGATAATCCATCAGCTATCATATTTTTCTTTTCCAGAGGTCCAAAAGCAGGGTGTTGAGCTCTGAAATCATCAAAGTTTTCCATTACTGCTTTAGTTACTAAGTAAACAAGCTCTTCAGAAACATTAGCACTTGTCACAACAGTAGCTTTTACACCAAATGTTGTAGCGTCTTTTTTCTGGTTTGAGTAAGTTCCAGCTGGTATTACTGCTTTAGCATAATAGTCAGCTCCATCAATTAATCCTTGGACTGGTGCACCAGTTAAATTAATTGGGCTAGCTTTTGCTTTGCAAGTAGCTGCTTGCTCCATAGCACCATTTGGAAATCCTACTGAGTATCCAAATGCATCTATTTTACCGTCGCAAAGAGCTTTTACTTGTTCAGAAGAAGTAAGTTCAGTAGTTGCTTTGAACATACTCATATCTGCTCCCATTGCTTTCATTAACTCTTCCATAGTACCTCTTTGACCAGAACCTGGGTTACCAATGTTTACTGTTTTTCCTTTTAGGCTTTTGAAATCTTTAATTTTTGATTTTTTACTTGCCCAAATTTGGAAAGGTTCATTGTGAACAGAAAATACAGCTCTTAAGTCACTAAACTGATTTCCTTCCCATTTGCTTGAACCATTGTAAGCATGGTACTGCCAGTCTGACTGAGCAACACCAAATTGAAACTCACCATCTTTGATTTGTCCAATATTATAGTTTGATCCACCTGTGGAAGGTGCAGTACATCTATAAGCTTTTGCTGTACCTTTTTTTCTACCGTGGTCAGCACTTATTGCTGATTTATGTAACATTTTACAAATAGCGTTACCTGTTTGGAAATAAACTCCAGTAGGTCCACCTGTTCCTATTGTAAAGAACTCTGCTGATTTAGCGATTGATGTAATGGGGCTTGAAAAAGCAAACATTACTAGTACCGCTGAAATCAATGACATCATTTTTTTCATGTGTACTCCTCTTGTTATAATGATTAATTTAACTATGTTATCAGTTAGAGGTCAAAGAGATTCTTATAAATTTTTGGCCCAATTTGATAGCCTAGATACACCTTCAACTACATTTGGGGCATAGGTCTTGACCATTTCCTCACTAATAGAATTATAACTTACTACATTTTTATAAAATTCAATTCCGTCAAAGTCTGTATAGCTTAATCTTGTGAGCATTTTTTTTGGTTTAAAGCCAAAATCCGATCCAGGAAGCATTGCAACACCTGTCTCTTTTAGTATTACGTCACATAATTGAGCTGAAGTTTTAAATTTTTTATTTTTAAATTCGGGCATCAAGTAAAATGCTCCTTGTGGTGGATTTATTAAAACTTTATTTGATTTTAGATTGTTGTAAACATATGTGCCTACAGCATTAAGTATCGCTCTGACTTTCAATCTATAACTCTCGTAATTGCCGTTATACGCTTCTACTGCAGCAAACTGAGTTGGGGTATTTACAGTTGAATAAGACTCGCTTGCTAATGATTTTAAACTTTTCATAAATTCTTTCAATCCTTTTGGCACTGCTAAGAAACCTAGTCTCCACCCACCTGCACCACACCATTTACTAAGGCCACCACTAATAAATGTATTTTCTGGATAAAATTTAGAAATAGATTTGTAATCATTGTCAAAAGATAAATCCGTATAAATTTCATCAGAAAGAATAATTAATTTATATTTTTTTGCCACAGAAGCTAACTCTTTTAAATTATTGCAAACTGCTCCAGATGGATTGTTTGGTGAATTCAATATTAAAATAATATTTTTTTTTCTGCCAATTTTTTTGAGTTTATTTTCAAGTTCTTTTGCTGTTGGAAACCAGTTGTTAGATCTTGAGGTCTCTAGCCAATGGACATTATTAGATCCAATTTCTGCTTGTGGTTCATAAGAAACCCAACTTGGAGCAGGAGTTAAAATTTCTCCATTAAATGTTATGTGCATTAATAACATGGCTTCTTTTGAACCTGGTGTTATTAATATGTTTTCTTTTGAGTATTTTACTCCTGTTCTATCAAACAAATATTTTGATATTTTTTCTCTTAGCTCAGGCAGCCCCTGTATAGGCAAATATTCTTTTCTATAAGCATTTGATTTTAATGCATCAACTATGTTTTCTGGTATTTGAAAAGGAGACTGTCCAAATCCAAATCTATAAATTTTTTTTCCAGATTTAATTAGTTCTTTTGATTTTTCATTAATTGCTAAAGTGGAAGACTCTTTAAGCTTTAAAATATTTTTTTTTACTTTTGGTGTCATTTAAACACATCTACCTATACGGGGACTGACCATTAGAAGTCAAATCAAATGTTTAAAACAGGAACATTTGACAAATCGATTCGGTCATGTTTTAATCTTATTTTGTTCTCAACCTTGATCTATATATAGTGTAAATAAAATTAACTGACACAAAAATGGAAAATCAATCTCAGAAAATTACTGCTTTGCTTGGGCCAACTAATACAGGGAAAACATTTGTAGCTATAGAGAAAATGCTTAGTTACGAAAGTGGTATATTTGGATTGCCCTTAAGACTGCTTGCAAGAGAAGTTTATGACAAATGTGTAAATAAAGTTGGGATTAAAAGAGTTGCTCTCATAACTGGTGAGGAAAAGATTATTCCTAGTAGTGCCGACTACTTCATTTGTACTGTTGAATCAATGCCAAAAGATAAAGTTGTTGAATTCGTTGCTATTGATGAAATTCAAATGTGTGCCGATAGAGAGAGAGGTCATATTTTTACTGAGAGATTGTTAGAGTTTAGAGGAACTAAACTTACTATGTTTTTAGGGTCTCAAGTAATGGAAAATTTAATTAGTGAACTGGTAAAAAATGTAGAGTTCGAGAAGATGCAAAGATATTCTAAACTTAGTTACTCAGGTATTAAAAAAATTTCTAGACTGGATAGAAAGTCTGCAATTATAGCCTTTTCAATTGAAGAAGTTTATGCAATTGCAGAATTAGTAAGAAGACAAAAAGGTGGTGCAGCTGTGATCATGGGATCACTTAGCCCAAAAACAAGAAATTCACAAGTTGGCTTATATCAATCAGGTGACGTTGATTATTTAATCGCTACAGATGCGATTGGTATGGGGTTGAATATGGATATTAATGAAATTTATTTTTCTAATTTAAAAAAATTTGATGGAAAAAAAACCAGAAGATTAAACTTAATTGAAATGTCTCAAATTGCAGGTAGAGCTGGAAGATATAAAAATGACGGTGGATTTGGTACCACTGGTGATTGTGAAACCCTAAATTCTGATGAAATAGAAAAAATTGAAAAACATCAATTACCATATACAAAGACAATTTTTTGGAGAAATTCAAATCTTAATTTTGAAAGTCCAGAAAAATTAATTAATTCACTTGAATTGAAACCAAACAAAAAGAATTTATTAAGAACAAACGACTCTCTTGACGAAAGCGTATTAAGATTTTTTTTAAAAAAGGGAGCTAATAATATTATTTACCATAAAAATTTAGAAATACTTTGGGAATGTTGTCAAATACCTGACTTTGAAAAAAAAGCTTATGGGCAGCATATAAATGTGGTTGATAAAGTATTTCAATTTTTAACTACACGAAAAAAAAAGATACCGAGTGTATTTATGAAAGAGCAGCTTAAAGGCTTGGAGAAAGATCACGGAAATGTAGACTTGCTTTCACATAGATTGTCTAATGTAAGAACATGGTCTTATGTGGCTAACAAAAAAAATTGGGTTGAAAATTCAGACTATTGGGTTCAATTAACAAAAAGTATAGAAGATAAATTATCAGACAAATTGCACGAAGAACTTACTAAAAGTTTTATAGATAAGAAAATAAGTATTCTCTCAAGAAGTTTAAAGCAAGATTTAATTTTAAATACGGAGATAAACGAAGAAAACAAAATCCATATAGATGGCCAAAGAGTTGGGGAACTAAAAGGACTTAAATTCATCATAGAAGTGACCTCCAAAACTTTGGATACAGATATTAAATCAATAAAAAAAGCTGCAAGGAAAGGTATTGAGGGAGAACTGGTAAAAAGAGTTGAAGAAATTTTGACAAAAAAAGAGGTCTCAATCAATAATAAGAATCAAATAATTTGGAAAGAAAATGCGATAGCAAGATTAAAAAAGGGGAATGATTATTTAAACCCTGAAATAGAAATTATTGCTGATGACTCATTAAACGAAGAGTCGAAAATGAAACTATTAAAATTTTTAAATAATTGGTTAATAGATTATATTAATGAAGTTTTAGGTGATTTAATTAAATTAACAAAACATAAAGTTACAAATCAGTATTTGAGGGGGCTTATTTTTCAATTATATGAAAATAACGGTGTTATTAAACGTAGTGATGTAGAAAATATTGTAAAATCAATTCCTGCAGTTGAAAGAAAGAAACTATGGGGTATGGGAATTAAAATTGGCAGGTATCACATTTATCTACCAAAAATGTTAAAACCTAAAGCAGTAGACTTTCGAATAAGTTTATGGAGAATGTTTTATAATTTATCTAACGAAAATTTAATTCCTAAATCTGGGTTAAATTTTTTAACAAATACAAAATTTGATAAGAATTTTTTACTTCTATGCGGATTTGAGAAATTTAAACAATTTTTTGTACGAATTGATATTTTAGAAAAATTATTTTTAAAGATTATCGAAAATACTAAAGATAGAAAATTTAAAGTAAATTCTGAAATGATGAATTTATTAGGCTGTTCTAAAGAAAATTTTTATAAATTAATGGTAAATATGAATTATAAAAAAGATATTGCAGTAGATACTTATATATTTAAAGGAGAAAAGAAGAAAAAAGAGAAAATAATACGATTTGACAAAAAACAAAATCCATTTAATAAACTCCTTTCTTTAAATATAAAATAAATGAATAAACTTGATAAAGAAAGTATAGTTGGAATATCAGCATTATTAGTTCATGCAGCAAATATCGACGAAATCTACTCTGAACATGAAAAGAATTTGATTAAGGATTTTATTAAATCATATTTAAAAGATGATGATACAGATCAGATATTAAAAAAAGCAGAGGAAATTGAAAATAATTCAAATCAATTACTTAATTACACAAACATTATTAAAAAAAACTCAATTGAAGTTAAAAAAGATATTATCGAACATCTCTGGAAAGTAATCATTTCAGATAACTCAATAGATCAATATGAATCTAATTTAATGAGAAGAATTTGTGGTCTGATATATTTTCCTGATAAAGAATGTGCTGAAATAAAAATGAAGTTAATTAACAAATAATGACATATATAGTAAAAGACGAATGTATAAAATGTAAGCTCACTGATTGTGTTGAAGTATGTCCAGTTGACTGTTTTTATGAAGGTGAAAATATGCTAGTTATAAATCCTGATGAGTGTATAGATTGTGGCGTTTGTGAGCCTGAGTGTCCTATAGATGCTATTAAAGCAGATACAGATGAGACTGTGGAAGACAAAGAAAAATGGTTGTTGCTTAATAAAAAGTTTTCTGCAATATGGCCTAATATTTCGAAAAAAAAAGAGCCTATGAAAGATCACGAAAAATTTAAAGAAATCAAAAATAAGTTTGATGAACACTTTTCTGAAAAACCAGGAAAATAACGATGCCAAAAAGGAAAAAAATAAAAAAAGTAAAAAAGTTAAAAAAAGTAAAAAAATCTAAAATAAAAGTTTCATCAAAAATAATTGAAAAAAAAAATATACTACCAGGACAAGATGAAAAACCAGAAATTAAGAAAGTAAAAAAACAACCCACCGAAAAAAAAGCTTACAACATTAAAGATTTTGTTGTGTATCCAAAGCACGGTGTTGGAAAAATTATTTCTATTGAAAAAGCTAAAATAGGTGAAATTGATATTCAATTTTACAAAATTTTAGTTGAAAAAGAAAAATTAACCTTGACCGTTCCGATAAATCAACAATCCAAACTTAGGCCAATTTCTTCAATTAATCAAATAAACAAATGTATATCTATCTTAAAAACAAAGCCTAAAATTAAAAGAACTATGTGGAGTAGAAGAGCACAAGAGTATGATCAAAAAATAAATTCTGGTAAAATTTATGAATTAGCAGAGGTAGTTAAAGATTTAAACAAAAATACTGATATCATAGCTGATCAATCATATTCAGAGAGACAACTTTTTGAAAAAGCTTATGATAGATTAAAATCAGAATTTGAGGCTGTTCTTAAAATAACCTCCGAAGAAGTCCAAAAAAAAATGGATAAAGCACTTGGAAGAGTGAGTCTTTCTGAACAAGCAGAATAAAAAAAACGCCCTCTTTAAAGAATAAAAAGGGCGTTTAGTTAAAGAGAAAACTATCTTCTTCTTCTTCTCTTTTTTGCTTTCTTTTTAGTTTTCTTTTTAGCTTTTTTTCTTCTTTTAGCCATCTTTTCTCCCTTGTTAGTAAACAAATCTTAATGATTCGTTTGTTAATAATTACATTAATTAATTAAAAATTCATGTCAAACATAAATTAATTTACAAATTTGATTCAAAATTTAATTTTTTTAATTATTTTTTTAATTTTAAATAAAATTAAAAAAAGTTAGCAATATCAATGTTTTTTTAAGCAAATTAAATAAGTTTTAATTAAATTTTTAATAAAGATTTTCTAGTTGTTGTTTATAATTTTTTATTATTTCTTTTCTTTTTAACTTTAAAGTTGGTGTTAGCATTCCGTTTTCAATTGTAAATTCCTCGTAAATTAATATAAATTTTTTAATTTTTTCTATTAATGTTAAATTTTTATTTATGTTTTCAATTATAAGTTTAATTTTTTCTTTATTAATTCCTTTTTCACTAACAATTAACGCAACTAAATAGTTTTTTTTATCTCCGTAAACAAAAGATTGTTTAATATTTTCATTTAAACATAAAATATTTTCTACTTTACTTGGGGAAATATTATCTCCACCAAGATTAACAATAATATCTTTTTTTCTATCTGTAATTTTTAAATAATTATTACTATCAAGTTCACCTATGTCTCCTGTATGAAGCCATCCATCTTTAATTACTTTTTCTGTTTCTTCTTTTAAATTCCAATATCCCAGCATGATGTTTTCACCCTTAATAAGAATTTCCCCATCTTCTGCTATTCTAACTTTATTAGTCCTAAACGGAGGTCCTACTGATTCGACCTTCACTAAATTTGGTAAATTGCAGCTTACGACAGGAGACGCTTCCGTTAGTCCATATCCCTGGAGAGTAGGTAATCCAACAGCGTTTAAAAACTCTCCAATCTTTTGATCTAAAGCCCCTCCCCCAGACACAAAGGCTTGGAGATTTCCGCCAAACTGATTTCTTATTTTTTTCCTCACTAATTTTTCACACAAAAAATTTGTGATTTTTTCGCTAAATTTTAATTCCTCTTTTTTGAGTATTTTTTTACCTAAATTTAATGTCTGGTTTATAAGTTTTCTTTTAAATCCAGATTGCTTTTCAAAATTCATATTTATTTTTGTAAAAAGATTTTGATAAAATCTTGGAACAGCCGTCATGATTGTAGGTTTTGCGATTCCCATATTTGAAATCAATTTTTCTAAACTTTCAGCATAGAAAACTTTTGCTCCAACTATAATTTGTATAAATTGAACTGTATGCTCATAAGAATGTGATAACGGTAACCAGGTTAAAAAAACTGGATCCTTTTTTTTTGTTAAGGTTTCTAATAATTCAACTGCACCCTCGCAGTTAGATAAAATACCACCATGGCTTAAAACAACTCCTTTAGGATTTCCCGATGTACCTGAAGTATAAATAATACAAGCAGGCATATTCCTTTTTAAATCTTTATTAACGATTTTTTTATTAATTTCTTCATTTAGTATTTCTTCAATTAACAAACTATCAATATCTATTTTTTCAAAAGATATTATTTTCTTAACATCACTATTTATAAATTTTTTAATTTTATTAAATTGGTCTTGGTTTGATACAAATATCAATGAGGGCTTACAATCATTTAAAATATATTCATAATCGTTTGCTGAATAAGTTGTAAAAATAGGAACTGAAATTCCACCTGCATTCATGATAGCAATATCGGTCATTAACCAATAAGGTCTATTCTCAGAAAGTATTAAACATCTATCACCTTGTTTTATTAATGATTTAATTTTTGTGGTAAGTTTATAAATTCTTTCAGTTACATCTTCCCAATTATAGGTTCGTTTATCTGGTTTTAGCCATTTTAAAAACGGTCTTTTACCATCAACTTCTTCTGTCTTTTTAAAGTATAGTTCAACTAGACTATTTAATTTACTTATATCCATAACTTGGTGGGCGAAGAGAGACTCGAACTCTCAAGGTATTGCTACCACCGGATTTTGAGTCCGGCGCGTCTACCAGTTCCACCATTCGCCCTTTTTTAGATAATCTAATTGATTTTTCTTACTATGAGAACAAAAATAATTGAGGTACAAAACATTATTAAAGCGTAAGCTGCTGTTGGTACCATGAATACAATATCATCAAATAATTGTGTTGTTACAAACACTGCTAAAGTTCCGTTTTGTAAGCCACATTCCAATGAGATACATTTTCTTTGCTTAATTCCTGATGTCCAAAATTTTGCAACGTAATATCCAACAAAAATCATAGTCATATTTAAAATGAAAGCTATTAACCCTGCTCTAGTTATATAAGAAACAATCCTATCCCATTCCTCTACCCAAATTGCAATAAATACGACTAAAAATAAAATTACTGATAATCTTTGAATAATAAGAGTTTTGGAAATAATAAAATTAGTCATTAAACTTCTAACAATCATCCCGAAGATAACAGGAACAGTTACTACAAAGAACATCTTCATTGCAATATTGAGCATTGATATATCTTTTGCTGTTTCAATCCCTAAATATGCAGCCGAATTAAAGACTATAAATGGAACAATCAAAATACTTAATAAACTGACAATCGCTGTCAAACTGACTGATAGAGCAACATCTCCATCGGCAAACTTAGTAAGAATATTAGAGGTTACTCCTCCTGGTGCTGCAGCTATTACCATAACTCCTAAAGCTATTTCTGGTGGAAGTGAAATAATACTAATTAAAATAAAAGCAATTATTGGAAGCAAAATAACCTGACATAAAAAACCTACTAAGAAGTCTCTTGGATTTTTTATTACCCTTGTAAAATCCCCAATCGTTAAGCCAAGACCTAAACCGAACATTATTATGGCAAGACATACGGGTGCTATTGTAGTTACGATTTCCATAATTTTATAAGCTCCTATTCGACTTTAAAGGAAGAGTTTTTCATGAGGTCGAAAATTGTAGTTACGAAACCAGCTTTATGCTTTTGGTTATGCATGTAATTTTGTTCGAAGGATTTGATATTTTTGGGAGACGGTAAAAGCATATATTCTAGCTTTTTATTTTTCGTTACTAACTTTTCTTTTGTAAGATACTTTAATTTTCTAATTACTGTAGCTCTTGGTATTGTTGAAATTTCTGAAATAGAAGAGGCGTTTATTCCATTTTTAGGAGTGTGTCTTAAAAGGTGTAAGTAAAGGTCTGCATAAGTTATAGGATCCTCAACAACTCTGCCTTTTACTTGTTTTGAATAATCGGTAAATTGTGAGATACCTATTGCACCCCATACATTCCAAGTTTCTAAATCACCGAAAAAAGATCTATGTCTAACTAAAAAAGGAATTTGCATTCTAAACCAATGTTGCCAGCATATTGTAAAATATTTATCAATAAATGCTTCTATTTCTTCTTTTGAAAATGCTCTACCAAACCAAGATTCTTTTGAGAGAATTTGACTAGTCTTTTCTAAAAAACTAGCCATAAATCTTTTTGAATTTGCTGGTCTTTGAAGTTCTGTTATCTTTCTATTGAAGAAAATTGATTTTCCTTTTCTATATATAATATTTTGATTTTGTAAAAAATTTACTTTTCTTCTTATAGTTTCCTTCGGAATATTTAATTCTTTTGAAATTTCAATTAAGTTTATTTTATCAATCAAAAGTTCATTTTTTTCATAAAATTCTGTATAGGATAAATACTGAAAACGATCTGAATATTTTTGAAATACAGTGTTAATTAGATAAACTAAAATTAAGTAACTATCATAATCTTTAAACGTTCTATAAGCGTTATTGCACCATGATTGCTGCAATTTAAACCACAAAGTTACCGTTTCATTAGAATGACTGGACAAAACATCATAAACCTCATCAGCATTTAATGTATTAAAAATTTTGTTTTCAAAAGATGGTTTTTTTTTTAAAGGCTCGAAAATGTTTACAGTTTTTAGATCTATTGGCTTAGACATTTATTTTTTCCACGTTACACTTTGATTGATTAAAATAGCCATCAAGATCCAAATAATAAACGTTCCCTCCGGCGAAAAACCGTAATCAGCGCCAAACATTCCTGCAACTATAACGATTGAATAAATAGCAACTGTAGATAATATTAAACTTGCCAGATACCTAAGGATTGTGCATTTTAAATTCATGATTTTAAAAAAATTATACGATAGATGTGTCGAGCTTGCTAGACATAAATTTTCAAAGCCTTTATTAGGTTTTGTTGCATTTATAGAAAGTTTCTTTTTTCCAGTTCCGCCTGACTTGATGATTGTTCCAATGGTGGTGGCAAAAAGAGAGGATTATTTTAAGATATTTCTTATCGCAACGACCGGTTCTGTTTTAGGTGGATTATTTGGATATATGTTAGGGGTTTTCTTTTTAGATGCCTCAATGGTCATTATTGAATTTTATGGTTACGAAGAAAAAGTTTTTGAAATGCAAGATAAGATGTCTACAAAAGGTGGCTTTTTAGCTTGGCTTGGAATTATGTTTTTAGCTGGCTTTACACCGCTTCCTTTTAAAGTTTTTACTATTACGAGTGGAGTGATCGCCTATAATCTTCCAGTATTTTTCTTTATATGTTTATTTACTAGAGGGCTAAGATTTTTCTTAGTTTCTTATTTGACATTTCTTTTTGGTAAAAAATTTGGTGATTTCATCGAGAAAAGAGGTGCGCTATGGTTTACTTTAACTGGAATTTTTATTGTAGTTTTAGCCGTCGTCCTTTATATAATTTTCACCTAATGTTGAATAACAATAAGTTAATTTTAAACAGTATATTAGCTATTAGTTTTTTATCTTTGGCTATAGCTTATTTCATTCAATACATATTAGGACATGAACCTTGTAATTTGTGCCTAATTGAGAGAATTCCTTATTTAGCCTCTTTAATACTTATTTCGTTAATATTTATAATCAATAAATTTGAAAAAGTAATTGCCAGTATTGTACTATTATTATTTATATTTGGTTCAGTAGTTTCTTTTTACCATGTAGGGATTGAACAAGGATTTTTTAGTGAGTCTTTGGTGTGCGACTTGGGTTCATCAAATGAAAATATGTCTAAAGAAGATTTGCTTAAACAACTACAAAATAAAACTCCAATAAGCTGTAAAGACGTGACTTTTAGGTTTTTTGGACTTTCTCTTGCTACAATAAATACAGTTATATCGATACTGTTAAGTGGTATTATGATTAAGGTAATTAAAAATTATGGAAAAAACTAATAAAAAAACTTTAGAAGAAATTATAAGAGTAGACCATGCTGGAGAACGTGGTGCTATTAAAATTTACGAAGGTCAGTTACTTGCTCTAAAAACTTTCAAACAAAACGCTTCTTTAAAAAGAAAAATTGAAGAAATGAAGGAGCACGAAAGAGAGCATTACGAATACTTTGATAACGAAATTAAAAAGAGAAATATACAGCCAACTAAACTTTTACCTCTCTGGGATTTAATGGGAGTTACTTTGGGTTTTGGAACTGCAATGCTTGGTGAAAAAGCAGCTATGTTATGTACTGCCTCTGTTGAAGAAGTAATAGATGGTCATTACAAAGATCAGACTTACAAGCTTGGAAAAGATGAAGAGGAATTGAAAAAGAAAATTATGAAGTTTAGACAAGATGAACTTGATCATAAAGATATAGCTTATGATAATGGTGCAACAAAAAAAGGTTTATTTGGGGTGTTAGATAAAGTTATCAAAACTTCATCAAGAATAGCTATCACAATTTCTGAAAAAATTTAATTACGGTTCTAATTCGATATCCCAATAAAGATAATCCATCCAACTTTCGTGTAGAAAATTAGGCGGAAAATTTCTACCATTTCTGTGAAGGTCTTCTACAGTAGGAGCGTAAGGCTTATTGGTTAATTTTAAATCACAGTCTTTATAAAGTTTACCACCTTTTTTTACGTTACAACTTGAACAAGCTGTAACTACGTTGTTCCAATCTGTAAGACCACCTTTGGATTTTGGAAGAAGGTGATCAAAAGTTAAATCTTTTTTGTCTCCACAATATTGGCAAGCAAACTTATCTCTCAAAAAAACGTTAAATCTTGTAAAGTTTGGATTTTTTGATGGTTGTATAAAATTTTTTAAAGCTATTACACTTGGTAAATTCATTTCAAAAGATGGACTTCTAATTTTTCTTTTGTAATTCGAAACAATACTTACTCTATCTAAAAAAACTGATTTAACTGCATCTTGCCAGCACCATATTGAAAGGGGATAATAACTCAAAGGTCTAAAATCAGCATTAAGAACCAATGCTGGGCATTTTTCTAACGGAACTTTTTCTGCAGAAGAAATAATCATAACTAAAGCTAACTGATAAGAAAAATTTTATCAAGTTATAATTATGTACCAGGTAAAATACTTATTAATTAAAATGTTTTTTAATGAATTGAAGACCCAAACTTGACCCCTCAGTTGGTATACGATGTTCACAGTGTTTAAATATTTTTGTTTCAATTTCGTAATTATTTTTTCCAAAAAATTCTTTTGCTTCAAGAAGTGATTCTATTGGAACAACTTGATCAAGATCTCCATGCATTAATATAATATTGGGTCTAGAAACTATATTTTTAGATAGATGTTCTGTACTAATAATTCTTCCTGAATATCCAACAATAGAATTTACAGTGTCTTTTCTCTTTATTCCAGTTTGTAAAGTTATCATACAACCCTGGCTAAAACCTCCAATAATAATATCATTAGCTTTCAAATCATATTTTTCTTTCACTTCATCTATCAATTTATTAAGTTTATTCTCAGCCACCAAAGACTTTGATAAAATTTGTTCAGGGTTTTGATCCATTAAGTCAAACCATTGGAATCCTGTTGGGCTTGCTGCACATTTTTCAGGGGCGTCTGGACAAATTATAATTGTTTCTGGTAGATGTGCTCTCCAATAACTGGCTAAAATTGAAATGTCTTTACCGTCTCCGCCATAACCGTGGCAAAGAATTACTGCATTCTTTGGTTTTTCTTTGGAAAGTGGCTCTAAAATAATTGTATTTAGTGAAAAGGTCATATAGAAAAATTATCAATGTCAGAATTTTTATTTAACTTTATAGGTTTCACTTTATTAGGTGCTGTCGCCATAGTTTTAATTATGGGTATTTATACTTTATTTAAAGGTGGAAGTACTAGTAAAAAATATTCTAACAAACTTATGCAGTTAAGAGTATTATTGCAATTTATTGCTATTATAGTTTTAGTTTTACTTGCCTATTTTTTTAAAGACTAAATATATTTCCTTAAAAAGTTAATAAACTCTTCACTAGCAAAATCGATTTCACCGATCACTTTTCCGAATTCTTTTCCTTCTTTGTTAATTAATATGCTTGTTGGTAAACCTCTTAATTTAAACCCTTTAACTAATCTTAGTTCGGGATCGTAGTAAGTTTTAAGATCTTTAACTCCTATATCTTTGAAAAATTTATCTACTTTTATATTATTTGGTTTTTCCATGTTTACAGCAAAAATATCAATTTCTGGTAACTTGGCACCTAATTTTTCTAAAGAAGGCATTTCTTTCCGACACGGTGCACACCATGTAGCCCAAAAATTAATTATCATGATCTTGCCTCTTTTGTTGATTAAATCAACGTCTTGAAGATTTGAGTCTTTGAATTTTAGTTCGCTAATAATTTGAGGTTTTTCATGAATAATAACGTTTTTTGAAAAATCTTCCGCCCCAATAAGATTTTGGCTAAGAAGAGATAGAACTATTATGTGAATATAGATTATAAAAGATTTACTAATTTTCATATTAATTTAAATTGTAAATAACATAGTAAAATGAAAAATAAAACTGTTTGGGCGAATAGACTAAAGGAAAAGACATCACTTTCTTTTCAAAAAATAGGCTCATCAATAGGTGTAGATAAAAGACTTTATGAGCAAGATATAGCTGCGTCTATTATTCATGCCAAAATGCTCGTTAAACAAAAGATTATTAGTAGCAAAGACGGATCTAAAATTATCAATGGTCTTAAAAAAATTAAGTCACTGATTGATAAAGGAAAGTTTAAATTTCAAGAAAAATTTGAAGATATCCATTTGAATATAGAAAAAAAATTATTTGAATTAATTGGTCCTTCAGCAGGATTTTTGCACACAGCTAGATCAAGAAATGATCAGGTTGTTACGGATTTCAAATTATGGATTAAAAAATCATCAAAAGAAAATATAGCAAATATTAACTCTTTAATGAAAATATTAATCAAAAAAGCAGAGAAAAATGTTGATACCGTCATGCCTGGCTTAACACATCTTAAGAATGCTCAACCTATCTCATTTGCACATTATCTTTTGTCTTACTTTGAAATGTTTAAAAGAGATATAAAAAGATTTGAAAATAACATAAAACTTTTAGATGAGTGCCCATTAGGTTCAGCCGCACTAGCAGGTACTTCTTATAAGATAGATAGAAATTATACTTCAAGACAACTTGGTTTTAAGAAACCAACTGATAATTCAATAGACTCTGTTGCAGATAGAGACTTTGCAGTAGATTTTTTATATGCCTCTGCTTTATGTGCAATGCATTTATCTAGATTAGCTGAAGATTTTATAATTTTTAATTCAAACGCATTTAGTTTGATTTCATTTGATGACAGCATGTTAACTGGTTCGTCGATTATGCCACAAAAGAAAAATCCAGATCCCGCTGAATTAATCAGAGGTAGAGTTGGTTTGAACTATGGCAATTTAAATTCGATGCTTACTATATTGAAAGGACTTCCAATGTCGTATTTTAAAGATCTTCAAGATGATAAAAGACTTGTCTTTGATGGATTTGATGCTTTAAATGATTCATTGGTTTTAAGTATAGAGTTGGTGAATTCAGTAAAACCAAATAAAAAAAATATGCTTAAAATGGCTAATGAAGGTTTTACAACGGCCACTGATTTTGCTGATTACTTAGTAAAGGAAAAAAAGCTCACTTTTAGAGAGTCATATTCAATAGCAACAAAATTAGTAAATTACGCTGAAAAGAAGAATAAATTGTTATTTGAGTTATCTTTACAAGAAATAATGAAAATTTATAAAAATTTAGATAAAAAAGTATTAAAAATATTTGATGTAAATAATTCAATGAACTCGAAAAGATCCCATGGTGGGACTGCTATTGCAAATGTAAAAGCAATGATTAAGAAATATAAAAAGGAAGTAAAATGAAAATATTAATATCAATTTGTATAATTATTTTAATTCTTTCGGGATGTGGAAAGAAATCAGAGCCTAAATATCAAGGAAAATTAAATCATATACAAATAGTTTTATAATCTTATGCAAAATTTAAGATATGTAGGTAAAAATTTGTTTCTAGAACGAGTATCTATCCGAAATTTTTTAAAGAAAAATAAAACTCCCTTTTATATTTATTCTGAAAATCAAATAGTTTCTAACTATTTAAATTTTGTAAAAACATTTAAAAAAACTAATCCTTTAATATGTTTTGCTGCAAAATCTAATAGTAATACTAATATTTTAAGAATTTTGGGTAAACTTGGTGCTGGAGCTGATGTTGTTTCCGGCGGAGAACTATTAAAAGCTCTTAAAGCAGGTATTAAACCAAAAAAGATTGTTTTTTCGGGAGTTGGTAAATCTGAGGACGAATTAAAAATTGCAATTCATAAAAAAATTCTATTAATTAATTGCGAATCTGAAAGTGAAGCAAAGTTAGTCGATGAATTAGCAAAAAAATTAAGAAAAAAAGTTTCTATTGGCTTCAGGTTAAATCCAAATGTTGATGCAAAAACACATAAAAATATTTCTACTGGTAAAGCAGATAACAAATTCGGTTTATCAATAAAAAATTTTAAGTCTTTTCTCAAGGAGATCAATAAATTTAAAAATATTAAACTTGAAGCACTAAGTGTTCATATAGGAAGCCAAATTTTAAATGATGGTCCTTTCAAAAAGACACTTAATGTAATGAATAAGCTAATAAAAGAATTAAAGTTAAATTTGAAATATGTTGATTTAGGTGGAGGTTTTGGAATTAATTATAGTGATAATGAAAAACCAATAAATCTAAATAAATACGCAAAATTAGTAAATAATTTTGCAACAAAACTAAAATGTAAAATTATTTTTGAGCCAGGTAGGTCTATAATTGGAAATACTGGTTTACTTGTAAGTAAAGTTCAATTTATAAAAAAAGGGCTTAACAAAAACTTTATAATTTTAGATGCAGGCATGAACGATTTTATGCGACCAGCCTTATATGATGCATTTCATAAAATTATTCCAATAATTAAAAATTCATCTAAAATGAAAAGTAAAATAGAATTTGTTGGTCCAATTTGTGAGAGCACTTGTAAATTTGGAGTTTATAAAAAATATCAAAAATTAATTGAAAATGACTTTGTGGCAATTACAAATGTTGGTGCATACGGCTCTTCATTATCATCAAATTATAATACGAGACCTCTAATTGCTGAAATTTTGATCAATAAAAACAAGTTTAAATATATAAGAAAAAAACAAAATTTACTTAAATTGATTAATTCTTAATGCAATTTATTAAATCTTTAATTTTTAATATCTTTCTATATTTTGGACTAATTTCAATATTTATATTAGCAATACCAACATTAATTCTTCCTGATAAATTTACAATTTTTTTTGGAAGGATATCAGCAAAATACATTGTTTTAATTTTAAAACTTGTAATGAATACTAAAGTAATTTTTCATGGCAAAGAAAACTTAAAAAAAGTTGATCATTTTTTTGTTGCCTCTGCCCATCAATCAATGTTTGAAACTTTTGCTTTGCAAATTCCCCTTGATGGTCCAATTTTTATTTTAAAAAAAGAGCTTTTGAATATTCCTTTGTTTGGTTGGTATTTAAGAAAAATTGGTTCTATAGCAATCATTAGGGAGACTACTACTAAAGAAAATTTAAGTTTTTTTGATAAGGTAAAAGAAAGATTAGAAAAAAATAAAAGACCACTTTTAATATTTCCTCAAGGGACACGAGTAAAATTAGATGAACAGCCTCCCTTTAAAAAAGGGGTTGGTCGAATATATAAAACATTAAATTTACCTTGTATTCCTGTCGCGTTAAATACAGGAAAAGTCTGGCCAAAAAATAGTTTCATGAAATTTTCAGGGGATATCCATATTTCATTTCTAGATCCTATTATGCCTGGTAAAGAAAATGATGAATTTACTAAAGAACTTGAAAATAAGATTTATTCTGAAATAAAAAAATACTATTAATTATTTTCTTCCAAAGTCTGGTTTTTCAGTATCTTGTCCAGCTTCAATAATTTCTTTTCTTACTTTTTTAGTTGATGAAAATATTTCTAAAAGTTTTTCACTGTCTTTATTTTTAATTGCACTTTTAATATCATCGAGATTTTTTGAATAATTATCTAAAACTTTTAATATATTTTCACTGTTATCAATAAAAATATCTTTCCACATCAAAGGATCTGAAGCAGCAATTCTAGTAAAATCTCTTAATCCTCCAGCACTATATTGAATAACGTCATTTTTAAATTTGTCCTCATTATTAATTGCGGTTCTAACAATACTGTATGCAGCTGCATGTGGAAGATGACTTGTTAATGACAAAACATAATCATGGTCTTCAAATGACATGACTTTGACTTTACTTCCTAATTTGAACCAAAATTTTTCTAGGATTTCTAATTTATCTTTAGCAACTTGGTTGTCAGCTGAAAGAATGCACCATCTATTTTTAAATAAACTTGAGAATCCTGCTGCAGGACCACTATATTCTGTTCCAGCTATTGGGTGTGAAGCTATCCAAGCAATATTCTTAAGACCTAAATTGTTTACAATTTTGTTAACTTCTTTTTTAGCAGAACCGGTATCGGTAAGAATAGATCCTTCCTTTAAGTTTGATTTTATAGAAAGCAAAATTTCTTTATAACTACTTAACGGTACAGAAATTATTATCAGATCTGCATCTTTTGTAGTCTCAGACACATTAGAACAAATATTAGCTGTAAAGTTTTTTTTTAAATATTCTAAAACTTTATTTGACTTATCGTAAACACTTATTTTTGTAGCTAATTTTTTTTCTTGTGTTGCTCTCAGAATTGAGGAGCCAATCAATCCACAGCCTATTATGCTTATTTTATGAAACATTTAAAATTTTTCTCATTTTTTTTATTAGTGCAATATTCTCTGATGATTTTCCAATAGTTATTCGTAAAGAATTTTTAATTCCATAAACATCCATTTTACGAACGAGTATTCCTGATTTTGCAAGTAATCTAAAAACTTGAGAAGAGTTTGTTTTAACTTTATCAAATTTTACCAATAAGAAATTAGTAAAACTTTTATTTGTCTCAATCCTCATTTTTTTAAATTCAGAAAACATTTTTTTATTCCATTTATTTACGTGATTTATTTCTTTATTAAGCCATGAACTATCTTTTACAGCAGCAGAAGCTGCAAACAAAGCTGGTCTGCTTACATTAAAAGGTGGTTTAACCTTATTTAATGCAGAAATAATTTCTTTTGATCCATATCCCCAGCCCACTCTAAGCCCTGCTAAACCATATATTTTTGAAAAAGTTCTTGTCATAACTACATTTTTAAAATTTGTAAAAGTTTTTAAACCAGACAAATAATCTTTATTTTTTACATACTCAAAATAAGCATCATCTACTACTAACAATATATCACTTCTTAGTTTTTTTCTTAAAAAGAGTAATTCTTTCTTTGGAATATATGTTCCAGTTGGATTATTTGGGTTAGCTAGGAAAACTATTTTGGTTTTTCTTGTAACTTTTTTGAGTATATCTTTAGTTGAAACAGTAAAATTATTTTCTTTAGAATAAATAATTTTTGCTCCATTCATTCTACTGTAAATTCGGTAAATTATAAAACTAAACTTAGGGACTATAACTTCATCTCCTTTCTTTAGAAACGATTTACATATAAGTTCAAAAATTTGATCAGAACCTGATCCTAAGATTATTCTATTGTTATCAATCTTAAATTTATTAGCCAAAGTATTTCTTAAAAAAGTTCCATCGGAGTCAGGGTATCTTGCAAAGTTTTTTGAAACTTCTAAGTATTGTTTTGTTGCTTTTGGGCTAGGACCAAGAGCAGACTCATTAGCAGATAATTTAATCTTGGCTAATTTACTTTTGAATAAGCTCATTCCAGCTACATATTTCTCTGCAACAATGTTATTTGGTTTCGGAAATCTCATTTAATTAATGTATTATCTAAATTGTTTAAGTTTTTCTATAGCTCTTTATCGTATATAAAATTGACAAGTTTGTGATGATTTAGTAAACATTATTCGCGCTGATTTAACCGTATTGCAAGCGCATAATAAATGTAGCTAAAAAGGGGATGCCCAGTTTAGCTGGGCTTTTTTTTTGGATGAATATAAAACTTGAGAATATAAAGAAATTAGACGTTACTAAACCGCTTAAACTAGACTGCGGAAAAATTATAAAAGATTTTCCTATCGCTTACGAGACTTATGGAAAATTGAATGATAACAAGGACAATGCAATACTTGTGTTTCATGCATTAACTGGAGATCAGTTCGTGACTGGAACAAATCCTATCACTAATAAAGAAGGTTGGTGGGTTACTGCAGTAGGGCCTGGGCGAGCAATAGATACAAATAAATATTTTGTTATTTGTGCAAATGTGATCGGAGGATGTATGGGATCGTTTGGTCCTAAAGATATTAATCCAGTAACAAAAAAACCTTATGGATTGGATTTTCCAGTTATAACGATTAAAGATATGGTAAAAGCTCAGGAGTCCTTACTTGAACATCTAGGAATTAAAAAGCTTTTATGTGCGACTGGGGGTTCAATGGGTGGAATGCAACTTTTACAATTTTGTGCAACATTTCCGGATAAAGCTTTTTCAGCGGTGCCGATAGCCTGTAGCTCAAGCCATAGCGCTCAAAATATTGCTCTTAATGAATTAGCTCGTCAAGCAATTATGGCAGATCCTGTATGGGATAATGGAAAGTATGTTTTGAAAAATTCTCAACCAAAAAATGGCTTAGCAGTTGCAAGAATGGTTGGACATATAAGCTATTTATCTGAAAAAGGTATGCAGGAAAAATTTGGTAGAAAATTACAAGAGAAGGCAGATTATGAATTTAGTTTTAATGCTGATTTCCAGGTTGAAAGTTATTTAAGACATCAAGGCTATGCGTTTGTTGAAAGATTTGATGCTAATTCAGTACTATATATAACTAGAGCGATGGATTATTTTGATCTTTCAAAACAATTTAAAGGAGGCTTGGTAGAAGCATTTAAAAATCAAAAAACTAAATTCTTAATCATATCATTTTCCTCTGATTGGCTTTACACAACAAAAGATAACAAAGATATAGTAATAGCATTAAATGCGTCAGGTGCAGATGTCTCTTACTCTGAGATAGTTACAGACAAAGGACATGATTCTTTTTTACTTGATGAGCCTGAATTTTTAAAAACACTTAAAGGTTTTATAGACTCTATGTATGAAAAATTTAAAAATGAAAAAAGAATTTAAAGTAATTGCAGATTTATTACCTAATAATACAAGGGTTCTCGACATAGGATGTGGAGACGGATCTTTAATGCATCTTCTCAGAATAGAAAAAAATATAGAGGTACGTGGACTAGAGCTTAATCAAGATAATGTTAAAGAATGTATTTATAAAGGTTTGCCAGTAATTCAAGGTAATGCAGAAACTGAATTGCATCAATTTCCAGATAAATCATTTGACTATGTTGTGTTGAGTCAAACCCTACAAGCATTTTATGAGCCAGAGAAAGTTTTAAAAAATCTTTTGAGGATAGGAAAATCAGTTATTATCTCAATTCCTAATTTTGGCTATTGGAAAGTAAGAATAAAACTTTTACTTTTTGGTGAGATGCCGGTTACAAAAACTCTGCCAAATACTTGGTATAATACTCCTAATTTACACATGTGCACTATAAAAGATTTATTTAATTTTTGTGATGAAAAAAATATTATTATTAAAAAAGTTGTTGGAGTTAATGAAAATAAAACCTCATTAATAAAAAAAAGTAATTTAGAAATTAAAAATCTTTTTTCAAAAGTTGGTATTTTTTTAATAGGTTAATATGAAAGTAGAAATTATTCCTTGTTTGAGTGATAACTTTAGTTACTTAATTCATGATAAAGAGTCTGACAAAGTTTCAATAGTTGATCCTGCAGAATTTAAAGCATGTGATGATGTAATTAAAAAGTATAAGAAATTAGATTTTATTCTGAATACTCATCATCATACCGATCATGTTGACGGTAATTTAGAGTTGAAAAAAAAATATAACTCTAAAATTTTGGGTTTTGAATTAGATAGAGGTCGAATTCCGGGTATAGACATTTTACTTAAAGAAAACCAAAAGCATAAAATTGGAAAATTAGAATTTGAAGTAATTTTTGTGCCTGGTCATACTAAGGGCCACGTCGCATTTTTCTTTTTTAGAGAAAAAGTAGTTTTTACAGGTGATACTTTATTTTCATTGGGATGTGGTAGAGTTTTTGAGGGTACCCATGAAGAAATGTTTAATTCTTTAAATAAAATTAAAAAACTTCCACTAGATACAAAAATATATTGTGGACACGAATATACTAAATCAAATTTAAATTTTTGTTTAAAATATGACTGCAAAAATATTTTTTTAAAAGAGAAAGAAGTTGAAATTCAAAAAAAATTAAGTTCTAATCAGCCAACTATTCCAACTACTTTAGGTCAGGAAATTAAAACAAATATTTTTTTTAGGTGTCATGATCCTAAGATTAGGCATGCTTTAGGCCTAAAAGATTCATCAGATGCTAAAGTTTTTTCAAAATTAAGAGATTTAAAGGACTCTTTTTAACTTCAATAATCTTGACTTGCTAGCAGTGAAGGATATATTGCGTGGAAATTAATAAAAGAAAATTTATGTCATTTGCTATAATTGAAACAGGTGGAAAGCAGTACAAAGTATCTGCAAGTAAAATTTTAGAAATTGAAAAACTTAACGCTAAAGTTGGAGAAACTATCAAGTTTAATAATGTTTTACTTTTGAATGATGACAAAAATACCGAAATTGGAAGTCCTAAAATTGACGGGGCAACAGTTGAAGCTAAACTTTTAGATAATGTTAAAGATAGAACTGTATTAATTTTTCATAAGAGAAGACGAAAACACTCAAGAAAGAAAAACGGGCATAGACAACGCCATTCTAAAATACAAATCACAAAAATTTTAGCTAAAGGTGGGAAAGTTGTAGATGAGGCTAAAATCGTCGAAAAAAATAAGCCTATTAAAGAAGAGAAAAAAGTTATAAAAAAGGCTGCAAAAAAATAGGAAACTAAATGGCAACAAAAAAAGCAGGTGGATCATCGAAGAACGGTCGAGATAGTAAAGGTAGACGTCTTGGAGTTAAAAAATATGGTGACCAAGTTGTGATACCTGGAAACATTATAGTTAGACAAAGAGGGACAAAAATTCATCCTGGTGACAATGTTGGTATGGGTAAAGACCATTCAATTTTTTCTTTGATTAAAGGAAAAGTAAAATTCAAAAAATCTAAGTTAAACAGAACTTTTGTTTCTGTAATCCCCAATTAAATATATATAAATAACCAAAGTTATTTATATTAATAAAAAAATGAAATTTTTAGATCAGGCAAAGATTTATATTAAAGCTGGAAATGGTGGATCAGGATCTGCAAGCTTTAGAAGAGAAAAGTTTGTGGAGTACGGCGGACCAGATGGGGGTGACGGCGGTGACGGGGGATCTATAATTGTTCAATCAGATAGAAACCTCAATACATTAATTGATTTTAGGTATGCTCAACATTTTAAAGCACAACATGGAAAACCTGGTAGTAAAAGAAATAAAACTGGAGCTAATGGGGAAGATTTGATTTTAAAAGTTCCACTAGGAACTCAAGTTTACGAGGAGGATAATAATACCTTAATTTATGATTTTACAAAAAATAAAGAAAAATATCTTGTTGCATCGGGAGGTAAAGGTGGACTTGGCAATGTAAGATTTAAAAGTTCGACAAACAGGGCGCCAAGAAAAAAAACTAATGGAAAATTAGGTGAAGAATTTTGGATATGGCTTCAATTAAAAGTAATTGCTGATATTGGAATTATTGGCAAGCCAAATGCTGGTAAATCCAGTTTGCTTGCAGCATTAACAAGAGCAAAGCCAAAAATAGCAAACTATCCTTTTACAACAATTAATCCAAATTTAGGGGTTTCTTATTACGGAGGGAAAGAGATTACTTTAGCTGATATTCCTGGTTTGGTGGAAGGTGCAC
>CACJWN010000003.1 GCA_902597175.1 uncultured Pelagibacteraceae bacterium | reverse complement strand
TCAAATAATGAAAAGTTAGCAAAATCTAGAATAAAACTTGGTTTACTACTTAATGAATATGGAGAAAAAAACAATTTAAAAGTGTCGGATGAGGAAATTAGAAACGAAATACAAAAACAAATTAAAGGCATGCCTGGTCAAGAAAAAATGGTTATGGATTATTATCAAAAAAATCCTAATGCTTCTCAAAGCTTAAAAGGTTCTTTGTATGAAGAAAAAATAATTACACTAATTAAATCAAAAATAAATCTTACTCATAAAGAGATTGACACAAAAGAAGCTGAAAAAATAATTACCGAATTTAATAAGCCAAATGTAGATAATGATAAAACTAAAATTACATCTCCTACAAAAAAAAAGACTAAATCAAAAAAAATTAGTAAAAAGTAACCAATAGTTGTATAAAACAATAATGAGTCGCGAATTTGATGAAAAAATGAATAGCCTAATTCCAATGGTTGTTGAGCAAACTAGCAAAGGGGAGAGAGCTTATGATATTTATTCAAGGCTATTAAAAGAACGGATTGTTTTTTTAGTCGGTCCGGTAAACGATGCTGTTGCTTCTCTAGTAACTGCACAACTTTTATTTTTAGAATCAGAAAATCCAAATAAAGAAATAAATTTTTATATAAATAGTCCAGGAGGTTTGGTCACAGCTGGTTTAGGTATATACGATACAATGCAGTATATAAACTCACCTGTATCAACTTTATGCATAGGGCAAGCCTCATCAATGGGCTCTTTTTTGTTAGCAGCTGGTGAAAAAGGAAAAAGATATTCTCTTCCCAATTCAAGAATTATGGTTCACCAACCTTCAGCTGGTTTTCAAGGACAAGCAACTGATATACAAATCCACGCAAAAGAAATTTTATCATTAAAAGAGAGATTGAATAAAATTTATTCGAAACATACAGGAAAATCAGTTAGTGAAATATCTGACGCATTAGAAAGAGATAATTTTATGACAGCTGATGAAGCTAAAAAATTTGGCTTGATTGACTCTGTTGTGGAAAAGAGAAAATAAAACACTAGATATAGCCATAAACACAACTTCAACTTGATTACCTTATTTTAGAGTTTTATATTAATCATATTGATTCGCTATGACTGAAAAAAATAATAAAAATATTTTGTATTGTTCATTTTGTGGAAAGAGCCAACATGAGGTAAGAAAACTTATTGCAGGTCCCACTGTATTCATTTGTGATGAATGCGTTGAACTTTGCATGGATATTATCAAAGAGGAAAATAAAAGTTCTTTGGTAAAACATCAAGAAGGGGTACCTTCTCCAAAAGAAATTTGCGGAGTTTTAGACGAGTATGTTATCGGACAAAAGCTTGCAAAAGAAATTTTATCTGTTGCAGTTCATAATCATTATAAAAGACTAAATCACGAAACTAAAAATAGTAAAGACGTTGAGCTATCTAAATCAAATATATTACTTGTGGGTCCTACCGGATGCGGAAAAACTTTATTAGCTCAAACTTTAGCAAGAATATTAGATGTACCTTTTACTATGGCAGATGCAACTACTCTCACAGAGGCAGGTTACGTAGGTGAGGATGTTGAAAATATAATTTTAAAATTATTACAGTCAGCTGACTACAATGTCGAAAAAGCTCAAAGAGGAATTGTATATATAGACGAAGTAGACAAAATAAGTAGAAAATCAGAAAACCCATCTATCACAAGAGATGTATCTGGCGAAGGTGTTCAACAAGCACTATTAAAAATTATGGAAGGAACAATAGCAAGTGTTCCACCACAAGGTGGTAGAAAACACCCACAACAAGAATTTTTACAAGTTGATACAACAAATATTTTATTTATTTGTGGTGGTGCCTTTGCAGGCTTGGATAAATTAATAGATAGCAGAGGAAAGGGAAGCTCTATTGGTTTTGGCGCAAAAGTAAAAAGCTATAAAGAGCAACCACTTTCTGAGATTATGAAAATGTTAGAACCTGAAGACCTAATCAAGTATGGATTAATTCCGGAATTTATTGGCAGGATGCCAATTATCGCTACACTTGATGATTTAGACGAGTTTTCTCTTGTTAAAATTTTAAAAGAGCCAAAAAATTCTTTAATAAAACAATATCAGAGATTGTTTGAATTTGAAAATGTATCATTAGAATTCAAAGAGGATGCGATAGTTGAGATAGCAAAAAAAGCGATTTCAAAAAAAACAGGAGCTAGAGGGTTAAGGTCAATATTAGAAAATATTTTGTTAAAAACAATGTTTGAATTGCCAGACATGGAAAACGTAATTAAAGTTACGGTAGATAAATCTTCAGTAAAAGGTGACTCAGAGCCCATTGTCACATATGGTAAAAAATCATCAACATCGGTAGCTTAAACTAAATTTGTTTCTTGAAATTGGTGAATAAATTGCCATATTAGTAGTTAATGAAAACAACATATCTTAAACCTCTATTACCTTTAAGAGATATTGTAATTTTTCCTTCAATGGTAGTTCCTTTATTTGTCGGTCGAGATAAATCAATTAAAGCTCTTCAAGAGGTCATGAAGTCGGATAAATCAATTGTTTTGGTGACTCAGAAGAATTCTGAAATTGATGACCCAGAAAGCAAAGATTTATTTCAATACGGTTGCTTAAGTAAAGTTCTTCAGCTTTTGAAGCTTCCTGACGGCACCGTTAAAGTGCTTGTAGAAGGTGAAAAGAGAGTAAAAATAATAAAACATAATAACGAAAAAGAAAATTACTTAACCTGCGAAGTTGAAGTTGTAGAAGACGAAAATATATCAAAAGATCTAGAATTATTCGCGACAGGCTTGGTGAAAAAATTTGAGAAATTACAAATTTTAAGCAAAAAAGAATTTAATGAGGGATCAAATAATTTAAAAAATTTGAAAAATCCTTCTCATATTGCGAATAACATCTCTTCAAACCTGAATATTCAAATTTTTGAAAAACAAGAATTATTAGAAATAGTTGATCTTAAAAAAAGATTGGAAAAAATACACACATTTATTGAAAAAGAAACTAGTGTTATTTCAGTAGAAAAGAAAATACGTGGAAGAGTAAAAAACCAGATGGAAAAAACTCAGAGAGAATATTATCTTAACGAACAATTAAAGGCTATTCAGAAAGAATTGGGAGAAATTGATGAAGGTAAAGATGAATTAACAAATTTATCAAAGGCAATAACAGAAGCAAAAATGCCAAAATTAGCGAAAGAAAAGTGCTTGTCTGAATTGAAAAAATTAAAATCAATGAGCCCGATGTCAGCAGAGGCAACAGTTGTCAGAAATTATCTAGATTGGATGACAGAGCTGCCTTGGTCAAACAAATCAAAAATAAATACTGATTTAAATAACGCTCAAAAAATTCTTGATGAAGATCATTATGGTCTTGAGAAAGTAAAAGAGAGAATTATCGAGTTTTTAGCTGTTCAAAAAAGAATCCAAAAAATGAAGGGCCCAATATTATGTTTGGTAGGACCTCCTGGTGTTGGTAAAACTTCTTTAGGTAAATCAATAGCGAAAGCTACTAACCGTAAATTTATTAGAATTTCTTTGGGCGGAATTAGAGATGAGGCAGAAATAAGAGGTCACAGAAGAACTTACATTGGATCACTGCCTGGCAAAATAATTCAAATGATGAAAAAAGCTGGTACTAAAAATCCGCTTTTTTTATTGGATGAAATTGATAAGGTTGGAAATGATTATAGAGGAGACCCCTCGTCAGCGCTTTTAGAGGCTTTGGACCCAGAACAAAATAAGGAATTCAATGATCACTATTTAGAAGTTGATTACGATTTGTCAGATGTAATGTTCGTGACTACTGCTAATACCTTAAATATTTTACCTCCATTACTTGATAGAATGGAAGTGATAAGACTCTCAGGTTATACAGAAGACGAAAAACTTAAAATTTCTCAAAAGTTCTTAATACCTAATCAAAGTAAAAATAATGGATTAAAAAAAGACGAGTGGAATGTAGATGAAAATATTATTAGAAAAATTATAAGACACTACACAAGAGAGTCAGGTGTAAGAAATTTGGAAAGAGAGATTTCTAAAATAGCAAGAAAATTAGTAAAAAAAATCGATAACAAAGAAAAGGTCAACAATTCTTTGGGGGAAAAAGATTTAAAAGATTTATTGGGAGTACAAAAATTTAACTATGGCGAAATTGAAGAGGAAAACAGAATTGGTGTCGTTACTGGATTGGCCTGGACAGAAGTAGGTGGTGAAATTCTTAAAATCGAATCTGCAGTAATGCCAGGAAAAGGGAAAATGCAAATTACAGGAAAACTTGGTGATGTAATGCAGGAGTCCGTGAAAGCTGCAAAATCTTATATAAGATCTAAAAGTTTAGATTACGGTATTATACCCCCATTGTTTGATAAAAAAGATTTTCACATACACGTTCCAGAGGGAGCTACACCAAAAGATGGCCCCTCTGCTGGTGTAGGGATGGTCACATCAATAATTTCTGCAATTACAGAAATTCCAGTGAATAAAGATGTAGCAATGACAGGTGAAATTACATTAAGAGGTTTAGTTCTTCCAATTGGCGGTTTAAAAGAAAAACTTTTAGCAGCTCACAGAGCCGGAATAAAAAAAGTTTTGATTCCAATAGAAAACAAAAAAGATTTAGTTGAAGTCCCAAAAACAATACTCGATTCTATTGAAGTTATCCCAGTGAAAAATATAGAGGAAGTTTTAAAAGTTGCTTTAACAAAACCTTTTAAAAGAGTAGACTGGGTAGAGGTTGATCAAATTGGCAAAAAAGAAAAAGCAAAAGAAGAGATAAGCACCCATTAATTTAATCCAGCCAATCTTTATATTTTTCATAATTATTATTGATATAATCAGGTAGCTCGTCGTTTTTAATTTTTTTTAAAATCGAATTACCTGACCACTTGAAGCCTTTTTGATCTACATTGTGATCATAAATTGATCTTTTTTCAGCGATCATTTTTTTTAAATCATTGATTTTTAATCCACTCTCTTCATACTCATAATGATGAGCAAAATTGAGTAATTTTTTTTCTAATTCTTCAGCTGTCCTTAGACAAGTAAAATGCCATCCCCCATTTTTAACATAAATCAAATTAGAATACCTTTTCTTGGAAAAAAATGTATCTAATCTCCATTTTGGATATTTTTTTCCCTTTATGTTTCTTAACCATTGAGGAGATAAAAAGTTTTTACTTTTGGTTGCTTTAGTTCCCTGCCAAATAAAGTCGCCGTAAAATAGATTTAGCTTATAATAAAACATTTTCTGCTCAAAAATCACAATGTTATTTTTAACGTCTGCAAAATTAAGGCTATCTAAATTTGGTATTTCATCTAGATCACTAACTAAAATTAAATCTTCATCTGTAGCTTCTCTTAAACCTTTAGTTAAATTTTCTCTTTGAAAATAGTCTCGGGCCATTCCATTTAATATTAACTTCTCACCTCTCTTGTTTTTAGGCTCTCCTTCCACAAGTTTAAGAATATTTTGTGGGTGGGTATCAACTACTATATATTCAATTTTATCTTTAAATTTTTTAAAATTATTTATATCAAAATTGAGTTTTTTTTTATTTCCATTATGAGTATATGTAGCTTCAGTAATAACGAATTTTTTAATATATTTATCCAAAAAATTAAGCCTTAAATCTAAAAGCAAATCCTCATCAAAATACATAAAGCAGTCATAGATATTCATGATAATTGAGTTATTATAAAATATAATATATGTAAATGCATATTTAAATCTTATGAAAAAGAAAATCATAATTACAGGTGGATTGGGATATATAGGCACAGAATTATGTAGGCTGTATTCTGGTGTAAGTTGGCATCACAACATTTTAGTAGTTGATAATAGATTTATATCAGAGAGAGTTAATCAAATAAGAAATTGGAATATGGAATTTATTCATGGCGATATTTTGGACAAAGACTTAGTTAATAAATATTTTAGTAAAGCAGATGTGGTGCATCACTTAGCTGGAATAACTTCAGTGCCAAGAACTAAAAGTGAGTCCTCGAAAGAAATAGATGAGAAAATAAAACTAGTTGCCGAGGAAGGTACACAAAATATTTTGAATGCAATAAGTAATAAATGTAAATTAATCTTTCCTTCAACACATGTGGTTTTCGAGGGAATATCTGAAGTTAAAAAGGATATAAAAGAGAACGAAAATACACAACCAGTTTTATCATACTCAACGTCTAAGGCAGCGAACGAAAAACAAATAAAAGACTCTGGTAAAAATTACGTAATTTTAAGACTTGGATCTGTATATGGATATTCAAATGATACAATGCGCATAGATATTATGCCTAATTTATTTTCTAAAATTGCATCTCAAAATGGAACTCTAAAATTATTTGCTGGGGGAAGACAAATTAAAAGTTTGGTTCCATTAATTGATGTAGCAAGATGTTTTAAATTTATGGAGGAAAATAATCAAATAAAATCTGACATATTTAACTTTACAAAAGATACTTTAACAGTAAAAGAAGTTGCAGATATTTGTAAAAAACACAATCCAAAAATTCACCTGAGAGAGACTAACGACGAAATTCCAAACTTAGGTTTTTCACTATCAAACAAGAAAATATTAAAAACAGGATTTAAATTTCTTTATAATATTGATCAAAATATAAAAGAAATGATTGATAAGTGGTCAAAACAAAATTTAATTAAAGATCTGGAGCATGTAAGAGATGGAGAGAATTTATATGTTGATAATAGAGGTAAAATTAGCAACCACGAGCTTACAGAACCAATCAATTTAATTGGACTAATTGACTCAAAAAAAGGAACTATCAGAGCAAACCACTATCATCCACAGCAAGAACAAAAATGTTTATTCACAAAAGGACAAATCATAGAAATTTTTCAAGATATAATAAATCCTGGAGCTCCAAAAGTTACACAGGTTGTGAATGCAGGGCAACTTTCTGTAATTAAACCTAATGTTGCTCATACAATGGTTTTTACAAAAGATACTACATTTTTAAATTTAGTTAGAGGAGAGAGAGATCATGAAAATTACGGTATCACTCATACTGTAAAACATGTTTTTGTAGATGAAAAAGAAAAAAATTTGTTGTTGTCTTGCTATAAATTTGATTGCAGATCTTGTGGAAATATGAATTTAAAAAGAGTTGTATCTTTAGGTTACCAACCGTTAGCAAATAATCTTCTAAATAAAAAAAACGATGAATGTGAATTATACCCTCTTGAAGTTAATTATTGTGATAAATGTCATAATTGTCAATTATCTGTTTCTGTTGATCCAAAAAAAATGTTTTCTAACTACCTTTACACTTCATCAACATCGAGTGTATTTCGAGAGCATTTTGTTAAAGCATCAAAAAAATATATTAAAGATTTAAAATTAAATAAAAACAAATCATATATTATTGACATAGGAAGCAATGATGGAGTCGCCTTAAAACCATTCTTAGATCAAGGATTCAAAAAAATACTAGGCATAGAGCCAGCAAAAAATTTAGCTAAATTGGCGAATAAAGATAAAATTAAAACTTTCAATGGTTTCTTGGATAAAAAAAATATTAAAAAAATAAAAAAGGGTGCAGATCTAATATTAGCTTCAAATGTTTTTGCTCACTCAGATAAATTGCAAGAAATGGCTGAGTGTATGTTAAAATTATTAAGTAAAAAAGGAACAATTATAATTGAAGTTCAATACTTAATGAATACATTGAAGGATCTTACATTCGATAATATTTATCATGAACACTATAATTATTGGTCACTTACTTCCTTAACCAATTTTTTTAAAAAATTCGATAGTACAATATTTAGATCAGAAAAGATCGAAACTCATGGTGGATCAATAAGAGTTTATATTAAGAAAGACAAAAAAACCAAAATCGAGAAAAGTGTAAAGCTTATGCTTAAAGAAGAAGAAAAATTTGGAATTAAGAAATTTGAAACATATAAAAAGTTCGGTGAAAAAGTTTATAAAGTAAGAGAAAACGTTAGAAAAAATATTAAAAAACTCAAAAAAGATAGCGAACTAATTATTGGTTATGGAGCTCCAGCAAAAGCGACTACTGCTTTAAATTTTTTTGGTATTTCAAAAGAAATAGATTTTATAGTAGAGGACAATAAATTAAAACATGACAAATATATCCCGGGTGTAAAGATACCAATAAAAAATAAATCGCAAATTAAGAATAAAAAAAATACATTGATAGTTTTAGCATGGAATTTTTATGAGGATATTGTTAAAAATAATTCTGAACTTTCAGAATTTTTCATTAATATAAAAGATTTAGAGACTAATAATTAGTGACTAGATTTTTCCAAATCTCAAAAATATTTCTAATACTTTCAAAGAAATAATTTAAATAATATTCAGACGCTGGAATATTTGCAACTATAAACTCTTGTGAAAAATATAAAATACGTGACAAAGCTATGACAAGAAAAATAAATACAATTAGTAAATTGTAAAATCCAAAAGAAATTTTTTCTTTTTCTTTCTTACTAACCTTCTTTATAGTTTTTGTATCATCTATTTTGATACCATGTTTTTTTACCAAATATTCGGGCGAGTACAAACTGATTTCTCTAGGTTTTTTTGGAGCAGTCTTTTTTATTTTTTTCAAATTTTGTAAATTTTGTTGAGCTGGCTTAGTGCTCGAAGCTGCTTTTTTAGAGCGAGAACTTGATTGAGCTTTTTTAACATTACTTACAGGAAATTGTTTCCATTTATTTCCGCATGAGCCGCATTGAACCATTCTTCCAGACGCGGTTATTGCGTTATCTGGAACTACGAATTTTTTACCGCATGAATTACATGTTAAAATCATATAAATTCAATAATACTGCTATTTAAATAAATTACACTACAATTTAAATACTTTTTTACTTTATAAAATTTTTAATGTATATCTCGATTTTATTTAATTTGGGCGGTTAGCTCAGTTGGTAGAGCATCTCGTTTACACCGAGAGGGTCATAGGTTCGAGTCCTTTACCGCCCACCATTAAATAAGAAGGGGGTGTAGCTCAGCTTGGTTAGAGCGCCTGCCTGTCACGCAGGAGGTCGCGGGTTCGAGTCCCGTCACTCCCGCCATTAATTGATAATGATTTTCATCTAATGAGTTATAATTGAGCATAAATTGATCAACATAATGCTTCCATCTGTCCTGTACTCTTATCAGATAAATGTTATAAGTATATCTAGTTAATACAAGAATCCTTAAACCACGGTATTAGGGTAGGTATTAAAAAAAACATGATTTATAACTTTTTATCAGAATATTTATCTATAATTATTTTTTTGTTTATTGCTTTATTTTTAAGCATTGGCTTTATAATTGCAAATTACTTAGCGTCCCCATCTAATCCAGATCCTGAAAAGTTATCAGCTTATGAGTGTGGATTTGAGGCATTTGATGACTCAAGAATGGAATTTGATGTAAGATTTTATCTAGTAGCAATTTTATTTATAATTTTTGATTTAGAAATAGCCTTTCTTTTTCCATGGGCAATATCTTTAGGTAATTTGGGAGCTTTAGGTTTTTGGTCAATGATGATTTTTTTAGGTATTTTAACAATTGGATTTATTTATGAGTGGAAAAAAGGAGCTTTAGAATGGGAGTAAAATTTAGTTTAAACCAGAATAAAGAGAAGCAAATTCCTGAGGAGTTTAAAGATTTAGCAAAAGATTTTGCTGAAAAGGGTTTCATAACTACTTCATCAGAAAATCTAGTAAATTGGGCTAGAACTGGCTCATTACATTGGATGACTTTTGGACTTGCTTGCTGTGCAGTTGAGATGATGCAAACCTCGATGCCAAGATATGACCTAGAAAGATTTGGTGCGGCCCCTAGAGCTTCTCCAAGACAATCTGATGTGATGATTGTTGCAGGAACATTGACAAATAAAATGGCTCCAGCCCTCAGAAAAGTTTACGATCAAATGCCAGAACCAAGATACGTAGTTTCAATGGGAAGCTGTGCAAATGGTGGAGGTTATTATCATTATTCTTACTCTGTTGTGAGAGGTTGTGATAAAATTGTTCCAGTGGATATTTATATCCCAGGATGCCCGCCGTCTGCGGAAGCTCTTCTATATGGAATTTTACAATTACAAAAAAAAATTCGAAGAGAGGGAAATTTACAAAGATAATTTATGGTCGAAAATTTGAAAAAGATTGAAAAAATAATTAACTCAGAACTTGCCAGCAAAGTCCAGAATTCATTTATTATAAATGAGGAATTATCAGTTGAAATAGATGTAAATGACCTCATAGAAGTCGTGCAATTTTTGAAATCAAATGATAAATGTAAATTTAGACAATTAATTGATATTGCTGGAGTAGACTATCCTGAAAAGGAGGAACGCTTTCAATTAGTCTATCTTTTTTTATCTCATGAAAATAATATAAGAATTAAAATTATTATAAAATTTCAATCCACTCATTCTATTAACTCATTGACTAAAATTTTTCCGTCTGCAAATTGGATGGAAAGAGAAGTCTTTGACATGTATGGAGTTAAATTTAAAAATCATCCGGATTTAAGAAGAATTCTCACTGATTATGGATTTAAGGGCCATCCATTAAGAAAAGATTTTCCTTTAACTGGATTTAATGAGGTTAGGTACAGTGAAAAAGAAAAAAAAGTAGTTTATGAGCCAGTAAAACTTGAGCAAAACTATAGAAACTTTGATTTCGAAAGTCCTTGGGAAGGCACTAATTATATAAAAGAAATTAAAAATTTGGAAAAAGATGGTAAAAAAAACTAAATCGCTTAATCTAAACTTTGGACCTCAACACCCTGCTGCTCATGGTGTTTTGAGGTTAATACTTGAGCTTGATGGAGAAGTTGTAGAGAAAGCTGATCCGCACATTGGACTGCTTCACAGGGGTACTGAAAAACTCATAGAACAGAAGACTTATACTCAAGCACTCCCCTATTTTGATCGTCTAGATTATGTAGCCCCAATGAACCAAGAACATGCTTTTGCTCTTGCTGCTGAAAAATTATTAAATATTGAAGTGCCTATTCGCGCAAAATATATTCGTGTTATTTTCTGTGAGATTGGAAGAATTTTAAGTCATATACTTAATGTAACTACACAAGCCTTGGATGTCGGAGCGCTTACACCTTCACTTTGGGGTTTTGAAGAGAGAGAAACATTAATGACTTTCTATGAAAGAGCCTCAGGTTCCCGATTGCATGCCAACTATTTTAGAACTGGCGGAGTTCATCAGGATATACCCGTGAAACTAATAGAGGATATTGAAAAATTTTGCAGGTCATTTCCAAAAATTATAGATGATTTGGAAGGGCTACTTACAGATAATCGAATTTTTAAGCAAAGAAATGTAGAAATTGGAATTGTATCTAAGCAAGAGGCTTTAGACCATAGTTTTTCAGGGGTTATGCTTCGAGGCTCAGGAATTCCATGGGATTTGAGAAGGTCGCAACCATATGAAATTTATAAAGATTTAGATTTTAAAATACCAGTTGGAAAAAATGGCGATTGTTATGATCGTTATCTTTGTAGGATTGAGGAAATGAGAGAGAGTGTAAAAATTATACTACAATGCATAGAGAGACTACCAAAGGGACCAATAAAATCTATTGATGGGAAAATATCTCCTCCAAATAGAGATGACCTTAAACAGTCTATGGAGGCACTAATTCATCACTTCAAATTATTTACTGAGGGATACAGAGTTCCCAAGGGAGATGTTTATACAGCTGTTGAAGCACCAAAAGGTGAGTTCGGTGTTTATTTAATATCAGATGGATCAAATAAACCTTACAGGTGTAAAATTAGAGCTCCTGGATTTTCTCATTTACAAGCTATGGATTATTTAATTCGTGGACACATGTTAGCAGATGTCCCAGCAGTTTTAGGTTCTCTTGATATAGTTTTCGGCGAGGTGGACAGATGAGTTTAAAAAAAGTACATGACAACCAACCAAAAGAATTTAAATTTACTGATGGTAATTTAAAAAAAGCTGAAGAAATTTTAAAAAGGTACCCGGAGAAGAACAAAAAAAGTGCTGTTATGCCTTTTCTTTATTTGGCTCAAAAACAAAACAGTAATTGGATACCTCTAGCAGCAATGAAATATATAGCTAAATTTTTATCAATGCCCTACATATCTGTTTATGAAGTGGCAACTTTTTATTCTATGTATAACTTAGCACCTGTAGGAAAACATTTTATACAAGTATGCACAACTACACCTTGTTTAATTAGAGGAGCTGATAAAATTGTAAAATTATGTAAAGAAAAAATATCACCAAATGAAAATGAAATATCGCAAAAAGGAAGTTGCTCATGGATGGAAGTAGAGTGTTTAGGCGCATGCGTAAGTGCTCCAATGATACAAATTAATGATGATTATTACGAAGATTTAGATGAAAAAAGTACAATTGAAATTTTAGACTCACTAATCAAGGACAAACCTTTAAAACCAGGATCGTATAGAGGTCGCAACAATACAGCTCCAGAAAAAAAACCAACAATTAATGGAGAAAATCATGCTTAAATCAGAAAATAAAATATTTAAAAATCTTTACAATGAATATGGCTGGGAAATAGAGAATGCTATCAAAAGAGACGATTGGAAAAATACCAAAAATCTTATTTCAAAAGGAAGAGAATGGATAATTAATGAGGTAAAAACTTCTGAGCTGAGGGGTAGAGGAGGTGCTGGATTTTCAACTGGACTTAAATGGTCATTCGCACCTAAAGAAGTTGGGTCGAGACCGCATTATTTAGTAATTAATGCAGATGAGTCAGAACCTGGAACATGTAAAGATAGAGACATTTTAAGATTCGAACCTCAAAAATTGATAGAAGGATGTTTAATTGCAGGCTTCGCTGTTAACGCGCATGTTTGTTATATTTATATTAGAGGTGAATACTTTAACGAGGGTAAAAGATTACAAGAAGCAATTGATCAAGCTTACAAAAAAAATTATTTAGGAAAGAATGCGTGTGGTTCTGGGTGGGATTTCGATATTTTTATTCATTACGGCGCAGGTGCATATATTTGTGGCGAAGAAACAGCTTTATTAGAAAGCATTGAAGGTAATAAAGGTCAACCAAGATTAAAACCCCCATTTCCTGCTTTAGTCGGGTTATATGGTTGTCCAACAATTGTTAACAATGTTGAGACTATTGCAGTTGTGCCAACTATTTTAAGAAGGGGTGGAAAATGGTTCGCATCAATTGGAAAGTCAAAAAACACAGGTACAAAAATATTTTGTATATCTGGTAATGTAAATTCACCTTGCAATGTTGAGGAGGAAATGGGGATACCTCTAAAAGATTTAATAGAAAAACATGCTGGTGGAGTAGTCGGTGGATGGGACAACCTTCAAGCTGTGATACCAGGTGGTTCGTCAATGCCTCTATTGTCAAAAGAAATTTGCGATACCATAACAATGGATTTTGACTCTTTAATTGAAAACAAAAGTGGATTAGGCACAGCTGGAATAGTAGTTATTAATAAAGATCAAGACATTGTTGCTTGTATGGCAAGAATAGCGAGATTTTACAAACATGAAAGTTGCGGTCAGTGCACTCCTTGTAGAGAAGGGGCTGGATGGATGTGGAGAATATTAGATAGAGTTGTAAAAAGAAAAGCTACCTTTAGTGATGTTAATTTATTATCAGATGTTACAAAACAGATAGAAGGTCATACTATTTGCGCGTTTGGGGAAGGATCTGCATGGCCAGTACAAGGATTATTAAGACATTTTAGAAAAGAAGTTGAAAGTCGTTGCAGAGACGAGCCACTAATTAAAAAGAAAATAAATAATCCATATTTAGTTGATCAACATCTCTTGGAGAATAAGAATGCCTAAAATTACAATTAATGGAAAAGAGATAGAATTTGAAAAAGGGATGACGGTTCTTCAAGCATGTGAGCTTGCAGATGTAGAAATTCCAAGATTTTGCTATCACGAAAAATTATCAATAGCCGGCAATTGCAGGATGTGTCTTGTGGAAATGGAAAAATCTCCAAAACCAATTGCTTCCTGTGCAATGCCTGCAACAGAGGGTATGAATATTAAAACTAACACTGCTTCAGTTGAAAAAGCCAGAAAAGGCGTAATGGAATTTTTGTTGGCTAATCATCCTTTAGATTGTCCTGTTTGTGATCAAGGGGGAGAATGTGATTTGCAAGATCAATCAATGTATTACGGTGTCGATAAATCAAGATTTGTTGAAAATAAAAGACAAGTTAAAGAAAAATACATGGGTCCATTGATTAAAACTCAAATGACACGTTGTATTCATTGTACGAGATGTGTGAGATTTGCAACTGAGGTTGCTGGAGTTCCAGAAATAGGAGCCATTGGAAGAGGAGAAAACATGGAAATCACAACATATCTTGAAAAAGCAATGGAGTCAGAACTTTCAGCGAATGTAATAGATTTATGTCCAGTAGGCGCTCTCACTTCTAAACCATATGCTTTTGAGGCAAGACCATGGGAACTAAAAAAGACTGAAAGTGTAGATGTAATGGACGCTGTTGGATCAAATATAAGGGTTGATACCTATAATTGGGAGGTAAAAAGAATATTACCTAGATTAAACAACGACATAAATGAAGAGTGGATTTCAGACAAAACTCGATACTCATGTGATGGCTTACTCAAACAAAGGTTAGATGTTCCATATATAAAAATAAACAACAAATTACAAAAATCTACCTGGGATGAAGCTATTTCACTTTTAGTAGATAAGGTTAATTCGACAAATCCAGATGAAATAGGCGGACATATTGGCGATATGGTTAATTTAGAGAATGCACTTAGTTTTAAAAAACTCTTTTCAATTTTTAAAAGTGAAAATTTAGAATTTAGAGAAAAAAGTTTTTATATAAACTCTTCTGAAAAAAGTAATTATATTTTTAATTCCTCTATAAAAGGAATAGAAGAGTCTGACTTCATACTTTTAATTGGAACAAATCCTAGGTATGAGGCAACAATGCTTAATGCTAGAATTAGAAAAGTTTTTGTTCAAAAGCAAATTCCTATCTTTTCAATTGGTGATCCTGGAGATTTAACGTATGAATACACTAAAGTTAGTAACAAAACTGATGAAATAAAAAAAATATTAAATAAGGAAGGAGATCTCGCAAAAAAACTCTTTTCCTCAAAAAAACCATTAATAATAATTGGTGAGTCTGCTTTAGAATTAAAAAGCGGGAAATATTTAGTTGAAGGATTAAAAAATATTTTAATAAAAAATAATTTTATTAATAAAGAGTGGAATGCATTTAATTTTCTTCCTCAAAATGCATCAACAGTAGGATTAATAGATTTAAAAATATTATCTAAAGAGGATGAGGAAAAGAATTCTTTTCATGAAAAATTAAATAACAATAAGTTTAAACTACTATATCTTTTAGGATCTGATAATCTTGAAATTAAAAAAAATAATGAGTTTATAGTTTATCAAGGCAGTCATGGGGATAGAGGAGCAGAAATTGCAGATATCGTTCTTCCAAGTGCAGCTTTTACAGAACAAAGCGGACTTTACGAAAATTTAGAGGGTAGAGTTCAAGAGTGTAGAAAAGCCTCTTACCCAATCGGAGAAGCGTTAGAGGACTGGAAGATTTTTAATTTGATTTTAAAAAAATTAGAAAAAAACGATAAATTGTTAAATTTTGACTCATTAAGAAAAGAAACATTAAGTTTAATACCGAATTTTACAGAAATTAATGAGTTACCGAGTTTTGACGACAGCAAAGTTACTAATACCTCACCGTATTTTGTTAGTGAGATAATTAAAATTAGAGAGTTAGATTATTTTTTTACTAATTCAATTTCAAGAGCATCTAAAACAATGAGTGAATGTAGACAAATAAAAAAAGATTCAAAGAAAACTGGAACTGATAATTAATGATTGAGTACTTACAAATTTTAGGACAAGAGATTTATAAAATTATTTTTTTACTTGTTCCAATACTTGTATCTGTTGCAATGATAGTTTGGTTAGATAGAAGAGTATGGGGTTTAGTACAAAAAAGAAGAGGACCTAATGTTGTTGGTCCCTTTGGACTTTTACAAACTTTAGCTGACGCATTAAAGTATATTTTTAAAGAGATCATAATTCCTGCTAGTGCGAATAAAGTAGTTTTTATTCTTGCTCCAATTGTAACTATGACTTTAGCTTTAGTAGCATGGGCTGTGATCCCAATGAGTGAAAATTTAGTTTTAGCAGATATAAATGTAGGAATTCTATATTTATTTGCTGTTTCGTCTTTGGGTGTTTACGGTATTATTATGGGAGGGTGGGCATCTAATTCAAAATACCCTTTTTTAGGAGCAATTAGATCAGCTGCTCAAATGGTTTCCTATGAAGTTTCTATTGGAATTATTATCATTAATGTTTTGTTATGTGTTGGATCTTTAAATTTAAACGAAATCGTCATCGCACAAAAAGAGTTATGGTATGTAATACCTCTTTTTCCTATGTTTGTAATTTTTTTTATTTCTGCGCTCGCTGAAACGAACAGACCCCCTTTTGATCTACCTGAAGCTGAGGCAGAGTTAGTTGCGGGTTATCAGACAGAATACTCTGGTATGATGTATGCAATGTTTTGGCTTGGAGAGTATGCAAATATTCTTTTAATGTGTGCGATGGGCTCAATTCTATTCCTTGGCGGATGGCTTCCAATTATGGATGTCTATCCTCTTAACGTAATCCCTGCACCACTCTGGATGATATTAAAAATATTATTTTTATTCTTATTATTTGCATTAATAAAAGCTATTGTACCGCGATACAGATATGACCAACTCATGAGACTTGGTTGGAAAATATTTTTACCATTTTCATTAATTTATCTTGTACTAACCGCAAGTTTTTTATTTTATTTTGATAAACTACCTAAGGTGAGCATCTAATGAATTTTAGTAGGCTTTTAAAAACCATATTTCTTGTTGAATTTATTGCTGGATTATACATGGCAATAAAAGAACTTTTCAGAAAGTCGAAAACAATAAATTATCCTTTTGAAAAAGGACCGATCAGCCCTCGTATGAGAGGTGAGCATGCTCTAAGAAGATATCCCAATGGTGAAGAGAGATGTATAGCATGCAAACTTTGCGAAGCGGTATGTCCAGCTCAAGCAATCACTATTGAGTCGTCTGAAAGATCAGATGGTAGTAGGAAAACAACGCGATATGACATTGATATGCTTAAATGCATTTATTGTGGTCTTTGCCAAGAGTCTTGTCCAGTAGACGCAATCGTGCAAGGACCAAACTTTGAGTTTGCTACTGAGACTAGAGAAGAGCTTTATTATAACAAAGAAAAACTCTTACAGAATGGTGATAGGTGGGAGTCAGTTTTGGCTAAAAACATAAAGATGGATAAACCATATAGATAGATGATAGTTCATTCTATTTTTTTTTATTTTTTTTCGGTAATTGCTATTTTTTCGTCCTTAATGGTAATTACTTCAAGAAGTACAATAAATTCAGTTTTCTTTTTAATATTAGATTTTATCTCAGTTGGCTGCCTATTTATTATGGTCGGAGCTGAATTTTTAGGGATGATATTATTAATAGTTTATGTAGGAGCAGTAGCAGTGCTATTTTTATTCGTTGTGATGATGCTGAACGTTGCAGAGCAAAAACAATCATGGTTTATCGGTAAAAAATCAACTCATATTCCCACTGGATTAATTGTGAGTGTCTTAATTTTATTAGAATTATTAGTTGTAGTAGGAGGATGGAAATATAAGGAAGATTTAATGTCCAGCAGTAAATTAATTTTATCAAATGTTTCAAACACTCATCAATTAGGTCTAGTTATGTATACTGATTATATTTTATATTTTCAGTTAGCTGGCGTTGTACTGCTTTTAGCTATGATTGGGGCTATTCTTCTTACATTTAGGGAAAGAGTAGGTGTAAAAAAACAAAGTTACATAAACCAGATTTCTAGAAATCCATCTAGTTCAATAGAACTTGTAGAAGCAAAATCAAATCAAGGAGTGAAGGTAGATGATTGAGATAGGTTTAGGACATTATTTATCATTAGGTGCTATAATTTTTTTCTTGGGAGTAATAGGAATTTTTTTAAATAGAAAAAATGTCATAGTAATATTAATGTCAATCGAGCTTATTTTATTGGCAGTCAATATTAATTTAATATCATTTTCAATTTTTTCTGGTGATATTGTTGGTCAAATTTTCACAATGCTAATTCTAACGGTCGCAGCAGCTGAGGCAGCTATCGGTCTCGCTATTATAGTAATTTATTATAGGAACAGAGGATCCATTAGAGTTGAAGACATCCATGGTATGAAAGGATAATAAATGGAATACGCGATATTATTTTTACCATTAGTAGGATCTTTAATTGGTTATCTAGGTAAATCACTTACAAAATATTTCGCTGAGGTCTCTACAAGTTTATTTGTTAGCGTCTCAGCTGTCCTATCAGTTTTTGTTTTTTGGAACGGAATTCAAAATGATATTTATGGAAACTATATAATTTTTGAATGGATCAGCTCTGGTAATTTTATTGCTAACTGGTCGATTAATATAGATCCTTTAAGTTCAGTCATGTTAGTAGTTGTAACTTTTGTATCTGCACTTGTACATATTTACTCTATTGGTTATATGAGCCACGATCCTCACAAACCAAGATTTATGTCTTATTTGTCATTATTCACTTTTTCAATGCTTGCTTTAGTTGTTTCAGACAATTTTTTACAACTTTTTTTTGGATGGGAAGGTGTCGGTTTATGTTCTTATCTCCTAATAGGTTTTTGGTATAAAAAAGAAACTGCAAACAACGCAGCTATCAAAGCTTTTATAGTTAATAGAATAGGAGACTTTGGTCTTGCCATTGCAATATTTTTAATTTTTTTCTTTTTTGGAACAATTAATTTTGAGGAAACTTTTCAAGCTTCAAGTCAGTTTGTAGAAAAAAAAATAGATTTTCTTGGTTTTGAATTAAATTTAATAACAATAATATGTGTATTCCTTTTTATTGGAGCAATGGGAAAATCTGCACAATTTTTGTTGCATACTTGGTTACCAGATGCGATGGAGGGGCCAACACCAGTATCAGCTTTGATTCACGCTGCAACAATGGTAACTGCAGGTGTATTTTTAGTTGTCAGATGTTCTCCAATTTTTGAATTTTCTCAATTTGCTTTGAATCTAGTTGCTGTGGTAGGGATGATCACAGCACTATTTGCTGCATCAGTTGCACTTGTACAAAACGACATAAAAAAAATTGTAGCCTACTCAACATGTAGTCAATTAGGTTACATGTTTTTTGCTGCAGGAGTTGGCGCTTATCATGTTGCAATGTTTCATTTATTTACACACGCTTTCTTTAAAGCACTATTATTCTTGGGTGCTGGTTCAGTAATACACGCATTTAAGGATGAGCAAGATATCAGAAATATGGGCGGTGTAAGGAAAAAGCTACCATATACATACATTTTCATGTTGTTAGGTACTTTAGCTTTAACTGGATTTCCGTTTCTTTCAGGATTCTACTCAAAAGATGCAATAATAGAATTTGCTTACCTTAAAAAATCTTCTTTAGGAAATTATGCAGCCACGGTCGGCATACTCACAGCATTTTTAACCTCAATTTATTCTTGGAGATTATTTTTTAAAACTTTCCATGGATCTTATAATAATAAAAAAATTCCAATTAATGAAACTCACGAGTCACCTATAGTGATGTTGACACCACTTGTATTTTTGAGTGTTGGAGCAGTATTTTCAGGTTATTTTTTTAAAAGTATTTTTATTGGACATGATAGCAATGAATTTTGGCAAAGCTCAATCTTTTTCTTAAATGAAATAAAACACGATGTTATACCATTGTGGTTTTTATTAATTACTCCAATCTTAGTTTTAATATCAATTCCAATTTCATTTTATCTATATATTTTGAAACCAAAAATTTTAGAGGAGTTTAAAAATACTAATTTACCCTTATATAATTTTTTACTTAATAAGTGGTACATTGATGAGTTTTATGACAAAACCTTTGTTAATCCATCTAAAAAATTAGGTTCCCTTTTTTGGAAAAAAGGAGATATAGGTATAATTGACAGATTTGGTCCTGATGGTATTTCAAAAATAGTTAAAATTATTTCTAATAAAACAGGAAAACTTCAAACAGGTTTTATATACGATTATGCATTTGTCATGCTTTTAGGTTTATCAATTTTATTAACTTATTTAATTTTAAAATAAAATGAGTTTTCCAATTTTATCAACTTTAATTTTTTTACCTTTAATAAGTTCTTTTTTTATTTTATTGTCTAAAGACAGGACTTCAAATAATAGTTCAATTTATATCTCTTTGTTTAGTAGTTTTGCCACTTTTTTATTGTCCTTATTCTTGTGGTATTCTTTGGATTTAAACACTTCTGAATTTCAATTTGTAGAGGAAAAATCTTGGATTAATAATTTTATCAAGTTTAAATTGGGAGTTGATGGTATATCAATACTTTTTATAGTTTTAACAACATTTATTACTCCAATTTGTATAATTTCATGCGTAAATAGCATTAAGATTAGAGTCAAAGAATTTTTAATAGCTATTTTAGTATTAGAAACCTTTATGATCGGCGTATTCTGTTCGCTTGATTTAGTAATTTTTTATTTGTTTTTTGAGGCAGGATTAATACCAATGTTTTTGATAATTGGAGTTTGGGGCGGGCCTAGACGAGTTTACTCTGCTTTTAAGTTTTTTTTATTTACTTTACTTGGCTCAGTTTTAATGCTTGTAGCTATAATAGTTATTTATTGGCTCACTGGAACTACTGACATTACCCAAATCTACGAAATAAAAATACCAAAAGAATATCAAAATCTACTTTGGCTAGCTTTCTTTAGTTCTTTCGCAGTGAAAATGCCAATGTGGCCGGTTCATACTTGGCTACCAGATGCTCACGTGGAAGCACCTACAGCTGGCTCTGTTATTCTTGCTGCGATTCTATTAAAAATGGCTGGTTACGGTTTTTTAAGATTTTCTATACCTATGTTCCCTATAGCCTCAGAATATTTTACTCCACTTATTTACACTTTAAGTATCATTGCAATTATTTACACATCTTTAGTCGCGCTTATGCAGGATGATATGAAAAAATTAATAGCATATTCATCTGTAGCTCATATGGGTTATGTAACTTTAGGAATTTTTACACTTACAAAACAAGGTATAGAAGGAAGTATTTATCAAATGATTAGCCATGGTTTAATTTCAGCAGCACTTTTCTTATGTGTAGGAGTTGTTTATGATAGGTTACATTCTAGAATGATTAGTGCTTATGGTGGGCTAGTTAATTATATTCCTAAATACTCTTTTCTATTTTTAATTTTTGCACTAGCAGCGCTAGGTTTGCCTGGAACTTCAGGATTTTTGGGTGAGTTTCTTGTATTAACTGGAGCATTTCAAAAAAGTTATTTAGCTGCTATGTTAGCTACATTTGGAGTAGTCCTAGGAGCTGCTTACATGCTTTGGCTAACAAAAAGAGTTATTTTTGGAGCAACAAATAATTCAGAAGTGAAGAAATTTAACGATGTGAACAAATCTGAAATTATAATGTTAGCCACTTTAGCATTCTTTATACTTTTTTTTGGTTTTTATCCGCTTCCATTGATGGAAACTTTTAGCGTTTCAGTTAATAGCTTAATTGATAATTATGACACAGCAGTAATTTCAAATTAATTATGATGAATAATATAAACATAATGCTTCCTGAGATCTTTTTATCTTTATCAATTTTTTCTGTTTTAATGATTGGTGTTTTTATTAAAAAAAGTTTTAATTTAATATTTAATCTTACTTCTCTTATAATTATTGCTACTATTACAATAATTTTAACAAATCCTAATAATGAAGAAAAAATATTTCTAGATAGTTTTACAAGAGATGCATTTTCAAACTATTTTAAAATTTTGATACTCGTTTCTTCATTATTTGTTCTTAACTCATCCAAAATTTTTATTGTAGATAATAAATTAGACAAATTTGAATACCCTATAATTATTTTGTTATCAATTTTAGGGATGTTTTTCATGGTAAGTTCAAATGATCTAATTCTCTTTTATTTAGGATTAGAGTTGCAATCTCTATCATTATATATCCTTGCATCTATTGATAGAGACAACTTGAGGTCAACAGAGTCTGGAATAAAATATTTTGTACTAAGTGCGTTGTCCTCAGGTTTATTATTATATGGATGCTCATTGCTTTATGGATTTACTGGCTCTACAAATTTTGAATTAATAGCGAGTCAATTAAATAAAGAAAATACAGGTGCAGTATTCGCGATGGTATTTATTTTAGTTGGACTGGCGTTTAAAGTTTCTGCGGTTCCATTTCATATGTGGACTCCAGATGTTTATGAAGGCGCACCAACCTCAATAACAAGTTATTTTGCAGTTGTACCAAAGGTTGCTGGTTTAGCCTTATTAATAAAATTTATGTTTATTCCTTTTTCAAAAATACTTTTAGAGTGGCAAACAATTATTATTTTTATTTCAATTGCGTCTATGATTTTAGGAGCCGTCGCAGCAATGGTACAAAAAAATTTTAAAAGACTCCTAGCTTACAGCTCGATAGGTCATATTGGTTATGCCCTTGCAGGTGTTGCTACTGGTGCGGTATCAGGTTATCAAAGTGCAATAGTATATATATCAATCTACGTAATTATGAATATCGGAGCATTCTCTTGTCTTTACTTATTAAAGAAAGATGGACAATATAAAGAGAATATTTCTGATCTATCTGGAATTTCAAAAAAAAATCCTTTACTAGCTATTTCATTGTTGATTATTTTATTTTCTTTAGCAGGTGTACCACCTTTAGGAGGATTTTTCGCAAAATTTTATGTTTTTGTATCTGTATTGGAAAAAGAAATGTATGCATTAGCAATTATCGGATTATTAACAACAGTGATGTCAGCATTTTACTATCTTAAAATTATAAAAACTATTTATTTTGATGATAGTGGTATTACTTTTGAACCTTCAAAAAATAGAACTGCACAAATATCTATATTTACCAGTTGTATAATTTTAGTTACATTTTTTTTATATCCCTCCGTTTTGAACAATATAGTAAATACATTATTCATTAATTAATGAAGATTAAAATAAAAAATTATAAAAAAGTTAAAAGCACTAATGATGTTGCAATGAAACTTATTAAAAGAAATATTTTAGAACCAACATTAATTACCACTAAGAAACAAACTAACGGAAGAGGTAGAATTGGAAAAAAATGGATTTCTTTAAAAGGTAATCTCTTTATAACTTTATTTTTTAAATTTGATCAAAAAAGAATTAATTTTAAACAATTTGCAGTTCTTAATGCATTCTTACTCAAGAAAGTGATTTCCAAAGTAATTTCAAAAAAAATTAAAATTAAATGGCCTAATGATTTATTATTTAATAGACTAAAATTTTGCGGAATATTACAAGAAGTTATTAAGTTTAATAACTTTGATTATCTAATAGTTGGAATAGGGTTAAATACTAATACAGTTCCACAAAACAAAAGCTTTAAATCAACATGTTTAAAAAATATATTAAATAAAAAAATCGATAATCAAAAAATTTTAAAAAAAATTGTTATCGCATATGAAAAATTTCTTGGTGAAAAAAATAAGTTATCATTTTCAGATCTAAAGATGAAATATAAATAATTGAAATGTATTATATTATTGGAGATATTGGAAACACCTCAACAAGAATTTGTTTATTAAATAAATCAAAAATTTTGAAATCTATCATTTTTGATACTAAAAATATTTTTTTGAAAGGTTATATTAAAAAAATTTTGAATAAATTTTTTCATAAAAAACTAAAAAAAGAAATATTATTTTCGTCTGTTGTTCCACTAGCATTCAAAAAAATAAAAAAAAATTTCAAAACCTCAAATTTTACAATTTATGAAATTAAAAAATTTAATTTGAAAAAAATAATAAAAATAAATATCAAAAATATAAAACAATTAGGATCAGATAGAATTGTAAATTCTATTGAAGGAAAAAAATTTAGAAATTGTTTAATAATTGATTTTGGAACTGCTACAACCTTTGACATTGTCAAGAATGGGGTATATGAGGGCGGTGTTATAGCTCCTGGGGTAAAATCATCTATTAAAAATTTAAGTCAATCTACAGCCTTACTTCCAATGTTTGACCTGAAAAATATACAAAAGAGTTATGGAAAAAATACAATAGATGCTTTAAACGCAGGTTTTATTTGGGGTTATGATGGTTTGATAAATAATATAATTAATAAAATAACAAAAAATTGGAAAATGAACTATAAAATAATTCTTACAGGAGGTTATGCTAATTTGTTTAAAAAAATTATAAAAAAAAAAAGTATTATTGATCAAGATATTACAATCAAAGGAGCATCTCGAGTGTACAGAGAATTTTTATGAGTAAAGAAATAGAAGAATTACTTTTTTGTCCTTTAGGTGGGTCAGGTGAAATAGGTGGGAATATGAATTTATACGCCTATGGAAAAGAAGAAGATCAAAAATGGATAATAGTAGATATGGGCGTATCTTTCGCTGATGAGTCTGTGCCAGGAATTGATTTAATAATGCCTGATGCAGGTTTTATTATTGATAAGAAAGACGACTTATTAGGGATTGTTCTTACACACGCTCACGAGGATCACATAGGAGCTGTTGCACATATATGGCCTGATCTTAGATGTAAAATGTATGCTACACCTTTTACTGCAGCTCTTATACTTGAAAAGTTTAAAGAAAAAAAAATTGATATTTCTTCTTTCCTTGAAATAGTACCGTTAAATAGCAAAATTAAACTTGGAGAGTTTGAGATCGATTTTGTTACACTGACACACTCTATTCTTGAGCCTAATGGTTTAAGCATAAAAACTCCTCTTGGAACAGTTTTACATACTGGAGATTGGAAAATTGACCCAAATCCATTGATTGGTAGTCAAATTGATGAACAAAAACTTAAATCTATAGGGGAAAGTGGTGTATCAGCAATGATTTGCGATTCTACAAATATTTTTAGTCCAGGTAGAGCAGGCTCAGAGTCTGATGTTAGAGATAGTCTTTTAAGAATTATGGAATTAAAGACAAACAGAATTCTTGTTACCTCTTTTGCATCAAATGTAGCAAGAATGGAGTCCATTTTCTATTGTGCAAAAAAAACAGGAAGAAATATCTGTTTAGTTGGTAGGTCTATGCAGAGAATTTACAAGGCAGCAAGAAAATGTGGTTATCTTCAAGGTGTGATTGAACCCTTAGACCCTAAGGACGCAAAAAAAGTAGTAAAAAATAAAATCTTGTATTTAGCTACTGGCAGTCAAGGGGAACCAATGGGAGCAATGACTAGAATAATAAATGGTACTCACCCAGATGTGTATTTAGAAAGTGGAGACTGCGTAATTTTTTCATCTAAAATTATACCAGGTAATGAAAAAAAATTATATTATTTGCAAAATTTGATAGTAAAAAATAAGATGGAAATGATCAGTGAAGAGAACGCTTTTGTACATGTTTCCGGACATCCAAATAGAGATGATCTTAAGGACATGTACAATTGGGTGAAGCCACAGTGCGTTATACCCGTTCACGGAGAACATCGTCATATGGCTGAACACGTTACATTTGCAAAAGAAATGCAGGTTCCAAAAAGCTTACTAATTGAAAATGGAGACATAATTAAAATTCTACCTGGAAACAAACCTAAAATAATTGATAAGGCCCCATCAGGAAAAGTTTACCTTGATGGTAACATTAACGTTGATACAGACTCTAAATCAATAAAAGATAGAAAAAACTTATCAGCAAACGGATATTTAGAAATTACTTTAATTATATCAAATAATGGACGTGTAAAGAAACCTGTTATTTCCTACAAGGGTATTCCTGAGAAAAATGAAGATGATACATTTATTTTTGATATTGAAGATGAAATAATGACAATTTGTAGAACGTTTTCTTTGGATAATAAAAAACAGCAAGACAACTTAATTGAAACTCTTAAACAAAATTGCAGAAGAATTGTAAGAGAAAAAACTGGAAAAAAACCCTTTACAAATATTAATATTGCACGAATTTAATGGGAATAACTGGCTCTATAATAGTTTATGTGATGATATGGTGGATAATTTTTTTTTCTGTACTACCAATAGGGATTGAGTCAAATAAAGAAGTTTTTAAGGAAAAAATTGGAGGAATGGATCCAGGAGCTCCAAAAAATCCTAAAATTGGAAAAAAATTTTTGATAACTACACTTATTACTACTATAATTTTTTTTGTCATATATTATCTTGTAAATATTGATTTATTAAATTTACGAGAATTATTAGAATAATGTATCTCTCAAAATTATTTATACCTATAACTAAAGATCTTCCAGCAGAGGCAAAAATAAAATCACATCAACTTATGTTAAGAACTGGGATGATCAAACAATCTTCTGCAGGAATTTATTCTTGGCTACCTCTGGGGTTTAAAGTAATGAAAAAAATAGAACAAATAGTAAGAGAAGAGCAAAATGCAGTGGGTGCTCAAGAAATGTTAATGCCAACTATTCAATCATCAGAAATATGGAAAGAAAGTGGTAGGTATGAAGATTATGGAGAGGAAATGCTAAGAATTAAAGATCGTCAAGGCAGAGAAATGCTTTATGGCCCAACTAATGAAGAGTTAATTACAGATATATTTAGATCAAGCGTTAAGTCATATAAATCACTTCCACAAATTTTGTACCATATTCAATGGAAATTTAGAGACGAAATAAGACCAAGATTTGGAGTGATGCGATGTAAAGAATTTTTCATGAAAGATGCCTATTCTTTTGATTTATCGGATGAAGAAGCAAAAAAATCTTATAATAAAATGTTTTATTCATATTTAAAAACTTTTAATAGGATAGGTTTAAAAGCTATTCCAATGTCAGCAGACACGGGGCCTATAGGAGGGGATCTTTCTCACGAATTTATAATTTTAGCTGAAACTGGAGAAAGTAAAATTTATGCGGATAAAAATATTTTTGAAATCAATCTTAACCAGTATGAATTTAATGATACCTCTCTTAAAAAAATGAGAGAAGATTTTACGAAAATTTATGCGGTGACTGATGAGAAATATAAAGAGGAAGAGTTTAATCAAAAAGTAAAAAAAGAAAACCAAATGTTTACAAAAGGAATAGAAGTAGGTCACATTTTTTATTTTAGTGATAAATATTCAAAACCAATGAATTGTTTGATTGATGACAAAGATGGAAAAAAAACTTCTGTCAAAATGGGTTCTTATGGGATCGGAGTTTCAAGATTAGTCGGGGCTATTATCGAAGCAAATTATAATAATGATGTGATGAAATGGCCTAGAAACATCTCCCCTTTCGATATTGTAATCCTACCAAGCATTAGTAAAAATAACAGAAAAAACTTTGAAAAGGCTGAAAAAATTTATAAGGAATTAAAAAAACAAAATATTGACGTATTGTTAGATGATGTTGATGAAAATATGTCAAATAAATTTAAAAAACATGACTTGATTGGTGTTCCTTATCAAATAATAGTAGGATCGAAATCCGAGGAAGATAATTTTGAATTTAAGGAATTAAATTCAAAAAGTGAAATTTTGACCTTAGATAAAATCATAAAAAAAATAAAAAATTAAAAACATTGTTTACTAGAGCAGAAAGGCTTATCTCATTAAGAAATCTTAGACCTAAAAAGAAGGAAGGGTTTCTAAAAGTTATTTCAATATTTTCATTTTTAGGAATAATGCTTGGTGTTGCTATTTTAATAATAGTAATGTCTGTAATGAATGGTTTTAAAACAGATTTAACTAAAAAAATTCTAGGTCTTAACCCTCACGTCGTCATTCAACCAAATAGTTTTCAAATAGATAAAAGATATATTTCAAAACTAAAAAAAGATTTTGAAGATATAACTATAAGCAAGTCTTATTCTGGAGAAGGTATTGTAATTAGCAACGATAAAGCTAAGGGAGTAATTTTAAAAGGTATCGATAAAAGCGAAAAAAATATTATAGAATTTTTCAGAAATTTTACTTCACAAGGAGATCTAAATAATTTTAACATTAACAAAGTATTTATCGGCTCAGAGCTTGCGTTTAATTTAAATTTAAAAAAAGATGACACTATTAATTTAATGACCTCATCTTTTGTAGGTACACCACTAGGAAATTTACCAAAACAAGAAAATTTTAAAGTAGCAGGTATCTTTAATACTGGTTTTATAGAATTTGACCAAAATGTAATTTTTATAAACATCGAAGATGCATTATCAATTTTTAACAAAGATGACAAAGATCAAAATATTGAAATTTATTTAGAGGATCCCTTAAAAGCAAATTTTTACAAGGAAAGTATTCAAAAATTAAATGAAAATTATTTCATTTATACTTGGTCTGATCTTAATAAGTCTCTTTTCAGTGCTCTTAAGGTAGAAAGAAATGTTATGTTTATAATTCTCTCACTTATTATAATTGTAGCTGCATTTAATATAATTTCAGGTTTAACTATTCTTATTAAAAATAAAACAAAAGAAATAGCCATTTTGAAAACATTAGGTTTCACCAATCGATCTATAAAAAAAACATTTTTTTTGACTGGATTAACAATCGGTTTTTTTGCAACATTGAGTGGAATATTATTAGGAATTCTATTCTCAGTGAATATTGAGAAAATAAGAAACTTATTATCAAAAGTTTTTGATTTGGAAATTTTTCCATCTGATATTTATTTTTTGGATGAGCTTCCCTATGAGATAAATTTTTATTCTATTTTAATTATTTTTATTATTTCTCTTATAATTTCTGCAATAGCATCGTATCTACCTGCTACAAAAATTTCAAAGATGAATACATTTAGAGCTTTACGTTATGAGTAAAATAAATATTGAGATTTCAAATTTAAAAAAGAGTTTTGAACATGTGAGTGGATCTATAACTTTATTTAAAAATTTTAATTTAAAAATTAAAGAGGGTGAGCTTGTTGCTTTGGTAGGCCCATCTGGATCAGGAAAATCATCACTACTATATCTTCTAGCATTACTTGATGAACCAACAAACGGTAAAATTATTTTAAATAATATAGACACAAATAAATTAACAAATATTAATAAGGACGAAATAAGAAGAAAAAATATTTCGATCATATTCCAGGATAACAATTTATTAACTGATTTTACCGCAATAGAAAATGTAAAAATGCCATTGATTATCAAAAGTGAGAGTAAGGAAATCATAAAGAAAAAAGCAGAGAAAATATTAAAAGAATTGAAAATACTTGATAGATCAAATCATTTTCCAAATCAACTTTCGGGGGGCGAGCAACAAAGAGTAGCGATTGCCAGAGCTCTAATTTCGGAAACAAACGTTATACTTGCGGACGAGCCAACTGGTAATTTGGATTACAAAACTTCAAAGGAAATATTTTCTCTATTTTTAAAATTAAAAAGATTAAAAAAAACAATTATATTTGCAACTCACAATAGAGATCTTGCTAACAGGGCTGATTACAAGTTGTTTATTTCTGATGGTAATATAAAACGTGTTGATGCACGTCAAAAGCAAAAGTTTTAACAACATTAAAATTCACACACAATATTCTATTTGTGAAGGTGCCATTAAAATTGATGAATTGGCTGATTATTGTAAAAATAATGAGATAAAATCACTAGGTTTAGCAGATAGTTTTAATTTGTGTGGTGCATTAGAATTTTCGGAAAAGCTATCAAAGGTAGGTACACAACCAATTGTTGGAACTCAATTAAATTTGAAAGAACAAAATATTATTGGAAAAGTAACATTATACGCACAAAGCGAGGAAGGTTATAAAAATTTAACTAAACTATCTTCACTAAGCTACCTTAATAGCAAAGAAACAGAAGTACCGTCATGCCAGGTTAAAGATCTTATTGCTCACAATAAAGATCTCATTATGCTAACCGGTAATTACAGAGATTTTTTTGGAAAACTATATCAATCAAATAAATTAAAAAATATAGATGAGATAGTTAAGAAACTTAAAAACCAGTTTCCAGATAGATTTTATTATGAAATTCAAAGACATGATGAGAACGAGGAAAAAAATTTTGAAAATTACCTTTTAAATAGCTCAAATTCACTAAAAATTCCAATCATAGCAACTCAGGAAGTTTTTTATATTAACAAGGAAATGTATGAAGCACATGATGCTTTGAGATGTATAGGAGAAAAAAGATTTATTGATGATAAAAATAGATTCAAACTAAGCGATCAGCATTTCTTAAAAAAACAAGATGAGATTGATAAAATTTATTCAGATATTCCCGAGGCATTAGAAAATAATTATAACTTTCATTTAAGATTTAATTTTAAACCCAAGAAATCCAAGCCGATCCTTCCATCAATAGCTAATAATCAAAATAAATCTCCAGAAGAAGAACTTGAAATACAAGCAAAAGATGGACTTAAGCAAAGATTAAAAAATTTCATACAAAAAAAAAATAAATCAAAAACTCTAGATCAGTTAAAAGAAATTTATGAGGATCGTTTAAACCATGAAATTAATATTATAAATTCCATGGATTACTCAAGTTACTTTTTAATCGTATCAGACTATATTAAATGGGCTAAAAAAAATTCAATTCCAGTAGGTCCAGGTAGAGGTTCTGGTGCTGGTTCTCTAGTTGCTTACTGTTTAGATATCACAGATCTTGATCCAATCGAGTATGATTTAATTTTTGAAAGATTTTTAAATCCAGATAGAATTTCTATGCCAGATTTTGATATTGATTTTTGTGAGGAAAAAAGAGATCAAGTTTTTGAATACTTAAAAGATAAATATAAAGGTGGAGTTGCTCACATAATTACTTTTGGAAAACTTAAAGCTAGAATGGTTTTAAGAGATGTTGGAAGAGTTTTAGGATTGTCCTATGGTTATGTTGATAGACTTTGTAAGATGGTCCCATTTGACCCGTCTAGACCACTTACTCTTCAGGAGTCAATAGATAGAGAGCCAAGATTTAAAGAAGAAATTAAGAACAATCCAAAGGTAAAAAAACTCCTTGAACTATCTTTAAAATTGGAAGGTTTGAATAGAAATATGGCTACACACGCAGCCGGAGTTGTTATTGCTGGAGACATGTTAGCTGAACAATTTCCGTTATACATTGACCATTCCTCTAATTTAATTTTACCTTCAACGCAGTATGATATGTATTCATCTGAAAATGCAGGACTGGTTAAATTTGATCTTTTGGGTCTCAAAACTTTAACCATCATTGATAAAACCATAAAAAGATTACAAACAAAAAATATTGAAATAAATATTCATAAGATAAATCAAAATGATGAAAATGTTTTTTCTTTATTATCAACTGGAGAGACTACTGGACTATTTCAATTAGAAAGTGCTGGTATGAGAGAAGCAATTAAACAAATGAAACCAAATAGGTTTGATGATATTATCGCATTAGTAGCTTTGTATCGTCCGGGACCAATGAGCAATATCCCAATATATAATGATTGTAAAAATGGATTGAAAGAGCCAGACTATATCCATCCAGTTTTAAAAAAAATTTTAGAACCAACTTATGGAATAATAATTTACCAGGAGCAAGTAATGCAAATAGCTCAGACACTTGCTGGTTTTTCCGCAGGAGAAGCAGACATATTAAGAAGAGCAATGGGTAAGAAAAAAAAAGCTGAGCTAGATAGACAAAAAGAGAGATTTATAAATGGTGCGATAAAAAATGGCATCTCAAAAGATGTGGCAAATTTTGTTTTCACCAAAATTGAACCTTTTGCCCAGTATGGTTTTAATAAAAGTCATGCTGCTGCTTACGCTTTAATTGCTTATCAGACTGCTTTTCTTAAAACTTATTATAAAGAGGATTTTATAGCCGCAACGATGTCTACTGAACTTACAAATACTTCTAAATTAAGAGAATTTGTTGGTGAAATTAAAAGATTAAATATTGAAATTATAAAACCTTCATTAAATAAATCTTACGCAGAGTTTAAAGCTTTAGATGGAAAAATATATTATGGTTTAGGCGCTATTAAAAATGTTGGATTTGAAGCAATTTCCAACATTATTGTTGAGAGAGAAAAAAATGGTTTGTATAAATCTCTCACCAATTTCATTAAAAGAGTTAATCCTAAAGATGTAAATAAACTTCAACTAGAGGGTTTAACAAAAGCAGGTGTCTTTGATGAATTTGATAGAGACAGAAATAAAATTCTGACTTCTATACCCAAAATCATTCAACAAATAAAAAATATAAACCATGATAAAGATAATAATCAATCAAGTCTTTTTGAAATTAATGAAAATTACGAGAACGATTTTGAATTTTTATCTTCAAATCCTTGGACCAAAAAAGAGTTACTTGCTGAAGAATTTAAGTCAGTAGGGTTCTATATTTCAGATCACCCCCTAACCGAATATAATGATTTATTTAATAAACTAAAAGTAAAAGAGTTTGACAAATTCTATAGAGATGAAGAAAATGAAGGGTTAGTTGCTGGTACTGTAATGTCAATTCTAGAAAAAAAAAGCTCAAAGGGCACACCTTATGCTATTGTAAAATTTAGTGATAAAAATGGTGAATTTGAACTATTTTTATTTGCAGAAATTTTAGTAAAAAATAGAGATAAACTGAAGGAGTCCGAGTCATTTGTGATCACTCTACAAAAAGATAAAATTCTTGGGGAAACAACAAAGAAAAGAATTAATGTTCGTAAAATTATGAGTCTCGAAGAGGTGATAAATAAACCTTACTCAAAAGTAACAATTGAATTAAAAGAAAACTTTAATATTAATGAAATTAAAGATATCTTATCTAAAAATGGTGAAACTAAAGTCCAACTTGTTATAAGAAATAAAAACAAAATTGCTCATTATTCACTTGAAAAAACTAGAAAATTTGATTTAGATCATCATAATGCTCTAAATGCTAAGGATTACGTCGAAAAAATCACTTTTTAGAGTATTGATTTTTTAGATCGATTGTATATATCAGATCATAATTTCGCACACAGTTGTAAGGATAATTTCCTACCGGTCCATTTATTTTATGGAATTACTGTGGTGGATTAACCGGAAAAAATTATGAACGTACCAAAAGTCGATATAAAACAATTGCTTGAAGCTGGTGTACATCTAGGTCACAAAACTCTAAGGTGGAACCCAAAAATGAAAAAATTCATTTTTGGTGAAAAAAACTCTATTCACATAATTGATCTTACTCAAACAGTAGAATTTATTAAAAACGCTCTAGTTCAGGTACACAAAGTCATAGCTGGTGGCGGTAAAATTCTTGTAGTTTCTACAAAGAAACAAGCATCTGAACAGGTTAAAGATCTTGCTAACGATACAGGTCAATACTACGTAAACTACAGATGGCTAGGTGGTATGTTGACTAACTGGAACACAATTCAAAACTCAATTAAAAGATTAAAAAAATTGAACGATCAATTATCAAAAGAAAATTTAGGCTTCACAAAGAAAGAAATATTAAAGTTTGGAAAAGAGAAGGAAAAACTTGCAAGATCTTTGGGAGGTATAGCAGAAATGAAAAAAACTCCAGATTTGATATTTATAATAGATACAAACATAGAGTCTCTAGCTGTAGCAGAAGCAAAAAAATTAGGTATACCAATTATAGCTGTATTAGATACAAATTCAGACCCAACAGGTATAAATTATCCTATTCCTGGAAATGATGATGCTCGTAGATCTATAAATCTTTATTGCGATCTTCTCAAAAACACAATTAAAGATGCTGAAAAATTTATTAAAGGTACTGAGGAAGAGACAAAAAAAACAGAGTCTAAGAAAAAATAAAACACTATTTAAAATAATTCTCCTATGTCAAATAAAGACTTATTAGATAATATTAAAAAACTCAGAGAAATAACTGGTGTTGGATTTAAAGATTGCAAAGTGGCATTAGATGAGAACAAGGGCGATATTGAAAAATCAATTGAGTTTTTAAGAAAAAAAGGAATAGCAAAAGCATCTAAAAAAATGGATCGCACAGCCGCTGATGGTCTTGTATTGGTTAATGAAAAGGACGGTGAAATTTCAATAATTGAGATAAATAGTGAAACTGATTTCGTTGCAAAAAATGAAAATTTTATAAGTTTCTGCAAAGAGTTATCAAAGATTAATTTTTCTGTTAAAGGAGACCTAAACCAGCTGCAAAACTCTAAAATGAAGAATGGTGGCTTTGTTAAAGATAATTTAGTGAGTTTAATAGCAAAAATTGGTGAAAAAATAACAATCAGAAGATGTGATTTTTTTGATAACAAAAAAGGTTTAAATTTTTTCTATGTTCATTCTGCATCTGAAAAAAATATCGGAAAAATAATTTCAATAGTATCATTAGAAGGTATTACAAAAGGTAAAAATGAGGAACTAGGAAATAAGTTAGCAATGCACATAGCTGCCTCTAGTCCATTAGCAATAAGCAGCGATGATATTGATAAAGATATCGTAAATAAAGAACTTGAAATTATCAAAGCAGAAATAGTTAATTCTGGCAAAGCTAGTGAAATGGTTGAAAAAATTGCTAAAGGTAAAATAACAAAATTTTTAAATGATAATTCTCTTTTAAATCAAATTTGGATAATGGACCCTAAAAAGAAAGTTTCCGAGATTTTGAAAGAAAATTCATCAACCAAACAAATCAAAATATTAAATTTTATAAGGTATAAAGTTGGAGAAGGCATATAGTATGAGTAGTGAATTCAATGAAAAAAATTATTCAAATAAAATGGATAAAAGCATACAGTCTTTAAAAAAAGATATATCCACCTTACGAACTGGAAGGGCAAACGTTAATATGCTTGATACAATAAAAATAGATGTATATGGCCAATTAATGCCTATTGAGCAACTTGGCACAGTAAGCGTTCCAGAGGCACGTTTAATATCAATTCAAGTATGGGACAAGTCAAATATATCTATTATTGAATCTGCGATCCAAAAATCAGAGCTTGGCATTAATCCACAAATAGACGGACAAATAATAAGACTTAGAATACCTGATTTAACTGAAGAAAGAAGAAAAGACTTAATTAAAATTTTAAAAAATATGGGAGAAAAATCAAGGGTATCCATTAGAAACATTAGACGTGAGGCTAATGAAGAATTAAAAAAAAAACAAAAGGATAAGACAATTTCTGAGGACCAGAGTAAAAATTATGAAAAAAATATTCAAAAATTAACTGATACAAATATAGAGAATATTGAGAAAATACTGTCAATAAAAGAAAAAGAGATAATTCAAATATGAATAAACTCAACCATATTGCCTTTATAATGGACGGCAATGGTAGGTGGGGTAAAAATAAAAATAAAGGAAGAAATTACGGGCATCTAAAAGGAGTTGAAACAGTTAAAAGAATTGTTGGAAGTTCAATAAAATTAAAAATCCCTTTCATTACATTTTTCGTATTCTCATCAGAAAATTGGAAACGTCCCAAAACAGAAATTAAGTTTTTATTCAAACTTATTAAGAATTATTTTCATAAAGAAATAGATAATGTAACTAAACAAGGTATAAAAATTAATATTCTTGGAGAAATGAGTGAACTCCCTTCAGGTCTCAAAAAGACTCTTGTCAAATGCGAAAATCTTACCAAAAAAAATAAAAATATAAATGTTAATTTAGCAATAAACTATGGAGCAAAAAATGAGATAATAACGGCAGTTAAAAAAAGTAAAAAAATAAGCTTAAAAAATTTAGAAAAAAATCTTTACACAAAAAACATGCCAGACCCAGAAATTTTAATAAGGACCGGTGGTAATCAACGACTTAGTAACTTTATGTTATGGCAACTTGCTTATACTGAATTATTTTTTTTAAAAAAACTGTGGCCAGATTTAAAGTCTATTGATTTAAAAAATATTATTAAAAAGTTTAAAAGAATAAAAAGAAATTACGGTGGTATATGATTGAGAAAAACTTAAAAAAAAGAATATTTACCTCTATAGCTTTACTTTTACTCACTTTATTGTTTTTTATATCAAAATTTATACTTATTTATACTCTTATAGTATTAGGAGTGTTATCTATTATGGAGTTTACTAATTTAATAAATAAAATATATAAAGAACCAAAGATCATTTTATTTTCAAATATTATATTTATAATCTTCATTTTCATATTTTCTTTTTTCTTTTTTTATTTTTCAAATATATTTCAACTTAAAATTTTATTATTCCTGATTTTAGTGACCTGTATAGCCTCAGATATTGGAGGATATATTGTTGGCAAGACTCTTAAGGGTCCCAAATTATCAAAAATAAGTCCTAAAAAAACAATTTCAGGTTCTTTCGGATCTTTAGTTTTCGCGAGTATATTTTTTTCGATTGGTTTTTTTTATTTAAGTAATACAACTAGTATAAAAATTTTTCTAGTTGGAATACTAACTTCAGTTTTTTGCCAGCTAGGAGATTTATTTTTTTCTTTTTTAAAAAGAAAGGGAAATGTTAAGGACACTGGTAATTTTTTCCCAGGGCACGGAGGTGTTTTAGATAGATTGGACGGTATATTTTTTGGTATACCTTTTGGTTTCATCTCTCTAATTTTATTATTTTAATGAAAAAAAATATTTCAATTTTGGGATCTACAGGATCAGTAGGACTTTCAACACTTAAAATAATAGATAAAAAAAAATTTTTTTTTAGGGTTATTCTTTTAGCAGCAAACAATAACTATAGATTAATCTGCAATCAAATAAGAAGATATAAACCAAAATATTTTATTATAAATAATTTTAAAGTTTATCTTAAGGTAAAAAAAAAATTTAAAAATAAACAGGTTAAAATATTAAATAATTTTAAAGAAATTAATTTGAAAAAATTAGATCTTAGTGTCGCTGCTATTCCTGGTATTGCAGGATTAGAACCAACATTGTTATTTATAAAGTTAAGTAAAAAAATTTTGATTGCTAACAAGGAATCAATTATTTGCGGATGGACTTTAATGAAAAAACTTGCTTCTAAAAATAATACAAAAATAATTCCAGTAGACTCTGAACATTATTCAATTTTCAAATTAATTGAAAACCTTAATCAAAACGAAATAGAAAAAATATATTTAACTGCATCTGGTGGCCCATTTTTGAATTACAAAAAACAAAAACTTCGTACAATTTCTCCAAAAGACGCTTTAAAACATCCAAAGTGGAAAATGGGACAAAAAATTACAATAGACTCATCAACGCTCATGAATAAAATCTTAGAATTAATTGAAGCTCAAAAACTTTTTAATCTACCTAATAATAAACTAGATATAATAATTCACCCCAATTCTTTAGTTCACGCAATAGTTAAAAAAAAAAATGGATTAATTACTTTTATTTACCATGACACATCAATGATAATTCCTCTAGCCAATGCAATATTTGATGGAAAATTAAATATTAAAGAATTTTATAAAATTGATAAGAAAAATGATAAATTTGAAAATCTTGTTTTTAAAAAAGTTGATAAAAAAATATTTCCTGTGATTTTTTTGAAAAATAGAGTGAATGAATATCCCTCAACATCTATTATTATAAATGGAGCTAATGAAATATTAGTTGAGCTGTTTCTCAATAAAAAGATACCATTTTTAAGCATTTCTAAAACCATAATGAAGATACTAAATGACAGAAATTATAAAAAATATGCTATAAGAAACCCTAAAAATATTCATGAAATTACTAGTATTGATAAATGGGCAAGAGAGAGTATTAAAAAAATATTAAACCTATATGATTAAAAAAATTTTTACATTTTTATTCTTTTTACTATATTTCATTGGGGTCAAAGCTGAGGTAGTAGAGAAAATTGTTATTGAGGGAAATAAAAGAATTTCAGATGAAACTATTAAAATTTATGGTGAAGTAGAACTTAATAAAGATTTTACCGAAAGTGATTTAAATAAAGTTTTAAGTAATCTTAATTCAACTAATTTCTTTCAAAATATTGAAATAAATTTTAATAATAAAATTCTTAAAATAGTTTTAGAGGAGTATCCTTTTGTAAATCAATTAATCATTTTGGGTGAACCCAAAAAAGGATATGTTGAAGAAATAAAAAAATTAATCCAAATAAAATCTAAAAGACCTTTTATAAAAGCTAATTTAGCAAAAGATATTGAGATTATCAAAAAACTTTATTCGTCTTTGGGTTATAACTTCGCTAAAGTTGACGCAAAAATAAAAGAAATTGATTCAGATAATTTTGATTTACTTATTGAGATCGAAAGAGGAGAACAAACTAAAATTTCCTCTATAAAATTTATTGGTAATAAAGATATAAGATCCAGAAGGTTACGAGATGTAATCGCAAGTACAGAAGATAAATTTTGGAAAGTAATTTCTAATAACTCAAATTTAAGTGAGAATTTAATTAATTTAGATAGAAGATTACTTACAAATTATTATAAGTCACTGGGTTACTATGATGTGAAAATAAGTTCAAATATTGCTGAAATCAACAAAGCAGGTAATGCAGATTTAGTTTATTCTATTGAGGAAGGAACAAGATATACAATTAATAAAATTTCCACAAAAATAGATGAAGTTTTTGATAAAAACTTATTCTTTCCATTAAATAAAGAATTTAAAAAATATGTTGGCGACTATTATTCACCATTTAAAATTAAGAAACTTTTAGAAGAGTTGGACAGACTGATTGAATTTAATAATTTACAATTTGTTGAGCATAACGTTAAAGAAGATGTAAAGAATGACTCTATTAATATTACCTTAAATATTTTCGAAGGACCTAAAAATTTAGTTGAGAGAATTAATATTACTGGCAACAATGTTACAAATGAAGATGTAATTAGGGGGGAACTCATTTTGGATGAAGGTGATCCATTTGTTAATCTAAGTCTGGAAAAATCAATAGCAAAAATAAAAGCAAGAAATATATTTAATGATGTAACTTATGAAATTAATGATGGAAGTGAAAATAATCTAAAAATAATTAACATCAATGTTGAGGAGAGACCAACTGGTGAAATTAGTGCGGGTGCAGGTGTAGGTACATCAGGTGGAACAATAGCATTTAATATTAAGGAAAATAATTGGCTTGGGCAAGGAAAGTCTATCGGTTTGGAGATACAAGCAGACGAAGAGTCTCTTATAGGAGATTTTCGTTATACTGATCCGAACTACAATTTTTTAGGAAACTCAATTACTTACTCTTTTTCAAGCGAAAAAAACGATAAACCCGATTTAGGTTTTGAAAACTCAATTGTCGCTGCAGCTATTGGAACTTCCTTTGAGCAATATAAAGATGTCAAAGTACGTCTGGGATTAAAAGCAAGTCATGATGATTTACAAACAGAGGATAGTGCTTCAGCTGCATTAAAAAAACAAAATGGAACTTATAGTGAGTTAACAGGAAATTATGGTTTTACTTTTGATAAACGAGATAAGGCTTTTATGCCAACTAGTGGATCAATTTTTACTTTTGGACAAGCAATTCCACTTGCAGCTGATAAAGCATTTATAACTAACACTATCAGCTCAAGTTTTTATAAATCTTTAAGTGAAAATATCATTGGTTCAGCAAAAATTTATCTTGCAAGCATTAATGGCTTAGGTGGAGAAGATGTTAGAATAAGTAAACGTAGAGGAATTAGCTCGTCAAGATTAAGAGGTTTCGAAAAAAACAAGGTTGGCCCGGTAGATGGCAGCGATCATGTTGGAGGAAATTACGTTGCAGCTTTAAATTTCGAGACTAATCTTCCTAATGTTTTGCCAGAAAACTCAAATGCTGATTTAGGTTTATTTTTAGATTTTGGTAATGTTTGGGGAGTAGACTATGACAGCTCAATTGATGAAAGTAGTAAAATACGATCGAGCACTGGAGTTACTGTGAATTGGCTATCTCCAATCGGCCCTTTAAATTTTGTAATTTCACAAAATCTTTCAAAAGCAGACACTGATGTTACAGAGAGTTTTACTTTCAATCTAGGAACTACTTTTTAATAATGAATATAAAAAAACTATTAATCATCGTTTTATTCTTTTTTTCTCAAAGTTTTTCACTATATGCTGAGGCTCCGCACTACCTAGATTTCAAATTAATTTTAAATGAGAGTGATGCTGGAAAAAAAGCTCAAAATTTTTTAAAAAAAAAATTAGAAAGTGGGATAGAAAATATCAAAAAAAAAGAAAAAAGCTTTCAAGAAGATGAAAAAAAAATCATCCAACAAAAAAAAATTATTTCAGCTGAGGAATATAAAAAAAAAGTTTCCGAGCTTAGAAATAAGGTATCAGAAATACAAAAAGAAAGAGGTATATTACTAGAAAATGTTGCAAAACAAAGAGCCAAAGCCAGGAACGAAATACTTAAAAATTTAAACCCAATAGTAAAAAATTATATGAATGAAAAAAAAATTAGAATGGTAATAGATAAAAAAAATATATTGGTAGCTGATGAGACTTTAGATATCACAAAAGATATAATGGCACTGCTAAATAAAAAACTAAAATCGATTAATCTTAATTAAATTTGGATGGATTCAAATTTATTCTTCAAAAAAAACAAATTTAAAGTAAAAAAATTATTTCCAAAAATTAAAATAAACCAAGATTTTTATATTGACTCTGTCAAGCCTTTACATTTAGCAAAAAAAAAAGACATCACTTTTTTTGACTCTATCAAATATAAGGGTGATGCATTATCAACACAGGGAGGTTTATGCATTACTACTGAAAAGCTGAAAAATTACCTACCAAATAACTTACCATGTTTTGTTGCTAAAAACGTTCTTTATGAGTTAGCAATAGTTTTAAAAAAAATCTATCCTTTCTCTGATTTAGACTATCCTGATTTAAGTTTAAAAGTACCCAAAGTAAATAAATATAAATTCGTTAAATTTGGTAATAATGTTTTAGTTGGTCAAAACGTTAAAATAGGTAAAAATTCATTTATTGGATCTAATTCAATAATTGAAAAAAATGTGATAATAGGAAAAAATTGCGTGATTGGATCAGGTGTAATTATTAAAAATTCATTAATAGGTGATAGAGTGATAGTGCAAGATAACTGCAAAATCGGGCAAAAAGGTTTTGGATTTATTCCGGTTAATAAACGTAATATTAAATTTCCACATATTGGCAAAGTTGTTATTGGAGATGATGTTGAAATAGCGACTGCTTGTACGATCGATCGTGGATCTATCGATGATACAGAAATTGGAAAAAATACTTATTTAGATAATCAAGTTCATATTGCTCATAATGTAAAAATTGGATCTGATTGTATGATTGCTGGTCAGGTTGGTTTTGCTGGAAGTTCAAAAATAGGAAACAACGTTTCTATTGGTGGTCAAGCTGGTGTATCTGGCCATTTAAAAATTGGTAATAACGTGAAAATTGGTGGTGGAAGTGGTGTAGTAAAAGATATTGAAGACAACCAAATCGTGATGGGATATCCTGCTGTCCCTTTCCGAGAATTTTTAAAAAATAAAAAATGAGTAAGATTGAAATAGATAAAAAAACAATTGAAAGTTTATTGCCACATAGAGAGCCTATGTTGTTAATTGATAAATTGGTAAACATAGTACCTTTAAAATCTGCTACAGCAATTATGTTTGTAAAAAAAAATAGTTTTTATGTTCAAGGTCATTTCCCTAATCAACCAGTAATGCCAGGAGTTTTAATTGTAGAGGCTTTTGGCCAAGCTGCAGCTGCACTCACAGCCCATGGAATTGATAAAAAAGAATATGAGAATAAATTAGTATTTTTGATGGGAGTAGATAAAGCAAGATTTAGAAATCCTGTCATACCAGATTGTGAATTACATTTAGAAATTGAAGCTATTAGATCACATGGGCGAGTTTGGAAATATAAAGGAACAGCCAAAGTTAATGGTAAAAGGATGGCCGATGCTGAATGGTCAGCAACAATAGTTGATAGAAAATAATGATACATAAAACAAGCGAGATAGATAAAAAGGCAAAGATTTCAAAAAATGTAAAAATTGGACCTTTTTGTTATGTCGGCCCTGGAGTAGAACTTAATGAAAATGTAGAGCTTATTTCTAACGTACATATAGAGGGAGACACGAGAGTTGGCAGCGGAACTAAAATTTTTCCATTTGCAAGTTTAGGAACCCAGCCCCAGGATTTAAAATATAAGGGAGAAAAAAATAGTCTAACAATTGGAGAAAATAACTTAATAAGAGAATATGTAACAATTAATCCTGGCACTGAAGGTGGAGGATCAAAAACAGAAATTGGCAATAATTGTTTATTAATGATTTCATCCCATGTAGCACACGATTGTAAAATTGGAAATAATGTAATTATAGCAAATAACGTTCCTCTTGGAGGACACGTAACTATTGAGGATTCAGTAGTTATAGGAGGAAATTCAGCTGTTCAACAATTTACTAGAATTGGAAGACTGGCTATGATTGGAGGTATGACAGGCGTACTTAAAGATGTAATTCCTTTTGGATTATCAATAGGTAATAGAAATTATTTGCAAGGTTTAAATTTGATAGGACTGAGAAGACAGAAGTATGATAATCATAAAATTATTGGATTAGATAAAGCTTTTAAAGATATTTTTTCCTCTAAAAATCTTCACGAAAATCTAAGTAGGATTAATGGCGAATACAAAGATAACGAATTGGTAAGTGAAGTTATTAAGTTTATAGGAAAAGATAAAAAAAGACCAATTTGTTCACCACTTAGTTAAAATATTTATGATTGGTTTAATTTTTGGAGAAACAGAACTTCCAAAATATATCTTAAAAAAAGTTAAAAAAAAATGTAAGTATTTGATAATTGATTTAACTAAAAAAAAATTATTTAAAAAAGATAAAAACTCTCACTCAGTGTCAATTGGTCAGTTTGGAAAAATTATTTCTATTTTAAAGTCTAATAATTGTAAAAAAGTTTTATTTGCAGGAAGAGTAGCTAAACCAAATTTCAAATCTATTAAATTAGATTTAAAAGGAATTTATTATATGCCAAAAATTATTAAAAGTTCAAAATTGGGAGATGCTGCAATCTTAAAACAAATTATAAACATCTTGAAAAAAGAAAAAATTCAGACTTTGAGCTCAAACAAATTTACTCCTGAAATAAGTTTGCCTAAAGGAAATTATACATCAATTAAACCCAATACCTTTGATAAAAAAGATATACGTTGCGGAGAAAAGGCTCTTGAAAAGTCCGGAAATTTCTCGTTTGTTCAAGGTGCAATTTGTAGAGATAATAAAATATTAGCATTTGAAGGAAGCGGAGGAACAGAAAAAATGATTAAAAAAGTAAAAAAAATAACTAAATACCCTAACGGGATCCTAATTAAATTCCCAAAAAAAAGGCAAGACTTAAGAGTTGACCTACCAACTATAGGTTTAGAGACTATAAAGCAGTGTAAAACTGCTGGACTAAAAGGAATAGTTCTAAAACATAAATTAAATATTTTTTTAAATAAAAGACAAAGCGTCAAATACGCAAATAGAAATAAAATGTTTATTCTTATTAAATGAAAAAATTATTAACAATTTTTCTATTATTATTTACAAATCTAAGTGCAAACGATTTTAAACTAGAGAGAATTATCGAAGGATTAGACAGCCCTTGGAGCTTAACGTTTATAGATAATCAAAATTTATTGGTTACAGAAAAGCCTGGGAATATCAAATTTGTAAACTTAAAAGAAAAAATAATAAAAGATATAAGCCATAATCTTAAAATCTTAGAAGATGGTCAGGGAGGATTATTAGATATACTTTACAAAGATAACATTGTATTTGTCTCATACTCTGAAAATAGATTGAGCGGAAAGTCTAGCACATCTGTTGCAAGAGCCAATTTAAACACTGAAAAACTCAACTTTAAAAATATCTTTCAAGCACAGCCACCTATAAATTCTGGATACCATTTTGGATCTAGACTGGTCATAAAAAATAAACATTTGTATGTAACTGCTGGTGAGAGAGGACAAGGAATGATAGCACAAGATCATACCAAACATCCTGGAAGTATTATTAGAATTAACTTGGATGGATCGATACCAAAAGATAATCCCAAATTTATAAATAAAAAAGATTGGCTTCCTGAAATTTATCAAATTGGAGTGAGAAATCCTCAAGGTATGTCACTTTCACCTTTTGACAATAAAATATATCTAACAAATCACGGGGCAAGAGGAGGTGATTGGTTTGGAACAGCGAATTTTGGAGAAAACTATGGTTGGAAGATTTTAGGCTGGGGTGGAACTAACTATTCAGGAACTAAAATTGGTCCAAAATGGAAACCTGGTTTTACAAAAGCAATAAAGTACTGGGTCCCTTCTATAGCAGTAAGCGCTATGACAATTTATAAAGGTAAAACATTTAAAGAATGGAATGGTCAAGCTTTAATTACATCTCTTAAAGATCAATCTTTAAGAAAAATAAAATTTAATAAATCAAATTTTATTAACGAGAAGATTTTATTCAAAGGCAATATAGGAAGAATAAGAGACATCAAGATAAATAAAAATGGAGATTTATACCTATTATCTGATCGAGGCGAACTTTGGAGAATGTATAAATGAAAAGAATATTTATTCTTACTGGAGAACCTTCTGGAGATAAATTAGCATCAAAAGTTATTCAAGAATTAAACAAAAATAACTCAGAAATTGAATATTTAAGCGTAGGAGGTGAAAATTTAAAAGCTCTAGGAATAAAAACAATTTATGATTTAAAAGATATCACCTACATTGGTTTTACAAGTGTCATAAAAAATATTTTCAAAATCAATAGAAAAATTAATGACACAGTTAAAGCTATTAAAGATTTTAAGCCAGATATATTATTCTCTGTTGATAGTCCAGATTTTACTTTGAGAGTTGCTGAACGTTTAAAAAAACAAGAACCAAAGATAAAAACTATTCATTATGTTGCACCTCAAGTTTGGGTTTGGAGAGAGGGAAGAGTTAAGAAAATTAAAAATTACATAGATCATATACTTTTATTATTCAATTTTGAAAAACCCTATTTTGATAAAGAGAGTGTGAGCAATGAATTTGTGGGCCACCCGTTGTTAGACGCATCTTCTGAAAGTAAAATAGATATCAATCAAATATTTGAAAAAAATAAAGCATTAATATCAGTTTTTCCAGGGAGTAGAGTTTCTGAAATCGAAGTCTTAATGCCTATCCTCTTGGATTTTATAAAATTAATGAATAAAAATTATCAAGATTTTATTTATATATTTCATTCGACAAAACAACATTATGATTTAATTCAATCCCACGTAAAATCTCAAAATATAAGTAATTGTGAAATTATTAGTGATGATAAAATAAAGTCTCACACTCTTAAGAAATCTGTATTTGCAGTTGCTAAATCTGGAACGGTCTCACTTGAAATTTGCAAATCTAAAGTACCATCTATCATTATTTATAAAATGAATTTTTTGAATTATTTAATTGTTAGATCTTTGGTAAAAGTTAAATTCGCAAATATTATTAATATTGCAGCAGGTAAAGAGGTAATACCTGAATTCCTTCAAACAAAATGTAATCCAAAAGCTTTGTTCGAGTCTGTAAGCTCCTTCATCGATAATCCAAGTAAAATTAAGGAGCAAATAGAAAAAACACAATCAATACTAAAAACATTCAAAACCGATATTTCTTCATCAAAACTTGCAAGCAAAGCTTTAAGTAAATATTTATAAATTACTGGAACCTTGCTTTTTTCAAAGCATCAGCACATATTTTTTGTGTTAATATTGCTTCATCAATTAAGAGACTATTTTTATTTTCAATAAATTTTTTTAAACAATTTAAGTATGACTTTCTGTGTCTTACAGAAAAGTCTTTATATAATGTCTCTTTGTTAGAAAAATCGTCAGAGTCTAGTGAAAATTTTTTACCATACAGTTTAATTTTTTCAAAATTTCCAAATCTGCACTTTCTACTAAATATTATTTCGACGACTATTCCATTCCTGAGTTTTAGATTAACTACTGCATCTGAGAAATCTCCTTTATTTAAGAAATCCTCGGTACTAATTGATTTTGAAATTAGAATCATTTTTTCTGGTTTCGAATTACTCAACCAAAAAGCTAAATCAAAAAAATGAAATCCTTTATCAAAAAAAAGGCCTCCATTCCTAATTGATAAATCAACATTATGGTTGGCCGATCTAGATATTATTTGGATGTAATTAATTCTTTTTTTGTTAACTTTCTTTTTTAAAGCAACATACTCCTTTGCAAATCTACGATTTAAGCCAACACAAAATTTAATTTTATGTTTTTTTATTAATTTTTTGAGTTTAGCAAGTTTGTTATTATTATTTGTAATTGGCTTTTCGCAATAGATCATTTTCTTAAATTTTATCAATTTTTTTATATAAAAATGATGTGTTGTTGTAGGTGATGCAATTACAAATAGTTCTATATCTTTTTTTTTCAATATATTGTTGAAGTCTCTTGAGGTCTTGCATTTAAATTTTTTAGATAGTTTTTTGCTAAGATTGTAATTTTTATCGAAAATATAATTTAATGAAGTGTTTTTTATTTTCATTAAACTTTCACAATGAATTATACCTACTTTTGATAATCCTATCACACAGGATTTTATCATTTAAAAAGCCACCCACTTTTTCTTGGATGATGACTTTACGCATCCATCTATAAATCTTGCTGTAAGCAAACCCTCATACGCAGTTGGAAAATAAAACTTTTTCTTGCTATTTTTTGAATTAATTTTTATTGCGATTTCTCTATACAAATTAGAAAAAGCACTTAAATATCCCTCAGGATGACCGTATTTTATTCTTGAAAAGTTTTTTGAGAAACCACTTTCATTAAAACCTCTTTCTAAAACTTTTGTAGCTCCATTAGCAGCATTATATTTCAAATAGTTGGGATCATTCTGTACCCATTCTAAACTTCCCATTGAACCAAATACTCTTATTCGTAATCCATAAACACCACCCTTAGCAGTAGTTGATGCCCAAAATAAACCCTTAGCTCCATTCTCATAATTTATGAAAACTTGAGCGTTTGTATCAAATCTAATTTTTTTTGAATATTGTTTGATATCTGCAAATAAGCTTTTCCCTTTAAGACCAGTAATGTAATTACATAAATGATATGCATGAGATCCTATTTCATTTAGCACAGTAGAAACTCCTGCTATTTTTTTATCTAACTTCCATTTAAATATTTTTTTTGCAGAACTAGGAGTAACTTTTTTACCATTCGACCAGTCCTGGACATATTCGACATTTATATATTCAATGTTCCCAAGTTTCTTATCTTCTACTAATTTTTTAGCATGCCTTACCATTGGGTAGGCTGAATAATTATGTGTAAGTCCGTAAACAATTTTTTTATTATTTTTAATTGTTTTATAAAGTTTTTTTGCTTGAGGTAGAGAACCTGCAAATGGTTTATCAGATATTACATGAATGTTATTTTTAATAAATAATTCAGCTATTTCTTGATGACTTCCAGGAGGCGTCATGATTGCAATTACATCAATACCATCTTTAATTTTTTTTTCAGAATAGCAAAGATCTTTATAATTTTTGTAACATCGATTTTTTTTTATCCCTATACTTTTTCCAAAAGATTGATTGATTTTATAATTTCTTGAAAAAACGCCTGCTACGATCTCGTATTTGTCATCAAATCTTGATGCAATTCTATGTACATGACCAATCCAAGATCCAGGCCCACCACCAATGATACCAAGTTTAAGTCTTTTCATTAGTTTACTCTAATTTTTCTTCCAGTTTTAGTACTTCTTAGTATGGCATCAAATATCTTAAGTGATTGCAAGCCATCATTTCCACTTACTTTTGGCTTAGCTTTTCCAGACACAACATCACACAAATGATCAATTTGATTTATTAAAGTAAATCTACTCAAACGAATATTAAAATCCTTATGATAAATTGGTTTCCACCAACTTCTTTCACCTTTATTATACCAATGTTTTAAATTAGGAAATTGTATTGAGCCTTTTGTCCCTCCAATAAAATATGCTGATTGATTTGTTATAGGGTAGGCCGGATTTTCTCCAGCTGTAAGCTCATAACTATAAGGAGCTACAATTGTATCAGAGACACTTAATGTACATAAAGCACCTGATCTAAATGTAAAATTAACAATCGCGGTGTCTTCAACTTCATATTTTCTAATTTTATTTGAGGTTGTGGCTTGAACATGTGTTATAGGGCCTAATAAGTAACAAATAAGATCAATATCATGGACTAGATTAATACCTAGAGGACCTCCTCCTTTTTTTATACGCCACTTTTCTTTATACCAATCTTTATTTTTGTATAACCAACACATAACATTAGCAGCAACAATCTTTCCAAGATTTCCACTATCAATCTGTTTCTTTACTTTTGTTACGATACTGTTGTGCCTTCTATGATAGCCAATAAGAAGATGAGTTTTATTTTTTTTGGAGCTTTGAATAATTTTTTTTGCTTTTGAGATATTGTCGGAAATTGGTTTTTCTAACAAAACAGGTATTTTTGCATTTAAAAAGCTTATCGTATGTTTTTCGTGAAACTGATTGGGTGTAGCTACGATTACAGCATCTGGTTTATTGTTACTAAGTAATTCAGTCGATGTTCTATAGAATGGAACTTTAAACTTTTTAGCATGAATAACTGAATTTTTATTTACATCAACAATTGAATGGAGTTTTGCTTTTTTTGAAACCCTTAAAGCTTTTAAATGTTGACTCCCCATCAAGCCAATCCCAACAACTGCAATCTTTATTTTGTTTTTCACTTTAATATTTGAAATTAAATTTATAGTTATTTTGTCGATAGCCGCTTTTCATGACTTTAAGGTAGTATTTTGCAGGCTTTAAAATAGGAGTTTTTCTTTTCATGAAATAATACATTACATTTTTATTTTTTTTATTAAAAAATTTTTTTATATATAACTTAGGATAGTCTTCGTATCTATCTAATTTTTTCTCAGTTATTTTATCTATTTCATAGATAATACCTTTCACACTTGAACCTTTTTTTCTTTGTATATCTGGCACCCTATATTTTGATCTAAAGACTAATTCAAAATCTTTTAAAATATGCTTACTTAGATATTTAGCATTTTTATATTTTTTTAAAAAAATTTTTTTATTAAGATTTGTACCATAAGCAAAGTACAAAAGTTTCTTAGTATTTATCATTAAAAAATTTTGTTTGAGATTTGAACTTGGTCTGGATGAATACAAGCTTTACCACCAAAACCTAATTTTTTTACAAAATTACATGATTTTTCAAATCCATTTAAATCTTTAAAGTTTAAAAAAGAGGTATCTATTGGGCTCTTAATATTTTTAGATTTATTTACTATATTTTTTCTAAATTCTAATATTTCTTTTTCATCTTCTGAAATCTTAAGATTTATAGATTTAGCTAAATCATGAGAGCCAAAAGATATAATTTGAATTCTTTCTGAAAAAGAGCAAATTTCCTCAAGATTAGCTAGACCGTTTATACTTTCTAAAATTGGGATTATATCAGTTTTCAATTTCTCAGTTTTTTTTAATAATATATCTATCTCAATTAATTGTTTTTTTGTTTCTGTAAATGGAAGAAATATTCCAGGGAATTTTTCTGATGCAACAAATTCTAAATCTGAATTATTATTTATCCTTATATATGTTTGATCTTTATTAACATTGCATTCTTTTATTATTTTTTTAGCCTGATCTTTCTGATCTTCAGGAACAGTTGATTCTAAGTCAAGAACTATTAAATCTGAATTTAATGTATAAGCTTTTTTAATTTTTTTTTCTTCATGTCCTGGAACAAATAAAACAGATCTATATTTCATATTTACTTAATTTATTATAATCCAGGTCAATCCCTAGACCTGGTCCTGAAGGTAATTTATATTTCCCATTTAATGCTCTTTTGAAATTAGGGTAAAATTCTTGATCGATATCTAAATAGAATCTCTCAATATAGGTATCTTTTTCCATTAATGAAGCTAATTGAAGTGTAGCTAAAAAACCTGGTCCAAAATAAGCAGTATGTGGCATTACAGATATATTATTTTTTTCTGCATGCTGGATTATTTTAAACATCTCATAAATTCCACCAACTTTAATTACTGACGGTTGAACAAAAGTGGCTGCCTTTTGTTTAATCATTGATTTGAATTCAAATTCTGTACACGCATTCTCTCCGCAGGCAATAGGTATTCCAAGTTCTTTATTTAATTTTGCAAGAGTTTCATAATCTTCTGGTGGGTAAATAGGTTCTTCTAACCAAGTAAGTTTCATACTTTTTAAAAAATCTTTTTTGGATAGCGTTTCTTCATAAGTCCAAGGACAATTAGTGTCTAACATTAAAGGAAGATTACCTGTTCCTTTTCTTCCAGCCTCAATGCAATCATTTTCTATTTCATGAAGTTTTATAGCTTGGTAACCATCATCTAATGATTGCTTACATTTCTGTTCTATAATTTTCGGATCTCCGTATCTAAAAAGACTTGAATAAGCTTTAAATAGATCTTTATTTTTTTTTCCTAACAATTCATGAATTGGCTTATTTTTTTCTTTACCTAAAGCATCCCATAATGCAATTTCAACGCCAGATATTGCAAACATTGTTATCCCGTATCTACCAAATAAGTGCAAAGATCTTTGAAGAGTTAAAAGAAGTTCCGGTATATTACTCATATCTTTTCCAACGAGTAAAGGAGCCACCATTTCTTCAATTGCTATTTTTACTGCTTTCCAACTTGTATAACCAAAGGCTTCACCCCAACCAGTGATACCTTTATCTGTTTCAATTTTTACTAAGTTAAATTCTAAACTTTTCCATTCTTTTCCATGAAAAATTACCTTTTTTCCTCCATGGCTAAACGGCATACTCAAAGTGATTGCTTTGATTGATTTAACTTTCATTATCTAAATTTTTTAAAATTTGGCTTTCTTTTTTCTAGAAAGGCTTTAGCGCCTTCTGCTTGTTCACCAGTTTTAAAATAACCAGGAGCAACTTCTTCAACCATTCCTTTTTGGGTAATCTTTAAAATTTCTTCAAATTGTTTTCTAAAACTGGCTTTCAATATCTTCAAACAAGTTGGAGCAGCTTTTAATATTTCATCGCCATACTTTTTAACTTCCTCGTCTAATTTATCTTTTTTTACTACTGAATTTACCAAGCCCCAATTCATCATCTCTTTTGCTGAGTATCTTTTGCAAGTCATCCACATTTCTCTTGCACGTTTGTGTCCTAAAATATTTGCAGAGTGGGCAACGATAGCTCCTCCTGCTGGAGAACCAACTCTGGGGCCATTTTGACCAAATATAGAATTCTCACTTGCTATAGTTAAATCACAAAAATAAGCCATATGATTTCCACCGCCAATCGCGTATCCATCCACTTTAGCTATGATTGGTTTGCTACATTTTGTTAAGTGAATGTGAAATTCGTATTCATGATCTTGAAATTCTTTAGAGCTTTCCCAGTTCATATCTCCACCTGAACAAAATGCTCTATCTCCAGCACCTGATAAAACAATTACTCCAACTTCTTTATCTTTTTCTGCATTGTCGAGAGCTGCCTTAAGTTCTTGAAGAGTTACTGGTGTAAAAGCATTTAATACCTTAGGTCTATTAATAGTGACATGAGCGTAATCACCTTTAACTTCATATAATATATCTTTAAATTGCATGAGATCTAATCTCCTCTATAGATTCTGGATTTAATAGCGTTGATAAATCACCTGGATCTTGGTTTGCTAAACATGATTTTATAACTCTTCTCATAATTTTCATATTTCTTGTTTTAGGCAAATCTTTTACAAAAATTACTTTATCAGGCTTAAATGATTTCCCTAAATCTTTTATAACTAAATCTTCAAAAAAACTTTCTTTTTGATCATTATTTTCTGCAGGAACTATAGATAAAATAATTTTTGACCCTTTATTTTCGTCAGGTATTCCAACAGCAGCAACCTCTTTTGCTTTTCCACTTTTTACTATTACACTCTCAAGCTCAGAAGGACCTATTCTTTTACCTGATACTTTGATGGTATCATCAGATCTTCCATGTAAATACCAATGACCATCAGCATCTCTACTTGCAAGATCACCATGCACCCAATAATCTTTAATTACGCTCCAATAATTATCGATGTAACGCTTATCATCATTCCATAAACTTTTAGTTAATCCGATTGATGATTTTCTCATGACTAATTCGCCCATCTCATTTGTGGAAACTTTTTGTCCATCTAAATTTAAGATATCCGCGCTCATTCCTGGAATAGGAGCATTGAAAGATCCAACTTTAAAAGGACGATGTAAACAACAATGCAAAATAGAACCAGAAACTTCAGTGCCCCCAGCTGAATTCATAATAGGAACTTTAGATTTCCCTACTACTTGAAATAACCATTTCCAAGGTTTTTCCGTCCAAGGTTCTCCCCCAGTACAAATCATTCTTAATGAACTTAAATCTAAATCTTTAAAAAGTTTTTCATCTTTAATCATTTGTGCTCTAATGAGAGCAGGGGAAAGCTCTGTCCAGGAAACCTTATATTTTTCTATAAGTTTCCAAAAACGAACCTCATCAGGAAAATCAGGCACGCCCTCAGCGATTACCATTTGCGCTCCGTGTGTAGAAGCTATTGTTGCAGACTTAGAACCCACCATCCATCCCATATCAGCCATACACAAATGAATATCAGTTTGTTTAAAGTCTGCTAAAACTCCTTCATCAAATGACATCTTAGCAACTAAACCAATGTGAGTATAAACACATCCTTTGGGTTTTCCGGTTGTACCTGATGTAAAGTGGATAATAGCAGGATCTTCAGCATCAGTTTCCTCTGTCTTTAAATTATCAGAAACATTTTGAAAATTTTCCCAATTAAAGATTTTCTTTCCTTTCTCTTTTCCCAATAAAAAAATTTTTTCTAAAGAAATGACTTGATCTAATTCATTTTTGATTTGATCAAACATTCTTATTTCTTTCGCTTTTCTAAATGTTTTCTCAACTGTAAATATACCTTTAGCTTTTGCTATGTTGAGTCTTTCAATAACTGCCTTTGATCCATATCCAGAGAATAAAGGTAGCACCACACACCCAATTTTTAAAATAGCAAAGTAAGCAATGTAAGTTTCTATAAATTGAGGCATGTAAAGTGCGATTACATCCCCTTTTTTAAAACCATTTATTTTTAAAGTATTCCCAACCTTTGAGATTTGCTTATCAAATTCTTCATAAGTAATTGAACTTTCTTTGCCATCTTCTCTTTCAGCATAAATAAAAGTGTTTTTGAAAAATTCTCTATCTTTATGTCGATCAATACAATTTAGAACTATATTAGTTTTTCCTTCTATACACCATCTAGTCCAAGGAATACCTTTTGAGTCATCTAATATTTTTGAATAAGGTTTATAAAATTTTAAATCTGAAAATTTGATTACATTGTCCCATAACCATCCAGGATCAGAAAAACTTTTTTTCTCAAGCTCATCGTAATTTTTTAAATTACAATGTTGTATAAACTTAGTTAGTTTTGAATTTTCAATTAGCTCTTTTGATGGTTGCCAAATAATTTCTTTAGACACAGGCCTTATACGTACATACCCTCTTTAATTTTAATAATATTATACATGAGGTCATTTAAAGGTGTCTTAATCCCATGTTTTTTTCCAATTTTAGAAACAGCTCCACTTATGAAATCAATTTCTGTTTTTCTATGCTTTACAACATCGAATGCCATAGATGATTTATTAGTTTGTCTTGAGTCTACTATTCTATTGAACATTTCTAAACAATCGCTTTCACTAACATCAACTCCATCAGCTTTAGCTACTTCTCTAGTTTCAAGGATTATATCCTTACCTAATTTTCGAGACATAGTCTGATTTTTATTAGAAATGTATAAATCTGTATGATGTAAATCAAATATTGCTGATAATGGACCAATTGCTGTTAAAGCAAATAATTTCATCCATTTTCTTCTTTTGATATTTTCTTCTGCAATAGTTTCTAAGCCATGTGCAGTAAAAGTTTCAGCTAAATCTTTTACTCTATCGCTTGAACCACCTTCGTATTCACCAATCCATGAAGGCAAACTTGCGTGGTTTTGGATTATTCCAGGACCTTGAATACTAGAGGCTTGTGTTGTTGATCCACCTAAAACTTTTTCTTTACCAGCTATTTTTTGCATGATTTCTTCATGCCCAATACCATTTTGAAATGACATCAGCATTGTATTATCACCAATAATATTTTTTGAATTGGATAAAGCTTGCTCTAAAGCTGTAGCTTTACACATAATAATTATTGCATCGACTGGCTTTAAAGTTTTTGGATCAGTTGTAGCATGGATTTTTATTGTTCTATCTCCGCCATGACCCATCATTTTTAAACCTTTACTATTAATTTCGTCTACATGTTCTTTCCAAACATCAATAAGATGAACCTCTAAACCTTTTTCAGCTAACAACCCGCCGAAAAGACAGCCCATAGCGCCAGCACCTAATACTGCAACTTTTGTATCTTTCTTTATCATTAAGCTTTCATTTTTACTTGAACACCAAAGAAGCCTGTTGGTTTGATCATTAAAACAACTATCATTAGTAAAAAGGCGTATAAATCTTTGTGACTTCCAGAAATATAAAAAGATGAGGCTGTTTCAAATATTCCAACTGTAAAACCTCCAACTATTGCACCAGGCAGATTACCAAACCCACCTACGACCGCAGCAGCAAAAGCTTTCATAAGAATAATGTAACCCATGAATACAACAACTTGATAAGTTGGACCTACTAAAGTTCCTCCAATACCTGCTATGGCACAAGCAATACCAAAAATAATTGATATGTATAGTGGCACGTTTATTCCTACTAGATTTGAAACATCTTTAGAGTAAGCTACGGCTCTAATACCTAATCCCATTTTTGTTTTATTCAAAAAGAACCAAAGACCCGCTGCTACAGATAAACCAACTACAATCATCCAAATATAAGTAATCGGTAAAAACAGTCCTCCAATTTCCATTGGCAAACCTAATTCTGCAGGGAAGGGTTTTGCTACTGGATTCCAAATTAAATAAGCAACATTAATTAAAACTACTGAAAGACCAAATCCACAAATGATTATTCCCATTCCAGCTACAGTGTAACCACCACCTTTTTTTGTTAGAGGTCTTAAGAAAACTCTTTCAATAAAAACCCCAAATAAACCCATTGAAACAAAGGCTGTAAACAAACAAACGACATAAATTATCCAACCATAAGCATCAGGAAATATATTAAAAATCCAATCTTGATTACCCAAAAGATTAAACATGGTAAGACCGGCAAAAGCGCCTATCATGAAAAATTCACCGTGAGAAAAATTAACTACATCTAGACCTGTGTAGATTAACGAAATTCCAAGCGCAACTAAGCCATAAATAATACCAACAGAAAGACCAATTGTTAAAACTGATTTGAGCGATTCTATATTCATATCGGGACTATTCACGCACCAACCAATATAAAGAAGCACAAATGTTCCGAATATGATATTTTCACCTTTTTTTCCAATTCTCAGTTTATTAAACATTGGCTTTAGTCCCTCCAAGATATGACTCTTTTACACTTTCGTCGTACATTAATTTCTTACTATCACCCTCAACATTGATCACACCGTCTTTAATTACATACCCGTAATCAGCAAGTAATAATGCCATCCTAACATTTTGTTCAACGACTAGAACTGTTAATCCATCTTGTCTAATTCTATTAATATTTTTAAAAATATCTAAAACAATTTGCGGCGCTAAAGCAGCACTAGGTTCGTCTAGCATTATCATTTTAGGATTAGACATTAACCCTCTCCCAATACATAACATTTGCAACTCTCCACCTGATAAAGTTGCGGCCAATTGATCTTTTCTCTCATTTAATCTTGGAAAATAGTTATAAACCTTTTCTAAATTATCTGACAGTTGTTGTTTGCTTTTTAAAATAAAGCCGCCCAACTTTAAATTTTCAGTGACAGACATTGCAGGGAAAACATCCTTTCCTTGAGTTACTTGCACTAATCCTCGTCCAACTATTTCGTGAGCGGGTAAGTTTTGAATTTGCTCACCATTAAATTCGATCGTACCTTGCCATGATCTAATTAATCCAGATGCCGCTCTAAGAATAGTTGATTTGCCTGTCCCATTACCACCTAGCAATGCAACTATAGATTGTTTTTCAACTTTCATATTAGCTCCATTTAAAATTTGTACAGAGCCGTATCCAGAAATAAGTTGATTAATCTTAAGCAAATATCCTCCAATTTTTTTTTTCTGATTTACCAAAAATGTAACTATTAGTCATAGACATTATAACTATTATTTTATAGCCTTAGCAACAATTAAATAACAAATGGGGGAAATAATGAATAAACTTAAATTTGTTTTTTCAGCAATTGTCTTTTCCGCAGGTTTAGTAATCACGACTTTAGCTCAAGCAGAAACAATCAAAATTGGTGTTTCTTTTAGAATGCTATCAGATGTTGGTTATAAACACGGAGAGTTAATTACTGATACTGTTGCAAAGTGGAATAAAGAAGGCACTATCAACGGTCAAAAAATCGACTTAACACTTTATAACGATGAGTGTAAATCTGAGAAAGGTGTAGCAAACGCAACAAAACTTGCTTACCAAGATAAAGTTCACGTTATAATTGGATCTAGCTGTAGTTCTGTAACATTACCTATGGTACCTGTTTCAGCTAAAGCTAAAGTTCCACAAATCATACCTCACTCAACAAATGCTGACATTACTAAAAAAGGTAGTGAATACATTTTTAGAGTACCTGTATCATCAAGATTTTACAAAATCGTACAAGGTAAATTTACTGCAGAAAATCAAGGTACTAAGATAGCTTATATCTATGGTCCAGATGCTGCTGGTAAAGATTTTGCATTATCTTTAGCTGATTACATGAGAGAGAACTACAACGTTGAGCCAACTTATATGGTTCAATCTGGAGAAAAAGAAACTGACTTTAGAAGTTACTTAACTAAAGCTAAAGCTACTAATCCAGAAGTTCTTGTAATTTCAGCTCTATTGGATGAAACAGTTAGAGGACTTGTACAATCATATGAAGTTGGAATACCAAAATCTGTTCACAGAGTAACAGCTTCTATTGGTTCTAAAGTAGAGATACCAATAAATGCTGGTTCTGCTGCAAAAGGTGTAACTTTCTCAGCTGCATTCGCTGCATCTGACACTAGACCTGTAGCTAAGAAATTTGTGAAAATGGTAAAAGACAAATATGGTGTTGTACCTGGTCACGACTTTTCACAAATGATGGACTTACTAGATATTCTAGAGATAGCTCTTAAAAAAGTTAAATTCACTGGAGATCTAGCTGCTGACAGAAATAAAGTAAGAGACGCGATTGCGAATACTACTGATTTCAGAGGTTTAGCTTCTGGTCCAATCAATTTCTGTAAATCAGGTACGCCTGAGTGTAGAGATGGTAACAGAACTCCTGTTATGATTGAGTACACTAAAGGTGGAAAAAACTTTAAAACAAAAGTTGCTGGTACTGTAACATTTAATGCTAGCGCTGGTTTATAATAGTTAAAAAAATTGTGAGCGGTAGGTAAAACTACCGCTCATTTTTTTCAAGGAAACCACAAAAATGATAAACGTTAATAAATTGAAGAAAGTAAAAAGCAACTTTCCTGTAATGGTTGGCAAAGGTGCTATTTCAAAAAAAGATTGTGAAAAACTTATAAACGAAATTCGAAATGCAAAATCATTTGATGATTTAATACAAGGTGGTAGAAATAGAATTAACAAAGGGTCAAGTAATTTTAAAAATTATTTAAAAAAATCAAAATTATCTAACAAATTATATAAACAATTTAATAGCCAATCTTTTTACAAAAAAGTTGAAAATAGATTTAAAAAAACTTTTAAGGATTATGGTTGGTCTAATGCATACTTGCCTAGTAAATTTTTGCGGGAAAAATTTACAAATAAAAAATTAATGAATTCAAAAGAATTAATGAAAATGTTAGGTAAAACTTATAAAAACCCGAATGTAAATTTAGACATAGATTTTTCTGTTTCTAGGGGCGGTTATAGATTAAGGCCGCACAGAGATGATGTAACAAGACTTTATAATTTTCTTATTTATTTAAACGATATACCAAAAAAAAATGGAGGAGCTTTATCAATTTTTAAAAAGAAAACTGATATGAAATATAGAAAAAGTTTTAAAAGATTTCCTGGTATTTCTGAACTAGCAAAAGTTAAAGAATTTACTCCGTCAAAAGGGAGTGTAATTTTTTTCCAATCTACACCTAACTCTTACCATGGTGTATCTTTATTCAGAGAAATCAAAGGCAAGAAAAGATTTTTCATTTATGGAAGTTATGCTTTAAGTAAACCTGTTGTATGGAGATATAAAAACGTTAGCTATTTACCCAAAATTAAGAAAACAAACAAAAGAATGCTTACATCTTCACACGACTCAGATTATTTAATGAGAGAAGTTGGATAATGGAAAAATTTAAATCGATTATCAGAGATTATCCTTTTATTGCTTTTATTATAGCTTTCGTCATCTTAGCTTTTGTACCGTCAGTAGTTTTCACGGATGTTTATCAGTCGCATTTAGCTACTTTAATATTTGTGAACATTGTAGTTGCTGCAGGACTAAACATTGTTAAGGGTTATTGCGGTCAAGTTACAGTTGGACACGTTGGCTTATTTGCAGTTGGTTCTTATACCGCTGGAACATTGTTTTTATATTTAGGACTTGGTTTTTGGGCAACTTTACCCATAGCTATAATAGTTACTGCATTTTTTGGAGTAGCAATGGGAATTCCATCTTTTAGATTGGAAGGTCCTTATTTAGCCTTAGCGACATTAGGCGGAGGTGAGGCAATAAGATTATTTATTGAAAACGGAAACTTTTTTAGATCTACATTTGGTATTTCTGATATTCCAACACCTTCTTTAATGGGTTACAACTTCGACTCTCCAGATAGATATTATTTCATCTCAATGACAATAATGATTATAGCGGTTTACTTCTCATTCAGTATTTTAAGATCTGGAGTTGGAAGAGCGTTTATGTCTATCAGGGAGGATCCAATTTGTGCTGCAGCCGCTGGAATTAATGTAAAAAAATATAAGATCTTAGCTTTTATTCTTAGCGCTATGTTTGCTGGTGCTGCAGGTGCAGTTTATGCTCACATGCCTCCAGGATACATACATCCTAATAATTACACAGTTATAGAAATGGTAACTTTCTTAGCTATGGTTGTCCTAGGAGGTCTTGGTCATATTTGGGGTGGAATTATTGGAGCTATAGTAATTACAATTGTTTATGACTTAACTAGACCATTATATAAATATCAACTTTTAATATTTGGTTTAACAATTGTATTAACTATTTTATTTATGCCTAAGGGTTTAGGCGGTTTTATTGACAGATATTTCTTAGAAAAAAGATTTAAAAAGAAAACTGGAACAGAAAAAACAACATGATTTTAAAAACTAAACAATTATCTAAATCATTTGGTGGCTTGAAAGCTATAAATAAAGTTGATTTTGAACTTCCAAAAAATGAAATTAGAGGAATAATTGGACCCAATGGCTCAGGCAAAAGTACATTTTTTAATTTAGTTTCAGGAATCTATGATAGCGATCCTGGAAGCTATATTGAGTTTGATGGTCATGATATTACTTTTGCACCTCCACATGAGATTGCTAGCTATGGTTTATCAAGAACGTTCCAATTACTAAGACTTTACCAAGATATGACAGTTATAGATAATGTTATGTCGGGATATCATACTAGAGTGCCTTACAAGTTTTTCGATGCAGTAATAGGAAGAAAAAAAATCTGGGATCAAGAAAGAGCTATCAAAGAAGAAATGATGGAACTTCTTTCTTTTGTGGGATTAGCAGACTATGCAGAGCTAAACGCTAGTGAGCTTTCTGGAGGTCAGAGAAGATTATTAGTTTTAGCAAGAGCAATCGCTATGAAACCAAAATTATTAATGTTAGACGAACCAGCCGCAGGTTTATCTCCAGTCAATGTAGACAATTTAATGAAAATTATTATGCAGCTGAAAGAAAAATATGGCCTTACTCTTATTATTATAGAGCATATTTTAAAAGTCGTAATGGATACTTGTAATTCAGTAACTGTTTTTGACCATGGTCAGAAAATTGCAGAGGGTACTCCAGCTCAAGTAAAAGATGACAATGCTGTAATCGAGGCGTATTTAGGTAAAAAAATGGACGATGAAGAGATGAGAAAAGCCCTTGCAGTCTAAAATGAATTTGGTAATATTTTAACACTTAAATCGATTCAATGGTTCAAAATATTAAAAAAATTTTTGAGAAACAAGGTTTCATAAGATTAAAGGGTGTTTTAGATTATAAAGAAGATTTAGAACCAATTTTAAATGATATGGCTTTTATCATGGATAGGCTTATTCATAGATTTGTTCCTAAAAGTGATAAAGTAAAAGTACTAAATTATGAGTTTAAGAAAAAATATTCATATTTGGTTTCTTTAGATATTCCTGAACTTGATCAATATTTTAACATAAGACTTCCTGAAAAAAACATAAACGCTAATAGTGATTTTTTTGCGAGTCAATCAATATGGAATTTAATTAAAAATAAAAAGATTTTAGATAAGATTGAAAAAATTCTAGGTCCCGAGATAGCTTCTAATCCTTGTCAAAATTCAAGAATCAAACAACCTGAAAAAGGTGTTGCAAAAAAGAATTTAAATGACGGCCTAGTTGGAAGAACTCCTTGGCATCAAGATGCCGGTGTTATGAATAAAAAAGGACAGAAGGGTACTGAACTAATAACGTGTTGGATACCTTTTACTAAAACAAGAATAGAAAATGGTTGTATGCTTGCTGTAAAAGAAAGTCATAAATTTGGACTTGTTAACCACGATTTTGGAAGCAAGGGACAAGTAGAAGTTAGAGGCAAAGAAATAATCGATAAATTATCAACCGTGCCCCTCGAAGCTGATGTCGGCGATATAATATTATTAAATAGATATCTACTTCATTGTTCACTACCAAATAAATCAAAAAATTTTAGAATAAGTATGGACTTGAGATATAATAAAGCAGGTCAGCCTTCAGGAAGAGATCCATTGCCTAATTTTATTGTTAAAAGTAAAAACAAAAAAAATATAAAAGTACAAAATTACAAACAATGGATAGCTTTATGGGAAAAAGCTAAAGTAAAATGCATTCCAAGAAAATGGTCTTATAAATATCCTCTTCCTACATTTAAAGGAACTAAAAGAGATTTAGCAAATATTATTTAATGAATTCAAAATTATCGGAGAAGAATTATCTTCCCGAATTTTTTCTAGCTTGCCTCGGGTATTTTTTATTTGTAACTCAAGATGCAATAGTAAAATATATTGCTGAAGATTACGACATAATACAGATAATTTTCGTCAACTCCTTGTTCGCTCTTATACCTATTATTTTGTACACTCAAACCCTCGATGGCTGGAAAGAATTAAAGGGTGCTAATTTAAAAATTCATTTTTTTAGAACTTTAACGATGGTGTTAGCTGTTTTTTTTGCATACACAGGATTCTATTTATTACCAATGGTTACTATGTACAGTATTGTATTTTTAATACCATTATTAATAACCATCGGATCAGTTTTATTTTTAGGTGAAGTTGTTAGATGGAAAAGATTTACTGCTATAGTAATTGGTTTTATCGGAACACTTATTTCTATTAATCCTTTTGGAGCCGAAATTAACAGTTACGCATTTGTAGCTTTGTTGTGCCCAATTTTTGCGTCTGCAAGTTATTTAATAGTAAGAAAATATGGTTATGAGGAAAGCTTGTTCTCATTTTTAATATTCGGAAAAATTTTTATGATATTGTTTTCTGGTATATTTGTATTCTTTGTTTTCAAAGAGATGACTTTTAATGATTTAGTATTGAACGCTATTTCTGGAATTTCTAGAGGAACAGCCATGATATTTGTCATCAATGCTGCTAGACACCTGCCTGGAGCAATTTTTGGATCAATTTTATATACTCAAATTTTTGCAGGTGTATTTTTGGGTTACGTTGTTTTTAATGAGATACCTACAATTAATAATTATATAGGAAACTTAATAATAATTGCAGCAGGTGTATATATCGTTTTGAGAGAAGTAAAATTAAAGAAAAACATTGTTACTTCAACAACAAGACACCCAACTATTCCTATTAAAAAAGATTAAAGTTTCTTTTTAAAATTTTCTAAAATTTCTTCACTAACATTTACTGAATTTTCAGGCCCAGGAAATTTCCCCTCTAAACTATCTTTGATAAATGCTTTTAAGGCTCTAACTCTTTCGATTTCAATTTCATCTTTCATCTTTTTTAAATTTGTATAAGCTTTTGCATGTCTAGGGGACTTTTCTTGCTCTCCACAAATATCATTCATGAATAGATACATAACATCAGCTTTTTTTCCAGATCCTAGAGATACAGTTACAATACTCGTCCTTTTTGATATTTCCCCCATAATATTTTCAGGAATAACTTCACATTCGGCTGAAAAGGCCCCAGCATCCTCTAAACGTTTAAATTTTTTAAATAGTTCGTATGCTTCATCAGCAGTTTTACCTACAGCTCTTAAGCCACCAATCCATGTAGATTTTCTAGGAACCAAACCTAAATGACCCATAACTGGAACATCTTCTTTTGCAAGCATAGAAACAACATCCATACTTCTGGCAGTCATAACCGCATCAGCACCATTCTCTAAAGCTTTAAAGGCTCCACGTAACACATCCTCGGCTGTAGGATAATTATGTAGTTCGAGTGCTGCAGTATAAAAAAGAGACTTGGATCCTTCCCGAACCTTCTTAACATTTGAAGCACTTCCTATTATCATGTCAAAACCTGCTTCTTCAGCTGCTTTTGCCTCTAATGAATTATTTGCAGTTACTTGTGTAAGAATTTTTTTTCCTTTAGCTTCAATAATATCACCTACAGTGACAGTTCTTTTTGCAGGATTAGCCGCCCAAGTATAAATATTTTTCATATTTATATTTAATCAAACTAATTAGTATTTTTCAATTCCTTGTAAATATTGTTTACTCTATGAACTTCCTCGGCGGTATTGAAATAGCATTCATATTCAATTTCATTAGGGGTTACATCGAAATGATAGTGGCCGGCATCTTGAGCACCTTTATAAGAATGAAAATGAGTGTGTTCTCCCGACTCTCTTAAATCTAATTTTCCTCCAGAGGGATCATTAGTCCATAAAACTGAATAACATTGAAAATGTGGTCCTATAGGTTCGTAAAACTGTAAAAAATCCTTAACACATTTCATTTGTTTTGGATCATAATATTTGTGTTTTATATCTGCATAGTCTGGTTGGACATGGGATTTAATCTTACCATTTAAGATTCTAAAAACACCTCCTAATGCAACACTTAAATTTGTTTCTAAATTTTCAATTAATGCAGTTCTCATAGATTGAGGTAAAGAGCCTTGCTCACCAGACCTTCCTTTAATTTTAATTTTTATAACATCTCCTTTTTTTCCTTCGGAGTAAAAGATATTTCCTAGTCCGCCATGCTTTCGGTGATTGTAAGGAGTTGATTTACATTTTTTATTTTCATCAATTTGAGCAATTATTGATTTTGACTCATTAGTAATTAAATTTTCATTAATAATAAGCTCTCCACAGTGACCCTCTAAGCACGACATTGCTCCTGATCCCGCACCTAAAGCATAAGATTTCTCTGAGCCTATTCTTTTTGCTATTTCTTCATAATCAAATTCAGTACCTATGAACCTTTTATCGTGCATGTATGGTTCACCACCAACATCTATAATTCTTTGGTTTCCACTTATACCTTCAGCAGGGCAATCCCACTTTCTTAGATCAGGGCACTCAACAATTGAAACATCAACTTCAATATAGTTTTTTGATAAACCTTTTTTTAAAGCTTCGCTTACTTGTTTTAAAGAAATTTGATGAAACTTGGCTTTTTCGATTGTTAATTCCATAATCTATTAATATCATTTAAAGAAGTTTATCAATTAAATATAATTTTTATTATGAACAAGTTGGGTACAGAACTAGCAAATGCATGGACAAAGAAAACTTTAGTTGATCTAAATGGGTTCACTGAAAATGAAATTCCTAAAAATCGAGATGAAGCATATAAAGCTTTAAATATATTTTATAAAGAATTGGATAAAAAGACAGTGGGTTGGAAGATAGGAGCAGTTGCTAAAGAAGTTCAAAAAGAGGAGGGATTTGATGGACCTGTACCAGGTAAAATTTTTAAAGAAACTATTTTACCTTCTAATTGCTCGATTAAATATTCAGAAATCCCTTACTCCAAATTGGAATGTGAATATGCATTTGAAATTGATCAAGATGTAAAAATTGATAGCAAATTACTAAATAGGATAAATAATTTTAAATTATATACAGCTATTGATATTACGTCTTCAAGATACGTACAAAATTCAAAAAATAAATTTGATAAACTAGTTCAAATGTATCTTGGAATTTCTGACCATGGAAATGGAGGTAAGATTATTATTGGAGAAGAAATAAAGAATTGGCATACTACAGACATTAATAAAATTAAAATTAAATTAAAAATCAACGATAATGTTACTGAACCTTATTTCACTGGAACTAAGAGAATAGATCCTAGAAACTCATTAAAGGCTTTTGTTGATGAATTTAAAGATAAAAATATAAGTTTTAAAAAAGGAGATTATCTACTTTGTGGTTCTTTGACTCAACCGTACAAAATTAATATGAAAGACAAAATTATTGTGACTTATGAAAATTTAAGAGATATTAATATTGAGATCTTATGAAAACAGCATTAATCACAGGGGCTAGCCAAGGCATCGGAGCAGCAATAGCTGATAAGCTTAATGATAAAAAAATTAAAGTTATTTTAGTTTCAAGATCAAAAAGTAAATTAAATACTTTTCAAAAGAATTTAAAATTTCCTAAAAATTCTTTAATCATTTCTAAAGACTTGAGATCATTATCTGCATGTAATTCGGTTGCTAAAAAAATTAAAAAATTGGATTACCTCATAAATGTAGCAGGGGCAACGAAGGGAGGAAAATTTTTAAATCTAAATGACAATATCTGGGAAGATGGATTTAATTTAAAATTTAAAGCTGCAGTAAGATTAAGCAGAGCTTTTTGGCCTGCTCTAAAAAGAAGCAAAGGAAAAGTTATTAATATTGGAGGAGGGGCTGCTAGAAATCCTTCAAATACATTTATGATAGGCGGCGCTGTTAATTCAGCGTTAAACAATTTTTCAAAAGCTTTAGCTATGCAAGGTAAAATTGATAAAGTTTCTGTATCGATAATTCATCCAGGTATGACTTTGACAAGTAGACTAGAAAAACTTCTACAAACAGACGCAAAAATATTTAAAAGAAGTGTTAAACAAATTTTAAAACAAAGGTGCAAAATTGAGAAAATTAAAAGACCTACAAAACCTGAAGAAGTCGCAAATTTAGTTTATAAACTGATTAAAGATAAAAATTCAAATTTCAAAAACTTTTCAATAGATGGTGGAAAAATTAAAAATTTAAGATGATTGTATACAGTCATCCAGATTGTTTACTAAAATTTAATGGACAAGGACATCCAGAGAGAAAAGAAAGATTAGATAGCATTCTAAAATCTATTAAATCATCCGATTTAAAAATAGAATTTAAAGAGGCTCCTAAGGTGGATTTAGAAATAGTTTCATTAGTGCATCCTAAGAAACATATTGAAGAGATATTTGCTAACATTCCAAACGAAGGAATTATTGGTGTCGAGAAAGAGCCATACGCAGATACGATGTTATGTCCGAATAGTGAGAATGCAATTTTAAGAGCATGCGGCTCCGGTATTGCTGCTTGTGATGATTTAATCAAGAATAATGAGCAAGTTTTTTGCGCTGTTAGACCCCCAGGGCATCATGCAGAAACTGTTCGAGCTAATGGATTTTGTTTTATTAATAATGTGGCGGTTGCAGCAAGATATTTACAAAAAAAATATAATATTGGAAAAGTAGCTATTATTGACTTTGATGTTCACCATGGCAATGGAACCCAAGAAATATTTTATAAAGATAAGTCTGTTGCTTATGGATCTTCTCATGAATTTCCATTATTTCCTGGAACTGGAGCTGAAAATGAAACAGGTGTAGGTAATATTTATAACGCCACATTAAAAGCTGGCACAAAAAGTGAGGAATTTCATGATATTTTTGAAAAAAAAGTTTTAACTCCTGTAGAAAAGTTTAAGCCAGAAGTTATTTTAATTTCTGCTGGTTTTGATGCCCATAAAAGAGATCCTCTAGCAAATATAAACTTAGAATCTAGTGATTTTTTTACGATTACAAAAAAAATAATTGAAATTGCTAATATTCATTCAAAAGGAAGAGTAATTTCTTTTTTGGAAGGTGGTTACGATTTACAAGCTTTATCTGAAAGTATAATTGAGCACCTTAAAGGTTTAAAGACCCATATTTGACCAGTTATCAGGATTTTCGAATTTCTCTATTTCTTTTTTTGTTACAGGTCTAAAAAGATAATAAATAATATATGCCGTTAAAAAAAATAGAAAAATTGAATTCATCAATTGATATTATCAAATTTTGAGTAAATTTTATCACTAAAATCTCAATATTTTAGTATTTTTTTATTCACACAGCACCCAAATCGTTCACATATAAAGGTGATTTAATAAACCAAAAGTTTAGAATCCGACTCATGGATCCAATTATAGTTATAGCCGCTGGTATAATACTTGTGGTAACGGGGGCAATAGATCCCTTAATTAAGAATAAAGAAGACGTAGCCCAAGCACCTAAAACTGAAGTTTCAACACCTGCTCCTGAGCCTAAAAAAGAGCCAGAACCGGAACCAGAGCCAGAACCTGAACCTGAGCCAGAACCAGAACCAGCTAAAGAACCAGAGCCGGAGCCGGAACCAGAACCTGAGCCAGCTCCTCAAACTGAAGAGCCAAAAGAGCAAGTTAACGCTGAAGCCAACCAAGAACAAGACGCTAAACCTGAAGAAGAGGAAGTGAAACCGGTTACAGAAGAAACGCCAATTGAAGAAGAAAAAGAAGGATTAAGTATTTTAAATATCATGTTGTACATTCTAGGTGCTATTGCAGTTATTGCCGCTGGAATATACTTCTTTATGAGAAGAGAACCATCTCCACAAAGTGCAGCAGATATTGCAAGAGCTCAATCACAGGAACCAACACCTGAACCGCAGCCAGAACCTGAACAGCCAGTTCAAGAGGAAACTCAAACAGAGACTACTCAAGAAGAACCTCAATCAGAAAATAATGGTCAATCATCTAATAATGATGATGAAAATAATAATAGATAGTTGATAATCAAATTTATTAATATTATGTTTATTTATAATATTATGTTTATTTATGAGTAAATTTAAAACTTTAGTCTCTACTGTAATTTTAGGTATTTTACTTTACCCATCAGTATGGGCTGATCACTTAAAAGGAAAGTCTAAACAAGAGCTAGACAGATTTTTAAAAGGAAGAATTGTTGGGACACCAGCCGAATTTAACAAAGTATTGATTTCACCAGCAAAAAAATCTTTATCTCTGAATAAAGAATTAATTGAGAATAAAAACACAAAAAATATAGACAAGATTCTTCAAAACAAAAGTTTATTAAGTGTTTTGTACTTTGATGGTCAAAATGTAGTAGTTGATAAAAAATCAGACAAAATTCAAGACGATACGAAGTTATATAGTTTTTCTATTTCAAAAAGCTTTGTAAGCTATGTGCTAGGCAACGCTATTTGTAATGGAGATATTAAAAGTTTAGATGATAAGATTTCTGACTATGTTCCAGAAGCTAAAGGGACATTATATGAAAATTCTACATTTAGAGATTTAACTAATATGAGAGCGGGTGATACAAATTTTGCTAGCAGGAAAGCAGGTTCTGCAACATTCATTTATGCTGGTCAAGTTATTCAAAAAAAAAAGACAGTAAAAGAATATTTAGCTGAGTCAAGTAATTTAAAAACTACAAAGAAAGTATTTAATTATAATAATTTCCTTACTGATTTAGTTGCTAGATCAATAGATCTAAAATCACCCGGTGGCCTTAAAAAAGCTTACCAAGATTTTGCAAATAAAGCAGGCACAAGTTCAGAAATGTTTTTTTTAATTGATGATAACGGATGGCCTTTATTGCATGGTTGGACTTATGCTACCAGAGAAGACTTTTTAAAACTTGGCATTCAAGTTTCTAAAGATTGGAATTCAAGCACTTGTATTGGAGACTACTTAAAAAATATTGAGTCTATGAGAGATAAATCAGATAATAAAAATGCTGAATATGCGGGATATTTTTGGTTTAACAAAAAAAATAAATCAAGACACGCGCAAATGCGAGGTCACGGTAGTCAACAAATTCATATTGATTTAGAAAAAAATAGAGTTTTAACTTATCATTCAATAACTGGTGATTATGATGATAAATCTATTTGGAATTTATTAAAATAATTTATTAAAATTTTTTTCCACCTTCTAAGTAAGCACACTTTTCACAAGTTTTTTCAATTTCAGGTGGCTGATCAAGATTTAAGACATCTTTCATTTCAATTAATTTTTCCTCAATCCAAGACGTATTCACCCTGTAAGGTATTAGTGTAGTTTTGAAGACTATTTTGTTATCAAATTTATCATTTGTTTTTTCCCCATTACAAACATAAAAAAATGTTCGGTCAGAGACATCAAAATTCATTTTTCTTAAAATATGTACGTAAATATCCATTTGTAATTTATAGCTAAGATGCCATTCAGCATCGAGATAGGATGATACTGTTACAGGATAAGATGATGATTGAGCTTTATAATCTACCACAACTATCTTTTTTTCATTTAAATCAAACCAGAGATCATCAATACCTCCGTGAATAATAAGATTAGTTTTTTCATCTAAATATGAAATTCCGCCTTTTAAAGAATTTCTCCAGGTATCCAAATCTTTGTGCTGATAAGGCACAAAGTTTAAATTATACTTAACCATAATTGGATGAGGTTTTTGTTCTTTTCTATAAAGATCAAACTCCTTCTTTAAAAGCTCATCTACAGCAACGTTTAGAGCCCATCCAGGCATTGAGGGTTCTTTTAACCCTTTTACTCGATCTAAATAAAAGCATCTTTTACAACTAAGAAAATTGAAAAATTTTGACCTACTTATTTTAAAAGGATTGTTTGATTTCTTATCGTAAATTGATGTTTTTCTTGTTCTGAAAGATACAGCGTCTTTCATCTAAATTTGTTTAAGTCTTTTAATTACTTCTGATTTATCTAAAGACAAAATAACATCATATATACCTGGCCCAAATCTTGAACCCACTAGTGCTATTCTTATAGGTTGACCCACACCTTTAAAATTAGTCTTATGTTTATCAATTAAAGATTTAATTATAGGCTCTAAAGCTTCTCTAGATAAAGCTGATAGTTTTTCATACTCACTAGTAAAGTCTTTTATTACTTTCTTAGATAAATCATCAATAAGTTTTTTATCATCTGCGCCAATCTCAATTTTATCATTAATAATATATTGGGCATTATTCCAAATATCCTCTAGAGTTTTTGCTTTATTCTTTAAGAAGCCCATTGATTTTAAAAGCATATTTTCTTTTGATTGATTAATAGGTTTTTTGTATTTTGAAACGTATTCCTTGAAGAAATTGAAAAGATCTTTTTCATCCATAGATTTTATGTACGTTTCATTAATTGAATAAATTCTATTCATATCTAATTTTGAAGGGGATTTACCAACACCACTTAAATCAAATAAATCAATACTTTCTTGTTTAGTAAAAATTTCTTTATCTTTGTAGGACCATCCCAATCTTAATAAATAATTCCTTAAAGCGTCTGATATAACTCCTACTTTAATATAGTCTTCAAGAGTGGAAGCATTATCTCTTTTTGATAATTTCTTTCCTTGCTCACTATGAATTAAAGGAATGTGTGCAAAGTTTGGAACCTCCCAACCCATTGCTTCGTAAATTTGTCTTTGTTTAAAAGAGTTTATCATATGATCATCTCCTCTAATAACATGAGTTATTTTCATTTCATGATCATCAACCGTGGCTGATAGCTGGTATGTTGGAGTATTATCTTTTCTTAAAATTACAAAATCCTCAATAGTAGAATTTGAAATGTTTCTATCCCCTTGCACTAAATCTTTTATAACCGTATTTCCCGATATTTTACTTTTAAATCTTAATACTGGTTTTACTCCTTCTGGAATTTTTAAATCTTTGGCATCTCTCCATTTTCTATTATAAACATATGGTATTCCTTGCTTTTTACATTTTTCTTTTTGTTCATTAATTTCTTCCTCAGAACAATAACATTTGTAGGCAAAACCTTTTTTTAACAATTCCTCTGCAACTGAAACGTGTTTAGATATATTTTTAGATTGAATGTACTCATCTCCATCATGCTTAATACCAAGCCAAGCTAAAGATGTAATAATTTGTTTTTTGAATTCTTCTTTAGATCTTTCTTTATCAGTGTCCTCTATCCTTAGAAAATATTTACCCTTATTTTTTTTAGCTAAAAGCCAATTGAACAAAGCTGTTCGAACGCCGCCAATATGAAGTGGCCCAGTAGGAGAGGGCGCAAACCTACAATTAAAAGACATTAATATTAATTAGACTATTTTAATGAAAGTTTCTATATAAAGAAACAAGTTTACCTTGAATTTTTATTCTATTCGCAGCGTAAATTTTAGTTCCGTAGTTTCGATTTGCTGCCTCAAGAGCGATAGTGTTACCTTTTTTTCTTACTCTTTTTAAAGTAGCTTCCTGGTCGTCTATTAAGACTACTGCAATCTGACCATTATCCACATTGGAAACTTTTTTTATAATAACTGTATCACCGTCAGCAATACCTGCTTCAATCATTGAGTCACCTTTTACTTTAAGACCGTAGTGCTCACCATTATTTTGAAGGTCCTCTGGCAACGCAACTCTATCAACCTCTTGTTGAATAGCCTCAATTGGTGTACCAGCGGCTATACTTCCTAATACTGAAACATCAGTAGATTTATTTTCATTCTTATCTAATCCACCTTTGATAACGCTTGGCGTAAATGTGTTAAATATATCGTTCGCGCTGGCATTCTCTGGTAATTTTACTACTTCTAACGCTCTAGCTTTATGTGCTAATCGCTTAACAAAACCTCTTTCTTCTAATGCAGAAATTAATCTATGTATTCCTGATTTCGACTTAAGGTTGAGTGAATTCTTCATTTCTTCGTAAGATGGAGAAATACCTGAAGATCTAATTTTCTTATTGATGAATATTAATAAGTTTTTTTGTTTTTTTGTTAGCATAGAACAAACCCTGTACATTTATGTTCTATAAAAGTTCTCTTTAAATTACAACTTCAAATAAATAGCTAATTTATTGATTAATTTGAATTAGTTTGTTCATTAATTCACCAGGATTGTCGGATTTTAAAAGTGATTCTCCAATTAGAAAATTTTTAATTCCTGTTTTCTCATAAATATATTTAGCATCATCTGCAGTTTTAATTCCGCTTTCAGAAATAATAGGGCCTTTGTGTGTTTTAATAACTTCAAAAATTGAAATAGTATTATTTAAAGAAACTTCAAGTGTTTTTAAATTCCTATTATTTATTCCAATTAAAGCTCGATCAAATTTTAAAGCTGTTTCAGCTTCTTTCTGATCGTGCACTTCTACTATGACAGATAAATTATGTTTTAAAGCTTCGGAATATATTTCGTCAGCTTGGGCTCCATTTAGAGCTGCAATTATTATTAAGATACAATCACAACCATAACTTTTAGATAATGCGATTTGATAAGGATCTATAAAAAAATCTTTAGCTAAAATTGGAACTTTAATTTGTTTTTTTATATCTTGAATATAATCTAATTTTCCTAAAAAATGCTTTTCCTCTGTTAAAACTGAAAGACAAGTAGCCCCATTGTCTACATACATTTTTGCAATGTCTAAATGATTAAATTTATTTACAAGAATACCAGCAGATGGGCTAGCTTTTTTAATTTCTGCTATCAAAGATACATCATTATTTTTTAGAATTGCTTCTTTAAAATTGAAAAAAATTTGCCCTTTAATATTTTTTTCCAAGGTGTCTAAAGATTTTTCTTTTTTAATACGTTCTAAAGAGTTTTTTTTATCCGTAATAATATTTTCTAAAATATTTGCCATTAGTTTGATTGAATCTTTACTAAATGGTGAAACACATTTCCTGAATTTAAATGTTTCACAGCCTTTTCATACGATATCTTAAAATTACTTTCTTTACCAGAAACAATCAATCCAGCCGCAACATTGAGAGCAACAGATTTAGAGAACTCATTTTTTTGACCTTTAAATATTTCTACTATTTTTTCAGCATTATATACAGCATTTTTTCCTTTTAAATTCTCCTTATTTGAACAGTCAATTCCTAAAGTTTTTGGATCAATTTGAAACTCTTTAATAATATTATCTTTAAGTTCTACTACATTAGTTTTAGCAAATGGTGATATCTCGTCCATCCCGTCTTCGCTATGAACAATAAAAGCGTGAACGACTCCATTTTCTTTAAGTGCTTCTGCAAAAGGTTTCATCCATTTTTTATCAAAAACTCCTACAACTTGTCTTTTTACTTGTGCAGGACTACTTAGAGGACCAATTAAATTAAAGATTGTTTTTTTCCCCATTTTTTTTCTGGCAGGTCCCACATGTTTCATTGCTGAATGATAATTAGGCGCAAACATAAAAGCAAAATTAAACTTCTTTATACTTTCTTCAACCTCATCAGGTTTTAAATTAATATTTATTTTTAAAGCCTCTAATACATCTGCAGACCCGCAATTTGAAGAAACAGCTTTATTACCATGCTTAGCAACCTTTACACCCATACTTGCTAAAACTATAGCTGCTGCAGTTGAAATATTTAAAGAGTTATGCCCATCGCCCCCAGTTCCACATGTATCTATGGTACTTTGATCAGCTTTAACTTTGGTAGCTTTTTTTCTCAACACAAAAATCCCTCCGGCTAACTCATCTTTTGTTTCGCCTTTTTTTATAAGAGATTCTAAAATTTCAACGATTGAATTTTCATCATAATTACCCTCCATAAGCTCATTAAAAAGAGCTTTACTATTCTCAAAAGTAAGGTTCTGACCTTTTTTTAAACTTTCTTTAAAATTTGACATTTTAATTAATTATAAAGTTTTTAATTAACTTCATACCTACTTTAGTACTTATACTTTCAGGATGAAATTGAAACCCATGAATATCAAAATCTTTATGCATTAATCCCATAATTGTTTTGTTTTTAGTTTCAGCTGTAATTAACAGACTCTTTGGTAATCTATTACGATCGACAACTAAACTATGATATCTAGTGGCCTCAAAGTTATTATGAATATTCTTAAATAAACCCTTTTTATTATGCTTAATCTTACTTGTTTTTCCATGCATTAAATTTTTAGCATTAATAATCTTTCCACCAAAAACTTGACCTATGATTTGATGCCCTAAACAAACTCCGAGAATAGGGATTTTTTTATGAACTTCTTTTACAATTTTAAGACAATTCCCGGCTTGGTTAGGGTTGCCAGGTCCTGGGGATATTACAATCTTATCATATTTTTTTCTTAAAATTGTTTTACTATCTATTTTATCATTTCTGATAACTTCAACATTTTTCTTAATTTTTGAAATGTAATGATATAAATTATAAGTAAAGCTATCATAATTATCTATTAATAAAATTTTCATTTAATCCACCGCCTTCATTAAAGCTTTAGCTTTATTAACTGTTTCTGCGTACTCTTTGTCAGGTTTACTATCAGCAACAATTCCTGCACCAGCTTGAACATAAAATTTATTATTTTTGATAAGAGCCGTTCTTAAAGCAATACAAGTGTCAAATTCATTATTAGGTGTAAAATAACCTATACCACCAGCGTATAATTTTCGTTTATTTTTTTCAAGCTCATCAATTATTTCCATCGCTCTAATTTTTGGTGCACCACTTACTGTTCCTGCAGGAAAACCTGAGAGCAATGTTTCAAAAATTGAAGATTGATTATTAAACTCTCCAACTACATTAGATACAATATGCATAACATGGGAATATTTCTCTACTTTAAATCTCTCAGTCACCTTTACAGTATTTATTTTTGAAACTTTTCCAACATCATTTCTTCCAAGATCTAGAAGCATAAGATGCTCTGCTAACTCTTTTTTGTCTTTAAGAAGATCAGAAACATTCTTCTTATCTGCTTTGGTTGTTTTTCCTCTAGGTCTTGTCCCCGCAATCGGCCTTACAGTAATTTCACCCTTTCTAAGCCTCACTAAAATTTCTGGACTACTGCCAAGCACATTAAAATCTTTATAATTAAAATAAAACATAAAAGGAGATGGGTTCGATTTTCTTAAATAATTATAGATCTCAATAGGTCTTTTATTAATCTTTCTCTCAAATCTTTGACTTAGAACTACCTGAAAAATATCACCTTTTTTAATATAAGATTTAGCTTTCCTAACAAGTATTTTAAATTTTTTTTTAGAAGTATTTGATTTGATAACATTTTTATTAGATTTAAAAGTAAATTGGCTTGGAAGTTTTATATTTTCAAAACTTTCGTAAAGTTCAAATTTCTTAAGTATCTCATTATATTTTTCATTATAATCTTTTATTTTTGTATCAGCATAAACATTTTCAATATAATAAATTTTTTTCTTTAAGTTATCATAAATTACCAAATTCCTCGGTCGAGAAAGTCTTACGTCTGGAATTTTTAAATCATCCTTGCATCTATCAGGAATTTTCTCAACATATCGAATTATATCGTAAGAAAAGTATCCAACTAGCATTGAAGCCATAGACGGAAGTTTTCTTGGAATTTCTATTTTAAATTCATTGATAAGTTTATTTAGATATTTTAAAGGATTAGTTTTTATCTTATTTATTTTTCCATTATTATCTAAATTTACTACGTTATTACGTATATCCCAGATTTTATCTGGGTCGAGGCCTATAATTGTATATCTTCCTCTTGTAGTTCCTTTTTCCACAGATTCAAAAATAAAACTATTTTTTTCTGCTAAAAGAAATTTATAAAGATTTTCAACTTTGTAATAGTTTTTGCAATGAAGAGATCTAAATAATACCTGGTTTTTTTTTCTTAAATGATTTTTTTTAAATTCGTTTAAACTTTTATTCAATCTCATCAAAATGAATTTTTAACTCGTTCTATTGTTCTTTGATTAAATTCTACTTTATATTTTTCATTAAGATTATTATCATGAGATTGATAGATTTTATTAACTAAATTTAGTCGAGCTTTTGCTTCATATTTCTCATATTCATTACTTCCTTTTTTTAAATCCCTATATTTAGTCTTAATTGACATAACTAAAAAGCTTTTAGATAAAGTGCTATTAGTAATAAGATTGATTTCTCCGTCTTTTTGTTGAAATATTCTTTTCAAAACATTCTCAGAAAAAATTTCATTTTGTTTCAAATCATTTATTTTATAATCTTTAACTTCCAATTGATTATCCGATGCAAATTTAATAAATCTTGATTTGTCAAAAGCTCCCATACTGATATCTTTTATAATTGAATTATTATTTTCAATTTTTTTCTCAAAACTTAATTGCGCATTCAATGCTTCTTGAACCTCTGGATCATTAATCGATCTACTTTTCTTTTCAATATTCGATACTTCTGCTAAATAATATTTATTACCTAAATTAATGACCTTAGGCGTTTTCGTATTATTTATACTGTAGATTTTTTTAAAAAGATCATCTGGTATCCTTTCAATTTTTTTTTTATTTTCATCTTCTTTATTTGCAGTAACTTTATTAATTGAAATAACATCTAGATTAGAATTTTGTACTGCTTCATTGAAAGTTTGACCATCCAAAATATCATTTTCAAAAGTGTCTAATTTTTTAAAAAAAATTTCACTATATTCTTTGTTGCCACTTATTTTTTCTGGTGTAATTTCAGCATATTTAAGACTTTTAAATTCTTTAAAAAAAACATTTTTATTTCTTTCATAAAGTTCTTTTTTACTTTTTTCTGTAGGTCTATCTTTGGAGTGGTATTTTTCTAAATCAATATATTGAATTGTTTTGATTTGATTCTCTTTTTTAAATTCATTGATGATTAATATTTCAGGAATGACCGTACCACCAGATATAGAGCTTAAAAATTGCCTTCTTTTTTCCTGTTCTGCGATATTTGCCTCAAATAATGGAGCGGTAACACCACTCGTTAATAAAAATTTTTCGTATTTAGTTCTTGAAAATTTATCATCTTTGAAAAAAGATTTATCATTTTTAATAATATTTCTTAAAGAAACATCATTTACCATTATTCCAAGTCTCTCAATTTCTAATGACATAACCTTTTTTCCAATATATTCAGATAGAATTTTCTCAATAAGATTTGTATTTGGTAAATTTTTAATTTGTTCCTCGTTAAGATTGAGCCTTTGAAGATATTTCACAAACTCTTGTGTGCTTATCTTCTTAGAGTCTACCGAAGCTATTACATTTTGGCTTCCACCTCTAAATACATCACCCATTCCCCAAAAAACAAATGGAAGAATAATTATTCCAACCAAAAGTTTGATAAAAAAAGACTTAGAAAATTTTCCTATTGAAGTTAACATTATAATAATTTATTAAGTTTTAAAATTATACACCTATAGATTAAATTTTATATTAAGGCAAATAATGAAATACTTTATTGGAAATTGGAAAATGTTTGGCGTCCCAAAATCTATAAATATAATCAAAAAAATTAACTTTTTTCATTTAAAAGATAAAAATCGTAAAAAATATAGAATAATTATAACACCACCATATATCTTATTAGAGACTTTTTCTAAATATTTTAAGAACAAAAAAATTTTGATTGGTTCTCAGAATTGTTATCAGAAGGACCACTTTTCATCAAATACAGCCGCGATTAGCCCTTATATGTTAAAAAGTGTTGGAGCAAAATGTACATTAGTGGGTCATTCAGATAATAGGAGCGAGGGTGATACAAATCAGATGCTAAAGAACAAAGTAAATTTTGCTTTAAAAAATAATTTAAAAGTTGTCTTTTGTGTAGGTGAAAATAAAATTGAAAAAAAAAATAAAAAAACTTTTAGTGTTTTAAAAAAACAAATCACAAAAGTTTTAGAGAAAAAATTTAATAAAGATAATATTATAGTAGCTTATGAGCCGATTTGGTCTATTGGAACAGGTAAAATTCCAACAAAAAATGAGCTCGAGGAAACAATCATTTACATAAAAAAAATATTAAAACAAATTTATAAGAAAAAAAATCCTGCAGTTCTTTATGGAGGTTCTGTGGACGGTAATAGTGTCAAAATATTTAAAGACATTAAGGAAATTGATGGATTTCTAATAGGTGGAGCTTCAAAATCCTCAAAAAAATTTATTGATATAATAAAAAATTACTATAGATAAACGTTATGGAAAGTTTACTAATTTTAATAAACGTTATACTAGCAATAATATTAATTATTGTAATTCTACTGCAGAGATCTGAAGGTGGGGCATTAGGTTTAGGTGTTTCACAAGATAATTTCACGTCCGCAAGGTCAGTAGGAAACTTTCTTACAAAATTTACCTCTATAATTGCCACTTTATTTATAATTTGTAGTATTGCAATTGTAGCTATCTCTAGAGACGAGTTTCGTGAAACACAATCAGTTTTAGAGAAAGAGGAAGAGGAAAATTCAAATCTTCCACAAATACCCCAATCAAAGTAATTAAGGCTTTGTAATTATAAAGTAATGAAGTATAACATACTTCCATGGCGCGATACATTTTCGTTACTGGCGGCGTGGTCTCTTCTCTGGGAAAAGGATTATCATCTGCATCATTAGCTTACCTACTTCAATCTCGAGGTTTTAAAGTAAGAATAAGAAAATTAGATCCTTACTTAAATGTTGACCCTGGAACAATGAGTCCTTTTCAACACGGTGAAGTTTTCGTTACAGATGATGGTGCGGAAACCGATTTAGATTTAGGACACTATGAAAGATTTTCAGGAATTTCAGCAAAAAAATCAGACAATATTACTACAGGTAAAATTTATAATGACGTATTGAAAAGAGAACGACAAGGAAAATATCTAGGTAAAACTGTTCAAGTAATACCTCACATTACAAATAGAATTAAAGAATTTATAAAAAATGATTCAAATAAAGAAGATTTTGTTATTTGCGAAATAGGGGGTACTGTTGGTGATATCGAAAGTCTACCTTTTTTAGAAGCTATAAGACAATTTTCAAATGAAATAGGTAAAAAAAATACATTGTTCATTCACCTAACTTTAGTCCCTTACATGAAGGCCTCTGATGAGATAAAAACAAAACCAACCCAACATTCAGTTAAAGAATTAAGGAGTATAGGTATTCAACCAGATATTATTATTTGCAGATCTGAAAGATCTATACCTTTAGATCAAAGAAAGAAAATTTCATTATTTTGTAACGTTGAAATAGAAGATGTAATAGAAACTGTGGACGTAAAAACAATTTATGAAGCTCCGATAAGTTTTAATAAAGAGAAACTAGATGAAAGAGTATTAAGATTTTTTAGAGTTAAATCTAAGAAAAAAGTAAATCTTTCTCCTTGGAAAAAAATTACCCATTTAGTTTTGAACACAAAAAATAAAGTTAACATAGCAATAATTGGCAAATATGTTGAGCTTAAAGATGCATATAAATCTTTAGACGAGGCTTTAACACATGGTGGAATAGCAAATAATTTAAAAGTGAATTTAATAAGAATTGAGTCTGACTTTTTAAAACCAAGTGAAATAAAAAATAAACTTAAAGGAGTATCTGGAATTTTGATACCAGGAGGGTTTGGTAAAAGAGGCACAGAAGGAAAAATAGCAGCTATTAATTATGCAAGATTGAACAAAATTCCTTTCTTAGGCATCTGTTTTGGTATGCAAATGGCAGTGATTGAATTCGCTAGAAATAAATTAAATATAAAAAAAGCAACATCTAGCGAATTTGGACCATCTAAAGCATCAGTCGTTGGACTAATGAGTGAATGGACAAAAGATGGAAAATTAATGAAGGGCACTGACAAAGATTTAGGCGGAACAATGCGTTTAGGTAGTTATGAAGCAAGACTTAAAAAAGACACAAAAATAAGTAAAATTTACAATGCAGTGAAGATAAACGAAAGACACCGTCATAGATATGAAGTTAACATCAATTATAAAAAAGATTTTGAAAACAAAGGTATGATTTTTTCAGGTTTATCTCCAGACAACAAATTACCAGAAATTATAGAATTGGAAAAACATCCTTGGTTTATTGGAGTTCAGTTTCATCCAGAATTTAAATCTAGACCTTTAGCACCACATCCTTTATTCTCTTCATTTATAAAGGCTGCTAAAATCAATACAACAAAATGAATAATCATAAAGTAAAATGTTCTAATTTTGAGATCGCTAACAACAAACCATTTACTCTAATCGCTGGCCCTTGTCAGCTTGAGAGTGAAGAGCACGCTATAAAGATTTCAAACGAACTTAAAAAAATTACAAGCGAGCTAGGTATTAATCTTATTTACAAAACTTCTTTTGATAAAGCTAATAGAACAAGTTTAAAAGGAAAAAGAGGTTTAGGTTTAGAAAAATCACTTCCCATTTTCGATAAAATTAGAAAAGAAGTTGGTGTCCCAGTTTTAACTGATGTTCATACTGCCGAACAATGTTCTGTAGTTTCTAATCACGTGGATGTCCTTCAAATTCCAGCGTTCTTATGTAGACAAACCGATTTATTAATTGCTGCAGCAAAAACTGGTAAAATAATTAATGTTAAAAAAGGACAATTTTTAGCTCCGTGGGATATGGCTAATGTAATAAAAAAAATTGAAGACTCTGGGAATAAAAATATTTTAATTACAGAAAGAGGAGCGAGCTTTGGTTACAATACTCTTGTTTCAGATATGAGATCACTACCTATAATGTCGAAATTCGGATTTCCAATCGTATTTGATGCAACTCATTCAGTACAACAACCAGGTGGTATGGGAGAGAAAAGTGGTGGACAAAGAGAATTTGTTCCTTATTTAGCTCGTGCTGCTATTGCCGTTGGCGTTGGTGCAATTTTCATGGAAACACATGAGGATCCAGATAATGCACCTTCAGATGGTCCAAACATGGTTCCATTAAATGAAGTAAAAAATTTGTTAAAAAAACTTACCGAGATAGATAAGATAGTAAAATAACAATGGCAAAAATTAAGAGTATAAAAGGCAGACAGGTCTTTGATAGCAGAGGAAATCCAACAGTGGAAGCAGAAGTTTTTTTAGAAAATAATATTTCTGCCACTGCAATTTCTCCATCAGGTGCATCAACTGGTGCATTTGAAGCACACGAATTAAGAGATCAGGATAAGAATAAATTTTTAGGCAAAAGTGTAAATATTGCAGTTGAAAATATAAATAATAAAATTTCAGATAAACTTAAAGGGCTCGAGTCTGAAGACCAAAAAAAAATAGATAAAGCTTTATTAGATTTAGATGGAAGTGAGAATAAAAAAAATTTGGGAGCTAATGCCACTCTAGCAGTTTCACTAGCTAATTCAAAATGTTCAGCTTTATCAAATAAAAAATCATTATTTAAATATTTAGGGAATGCTTTTTCTTTACCCTTACCGTTAATGAATATCATTAATGGCGGTGCGCATGCCGACAATGACCTAAATATTCAAGAATTTATGATTAGACCTGACTCAGCAAAAAATTTTATGGATGCTATTGAAAAATGTTATGTTGTTATTCAAAATTTGAAGAAATTATTAAAATCAAACAAAATGCTCACAAATGTAGGAGATGAAGGCGGATTTGCTCCATCAATTAATACAAATGAGCAAGCCTTGGAGTTAATTGTAAATGCAATAGAAAAGTCAAATTTAAAACCGGAAAAAGATATAGTTATTTGTCTAGATGTAGCAGCTAATGAATTAATTAACGAAAAAGGGGAGTACTCAATTCAATCAAAAAATTACACATCAGTTGAAGATAATATTAGTTATTATAAAAAACTAACTTCCAGCTATCCAATAAAATCAATAGAGGATCCTTTTGCTGAAGAGGACTGGGATTCGTGGAAAAAAATTACAAACGAAATAGGGAAAAATGTTCAAATTGTAGGAGATGATTTATTCGTTACAAATGTAAAACGTTTAAGTAAAGGAATAAAAGAAAAGTCAGCAAATTGTATTTTAGTAAAACCAAATCAAATAGGCACTTTGACTGAAACTTTAGAAGTAATTTCAATGGCAAAAGCTGCAGATTTTAATACTATCATTTCTCACAGATCGGGAGATACCGAAGATACATTTATTGCTGATTTGGCGTCCGCGACAATGTCTTCTCAAATTAAAACTGGATCTTTGGCGAGATCTGAAAGAGTAGCGAAATACAATAGGTTATTACGCATTGAAGAAGAACTTGGAAATCAAGCAAAAATGGCTAGAATCTAACTTATGCGACTTATTGAAAGTTTAAAGGAAAAAAAATTTATATTATTAAATATTTTTTTATCTCTTTATATTGGAATTAATTTAATCGGAGGTGAAAGAGGGTTAATTTCTTATTTTGATAAAAAAAAATTATTCGAAGAATTAAAAATTAAAGAAAAAATGTTGACTAACAAATTACAAGACTTGGAAACAAAAATATCATTAGTTAAAAATAATGATTTAGATTATTTAGACATGCTCTATAGGGAAAAATTTCTATATGGTACAAAAGATGAAATTATTATTAAGTTAAAATGAGCTCAAAACCAAGACACCCAGAAAAAGTAAATAAGCCTTTTAATCCTATTAAAAAGAAACCTGAATGGATAAGGTCAAAAATAGTAGACTCTCAAATTTTCTTTCAAACCAAACAAGTCGTTAATCAAAATAACCTTGTTACTGTCTGTCAGGAAGCTAATTGTCCAAATATAACTGAGTGTTGGAGCAAAAAACACGCTACGTTTATGATTATGGGAGATACCTGCACTAGAGCATGTGCATTTTGCGATGTCAAAACTGGAAAACCAACAAAGCTAGATATTTTTGAACCAATTAAAATCGCAAAAGCAGTTCAAAATTTAAATTTGAAACATGTTGTAATTACTTCTGTAGACAGAGATGATTTAGATGATGGGGGATCGGAACATTTTTATAGAGTTGTTAAAGCTACCAGAGATAAAAATCCAAAAACATCTATAGAAGTCTTAACTCCTGACTTTTTGAGAAAAGGAGATGCTTACAAAAAAGTTTTAAAAGCTGATCTAGACGTATTTAACCATAATATAGAGACAGTGCCTAGACTTTATACAACTGTAAGACCAGGAGCACGTTATTTTGCTTCATTAGAACTTTTAAAAAATGCAAAAAAATTTAACAAAAAAGTTTTTACTAAATCAGGAATTATGGTTGGCTTGGGTGAAAACAAAGAAGAAGTAATTCAAGTTATGGACGATCTTAGGTTTGCCGAAGTTGATTTCATTACTATCGGTCAATACTTACAACCATCTCCTAAACATCATCCACTGAATCGTTATTATCATCCTGATGAATTTAAAGAGCTCGAGCAAATTGCAAAGACAAAAGGTTTTCTACTTGTTTCTTCATCACCTCTTACAAGATCTTCCTATCATGCAGATGAAGATTTTAGAAAATTGCAAGATGCAAGGAATAAACAGCTTGAATGTCTTCCGCATCAATAAAAAAAATTATTCCTTGTAAAAAAGAACAATTAGTGGAAATGGTTCTAGATATTGAAAAATATCCAGAATTTGTTCCGTGGTGTATTGAAGGTAAAATTTCTGAAAGGAATGAGAGCGCAGATTTAATTACTTTTAATGGAGATTTAAAAGTAGGTAAGAGCATCTTGAATGAAACTTTCTCAAGTCACGTGTCTTATTATAAAGAAAAAGATACAATTATAGTAACTAATCTTGATGGACCATTAAAATATCTGAAAAATGAGTGGAAATTTAAGGAGGTAAACAATTCGACACAGTTAGAATTTTCAATTGATTTTGAATTGAAAAATCCGATTTTGAATGGAATAATGAAAAAATCTTTTGAGCTTGGTTTAAATAAAATTGCCAAAGCTTTTGAGGAAAGAGCAATTAAATTATTTAAATAATGTTTACAATTTCATCTTTATTAATTTTATTTATTCTAACTTTCAAATTTTTGTCTTCATATATCAAAACAATTAGAACAGGTGATCCAAACGAAACTAATTTAACTTATTGGATGTTTTCCTACGATTTTAAATCTCAAAATAAAGAATGGGTTCCAGAAGATAGAAAATTATTGCAAAGAAAAAGAGCTAGAAATTTTTTAGTATTTATACTTTATATTGTAGCTTTTAGTATTTTCTTGTTACTTAATAGTTTTACTGCTCATCTTTTAGATGTAATTGTTAATCCAGAGTTTAGCTATCCCGTTTAATCAATTGCGCTAATAAATTCAGAGTTTTTTTTACAGTTTGCTTTTGAATAAAAACTCTTCCTTTATCCTTAAAATTACATTTATTAACAATAACTTTTTTTCCAACCCTAATTCCAATATAAACCAAACCAACTGGTTTTTGTTTAGACCCTCCTTTAGGTCCAGCTATTCCTGTGATTGAGACACAGACTTTTGATTTACTAATTTTACTCAAATTATTGACCATAGCCAAACAACATTGAACACTTACAGCTCCATATTTTTCTATTATTTTTTGAGGTACTTTTAATATACTTGTTTTAGATTGATTTGAGTAAGTAACTAATCCCATAGTAAATACTTTTGACGCTCCACTAAAAGAGGTAATAGCGCTAGACAACATTCCTCCGGTGCAAGATTCCGCGATTGAAATTTTCATTTTTTTTCTTTTAATTAATAAAATTATATTTTTAGTTAGACTCATTAGAAAAATTTAGATTTAATTATCATAAAGATTATAAATGTAAGGACGACATATAGACCTGCAACCACATCGTCTATTATTACTCCAAAACTATTTTTAAATTTTTTATCAAAAAAACTAACCGGAAATGGTTTTTTGATGTCAAAAAATCTAAATAAAATAAAAATATATAAATAAGATAGAATTGATTCCTGTTGGTCTTTTGTAGTTCCGTGCGCAATTTCATAAAGGTAAATTGGAATAGATTGGCCAATAAACTCATCTATAACAACTTCTTTAGGGTCTTTGTTTTCATTATATTTTATATATTCGGAGACTGCATAAAATGAATATATAAAAACTAAAAACAAAATTAGTAATATAATACTGCTAGAAAGATTAATTAAATGAAATAGGCTATATAAAAAAATTGTTGTAACTAAAGAAGTTATAGTTCCTGGAGCAAATCTAAAAGATCCAATACCAAAACATGTAACAAATAAATAATTTATGGTTTTAATCATATTTAATGACTGAACATATAACTTCGCACGCTATTGCTTTTTCTTTTCCAATAACACCTAGTTTTTCGGTTGTTTTCCCTTTTATATTAATTTGATCTTTAGAAATTTCACAGAGCTTAGCAATACTATCAATCATTTTATTTTTTAAGTATTTTATCTTAGGTGTTTGAGTTATAATGTTTAAATCAATATTATTTATAAAATATCCATTAGACTTAGTCTTATCTACTACCTTTTTAAGCAAAACAGTCGATCTTATATTTTTAAATTTTTTACTTTTATCAGAAAACAATTGACCTATATCTCCCATTTTACAAGCTCCTAAAATTGAATCAGTAATAGCATGAAGGATAGGATCACCATCTGAGTGTCCCAATGTACCTAATTTAGATTTTATATTTAAACCTGCTAAATAAAGTTTTCTTTTAGGGACTAATCTATGTACGTCGAAACCTATTCCAACACTTTGTTTGGATTTATAAATATTCCTTAAATTTTCAAAATCCAATTTATCTGTAATCTTAAAATTATTTTTTTCTCCATTGATAAACTTAACTTTATTAAGATCCATATACAAAGAAATATCATCATCTTTATATTTGCTAAAATTGGTTTTATGTAGATAGTATATTTCCTTTAAATTAAACGCTTGTGGTGTTTGAGTTAAAAATAAATTATCTCTTTTTTTTCCTACTATGTATTCTTCATTACTTGAGTCTATTATTTGTTTAATTGCATCTTGCACTTCTAATTTAGGAACAACTGCTCTGTGATTTCTTATATTTCTTAATATGGCTTTTAAAAGTTTTGTAGAAAAATTTGGTCTAGCTACATCATGTATTAATACTTTAGATATTCCTTTTTGACTTGATAAGTATTTTAGAGCATTATAAGTAGATTGTTGTCTATTTTTTCCTCCGGCAACAAGTTTTACATTTTTAAGTTTAAGAGATTTCACTCGTTTTAAGTCTTTTTTATTATATACAAGAATAAACTTTTTAATTTGTTTAAATCTCGTTGCTTTACTCAGATTTATTTCAATTAATGATTTCCCCGCTATTTTTTGATATGGTTTGCCTATATTAGACCTAAATCTATGGCTATTACCTCCAGCAAGAATAATTAAACAAAAACTCATGATATAAACTTATAATATATTTATATAAATAATTAATGCTTATTTAGATGTTTAAAATTATAAAAAATTTCAACTGGATTATTTTATCCTCATTTTTATGTATTTTTATGGGAATTGTAACCTTCTTGACCTTTATTAATGAAGGCTTCATATCATTAACTGATAAAAACTTACAAACATTATTAATAATCGATATTATTTTACTATTAGTTTTTTTTACCCTTATTTTTAAAAATTTTTATCGATTTTACTACGCTGGTAAAAAAAATAAAAAAGGATCGCAAACTAATTTAAAGTATATATCTGTTTTTTCACTTTTTACAGTAATTCCCTCTTTAATTGTTGCTATTTTTTCTTTATTTATTTTTAATTTTGGTGTCCAAAATTATTTTGATAAACAAATTACTAAAGCAGTTAATAATTCTTATGATGTAGCAAAAAATTATTTAGAAGAAAGTAAGGAAAACGTTTTGTCTGACGTAATTTTAATGAGTGTGGGTTTAAACAGAGCTTCAAATTTATACTATTCCAATCCCTCAAGCTTTAAAAAAATATTAAGGTCTGAAAAATTTTTAAGAAGAATAGATGATGTTTATTTAATAGATAGTTTGGGAAATATTTTAATTTCAGATGTTAGAGATGTAAGTGAAGAATTTATAATACCTTCTGACGAAGATTACGATTTAGTTTTACAAGGGAAACCAGTATTTGTATCAAATAATTTAGAAAATAAAACTACTGTAATGACCAAATTGAATTCCTTGGTAGACACTTATCTTTATATTTCCAGAAATATTGATCCTGAAATTCTAAGGTATTTAAATGAGACTGAAGAGGCTGTAAGCTTTTATTATTCTGTAGAAAATAGTCAAACGGGTATAAAGGTTACTTTTGCAATTATTTATATCATTGTAGTCACGTTACTATTATTTTTATCAACTTCAATAGCAATAACTTTTGCTTCAAGATTAACAAAACCAATAGTAAACTTGATTGGTGCCTCTGACTCTATAAGCAAGGGTGCTTTAGATGTTAAAGTTCCTGATTTAGATACAGATGAGGAATTTAAACAATTAAATAAAAATTTTAATTTAATGATAGAAAGATTGAAAGAGCAACAAAACAAACTTCTTATTACAGAGAGGTACGAAGCTTGGGAAACAGTAGCTAGAAAGCTAGCACATGAAATCAAAAATCCTTTAACACCAATTCAATTGTCAATCGATAGTTTAAGAGAAAAATACAAAAATAAACTTAATAATCATGGCCAAGAATTTGAAAAATATTTAGAAACAATTAATAGACAAATAAGAGATATTGAAAAATTAGTTAACGAATTTTCAAACTTCGCAAGAATGCCTAGACCAATTTTAAAAAAAATTAACTTTTTAAAATTAATTAATGTCTCATTAGACTTTGTAAAAATGACATCAAAAGCATCTATAAATTTGAAAGTGAAAGAAAAAAAAGCTTTTATTAACGGAGATGAAGATCAACTCAATAGAGCATTCATAAATTTGATGAAGAATTCCGAGGAGGCTTTTGAGGAAATTAGAAAAAAAGACCCTAAATTCAAGGGGATTATTGACATAGAAATTAATAGTAATAATGATTATATAACTTGTAGGTTGACAGATAATGGACCAGGTATTACAGACGCTAAAAAAGCTATGACGCCTTATTTTACAACAAAAAAAACAGGCACCGGACTTGGTTTGCCAATTGTCACTAAAATTATTAATGAACACTCTGGTGTCTTTTCAATTAAAAACAATAAAAAAGGAAAAGGAACTGTAATCAATCTTACTTTACCAAAATTAAATGCATAAAGAAATTTTAGTAATTGATGATAATCCAGATATTCGTTCGATTGTAAGCAATATTTTGGTTGAACAGAATTATATAGTGCGAACAGCTGCTAATTATGATCAAGCAGTTTTTGAAATAAATAAAAAACTTCCAGATCTAGCTATTGTAGATATTAAACTCGATAAAGCTGATAAGGACGGAATTGATTTATTAAAAATGATTACAATTAAAGATAAGTTAATACCAGTAATTATGATTTCTGGTCATGCGACAGTCCAAATAGCAGTTGAAGCAACACGTCTTGGTGCATACGAATTTATTGAAAAACCTTTTTCTAAAGAGAAAATTCTTAATTATGTAAATAGAGCGCTCGAGTCATCAGAGCTTAAAAAAGAAAAAAAACTTATAGAAAACAAACTTTTCCATTCGTTTGAATTAATTGGAAAAAGCCCATCAATAATGAAAGCTAAAAAAATTATTGAAAAATTATCGACTTCTGAAAGTAGAGTTTTAATCTCTGGACCAACTGGTACAGGTAAGGAACTAGTTGCTAGAAAAATTCACAAAAATTCAGTTAGATCTCACGAACCATTCGTTATTATAAATGCTGCCTTACTTAAAGAAAACACGTATGAAAAAGAGTTATTTGGAGAGGAATTTGATGATGGCAGTATATCTTTTGGTGCACTAGAAAGAGCTAATAAAGGAACTCTATTAATTGATGAAGTTTCTGAGATACCTTACGGGACTCAGTCAAATATACTTAGAGTTCTTATAGATCAAAAATTTAAAAGGCTAAATGGTTCTAAAGATGTGAATGTTAACATAAGACTAATATCCTCTACATCTAAAAACTTAAATGATTTAGTAAAAATAAATAAATTTAGAGAAGATCTTTTTCATAGATTAAATGTGATACCCATTGAGCTCAACTCACTCAATTCTAGAACCGAAGATATTCCATTGCTGATTAACTATTTCAAAAAAAAGCTTTCAGAAATTAATGGAGTTCAATTACATAATTTAGAAATTAACAATGATAATTTATACACTTACGATTGGCCAGGAAATGTCAGAGAGTTAAGAAATCTTATCGAGAGAATAACAATTTTGTCAGCTAACGAACCTCAATCAAATATAAATCAATTAATAAACGATATTTTAAACCCAGCTTCTTCAAATTATTCCAGTAAGGATCTTTTAGAAAAATCATTTTCATCTTCTTTAAAAGAAGCAAGAAGAAGTTTTGAAAAAGAGTACTTAATAACTCAGTTAAAGAAAAATCATGGAAATATTTCTAAAACAGCTGACTTTATTGGTATGGAGCGATCTGCACTTCACAGAAAACTTAAAGAGCTAGGAATAAAAGGAATTAACTAAAATGAATATTATAATATGCGGAGCTGGCAAAGTCGGCTTTTCAATTAGTAAACAATTGTCAGCTCAAGGACATTCAGTAACAGTAATCGACCAGTCTTCAGATGATATCAAAAAAATTAACGAGACTCAGGATGTTAAGGGGATTGTTGGAAGAGCCTCTTTGCCTAGTGTTTTAGAAAATGCAGGAGCTGAAAAAGCAGATATGATTATTGCTGTAACACGAAATGATGAAACAAATATGATTGTATGTCAGCTTGCTAGTTCACTATTTAATGTTTCAAAAAAGATTGCAAGAATTAGAACGAAAGATTTTTTAGAGGGAAAATGGGGAAAACTATATAACAAATCCAATATACCAATAGATGTTATTATTTCACCCGAACTAGAGGTTGCCAAATCCTTGTATAGAAGACTTGAAGCACCAGGAGCATTGGACAGTGTTCCTTTTGGAAACGGAAAAGTAAAAATGTTAGAAATTTCAATAGAAAAAAACTGTCCTATAAAAAATATACCACTAAAAAAGCTTACAGAAAAATTTCCAGATTTTAAAGCAAACATTATTGGTGCTTTAAGAAAAGATAAATTTTTATATCTTAAAAAAAATGATCAAATGTTAGAAGATGATAATGTTTATGTAGTTGTAAACAGCGATCAACTTAACCAAATTTTAAAAGCTTTTGGACACGAAGAAAAAATATCAAAAAATGTATTAATTATTGGGGGAGGAAATATAGGATTAAATCTAGCAAAAATGTTAGAGGAAAATTTCGAAGACTTAAGGGTAAAAATAATTGAAAAAGATAAAAAAAGAGCAGAAGAAATAGCAAATGAGCTATCATCATCTATTATTATAAATGGAGATGCATTAGATGAAGAAATTCTTAAAGAGGCAAACCTTGAAGGTTCGGAAACAGTTTTAGCTTTAACTAATGATGACGAGAATAATATGATGGCATGCGTTTTAGCTGAAAAAAGTGGTATGAAAAAAAGAACTATAGCAATAGTTAATAAGTCTAATTATAATTTGTTACAAGACTCACTGAATATAGACGATCTAGTTGATCCAAGAATGACAACCGTATCTAGAATTATGGAACATGTTCACAGAGGAACAATAAGCTCAGTTTATTCAGTGTTAGATGGCGAGTATGAATTTATGGAAGCTAAAATTTTGGATAATTCAGAATTATTAAATAAAAAAATAAGAGACTCAAACCTGCCTGAAGATATAAGAATTGGTGCGATTGTACGAAAAGAAAAAGTAATTATTCCAAGGTCTAATTTTATTTTTGAAAAAGATGATTTAGTTGTCTTTCTTGCTAAAAGAGAACAATTAAAAGATGTCGAGAGTATTTTTAGCGTAGGTTCTATTTAGTAAAAATGAACGTTAAAAGTATAAGTTTTTACTTAAGTTTATTTTGTTTTCCAATAAGTTTGTCAGCTTTTATAAATATTTTGTATTCATCGTATTTTGACTATTTTCTCAATATAGAATCGTATTTATTAACACTAGTATTATCAATTTTGCTAGGCAGTGGATTTTATTTTTTTGGAAAAAAATCTAATAAAAAAATAGATTTTATCGATCAATTAATTTTAATAATTTTTGTTTATTTAATTGTAGGGTTGTTAATTTCTACTCCCTTTTATTTGAGCAATTCTAAAGTAACATTTATGAATGCTTATTTTGAATCAATTTCTGGTTTAACAGGCACAGGCTTTTCGACTTTTGATAGTATAAAATATTTAGATCCAACTTTAATTTTATGGAGATCATCTTCTCAATGGATAGGTGGATTATACTTTTTATTTTTTTTAATTCTCATTTTTTCAAATAAATCATTCAATTTTAAAATGACGAATCTGACTTATACAGGTGAAAATATTGTAAAATCTGAACAAAATGTTAGGGACAATATTTTAAAAATATTTATTTATTATTCAGTATTAAGCCTCATTTTTCTTACATTATTAAATATTTCGGGTATAAGACTTTTTAACTCTCTAAATCTTACAATGACTTTAGTTTCCGGAGGAGGTTTTTTACCCTCTAATAACTTATCAGAAATAATTTCTACTAACTCACAAAAATTAGTTTTAATATTAACCCTAATTTTATCAATGTTGAATTTTTATTTCTTATTTAATCTTTTTAATAAAAAAACTTTATTTAGAGAACACAAAGAAGATTTTTATTTAATAGTAATTGCAATAGTTTTTATATTTTTGATTTATTTATATGATTTAAATGGTTTAAATATAATAATAAGTATAGTCAGTAGTTTAGCTAATTCAGGAATTTCTTTAATAAAATCTGATAATAATTTAAGCTTATATTTTCTGCTTATCACTATTATTGGTGGCTCATTAATTTCAAATTCATCAGGAATTAAATTAACTAGATTTTATATACTATTAAAAATAACGTCTGGTGAAATAATCAAATTAATAAGTCCGAATAGTGTAATTAAAAAAACAATTTTCAATTCTGATAATAAAATTACTGATGAAAATATAAAATTTTCATTCTTGATATTTATTTCATTTTTTATAAGCTTATTCATCTTATCTGCTTTTTTAGTGCTTGATAACATTGGTTTTGAAAAGTCATTTAAATTAGCCATTCTTACTTTGACAAATACTGTTAATTCTGAAATGTACAATTTACAAAATCTTAATTTTTCAGATTTGTTAATATCTTCTAAGATGGCTTTAATTATTTTTATGATTATTGGTAAAATTGAGCTAATATCAGTTTTTTTGATTTTCAAAAAAATTTTATTTAAGGATTAAATGTCAAAAATTGTAATAATTGGAGCGGGAGCAATGGGTTCTGCCTTTGCGATACCATGTTTAGACAATAACCACGATATTAATATAGTGGGAACACATTTAGAAAATGATTTTATTGATAACTTAAAAAAAAATGAATATTTACACCCGAGTTTAAACACCAAAATTCCAAAAGAAATAAATATATTCAGATTTGAAAAATTTGATGAACTTTTAAATTCGAATGTTGATTTAATTGTATTGGGAATTAGCTCAAAAGGAATTGATTGGGCTGCAAATCAATTAAGCAGACTATTCAATAAAAAAAAATTACCTAAATTGTTAATGCTCACTAAAGGTTTAAGTATTTACAATAATAATTATGAACTATTGGTCGATAAGCTTGAAAGATTGTTATCAGAGAAAGGTATAAAAGAAATAAATATCTCAGCTGTAGGTGGACCATGTCTAGCAACCGGACTGGCTAATAGAGTTCATAGCAGTGTTGTCATAGCTAATAAAGATATTCAAGTAGCAAAAAAAATAGCTGACATGTTAAATACAAATTATTATCATACATCTTATTCAGATGATTTAAACGGTGTAGAAGTTTCCGCAGCAATTAAGAATATATTTTCAATGGCAGTAGGAGCAGCAAAAGGCCTGTGTAGTTCTAATATACCTGATGAGGTTAGAGAAAAAAACTATTTGAACACTGCTTCTGCTCTTATTAAACAGTCGATTTATGAAATGGAGATTTTTGTTGAACATTTAAAAGGAAAAAAAGAAACCGTTAAAGGTTTAGCCGGTTTAGGAGATCTTTACGTGAGTTCTGGCGGAGGAAGAAATGCAAAAATGGGAGCCTATATTGGAGAGGGGCTAACATTTTCTGAAGCAAAAAAAACAAAAATGGAAAAAGTTACTGTTGAGGGCGCTGACTTAGCTAAAGAGATCGCAAAGAAAGTAAATGAGGATTTTAATGAGAAACAATTACCTTTAATGCTAGGTATGATTAATGCTATTGTTGAAGACAAAAAACTTGAGTTAAATTGGGAAGCTTTCAGATGAAGAAATTTATAATTTCAATTGACGCAGGAACAACATCCAATAGATCTATTTTATTTGATTTAAAAGGAAAACCAATTTTTTCTTCACAAAAAGAATTTACACAATATTTTCCAAAAAGTGGATGGGTTGAGCATAATCCGGATGAAATTTGGAAAACAACAATAAAAACTTTAAAAGATGTAATACAAAAAGCTAAACGCTTAAAAGGTAAAATTTTAAGTATCGGTATCACTAATCAAAGAGAGACCACTGTTCTATGGGATAAAAAAACTGGGAAACCTGTTTATAAAGCTATTGTTTGGCAAGACAGAAGGACTGAAGAATTTTGTAAAAAGCTGAGAAAGCAAAACAAGGATACGATGGTTTTTAATAAAACAGGCCTTTTAATTGACTCATATTTTTCCGGAACAAAAATTAAATGGATTTTAGACAATGTCCCTAAAGCACGTCAGTTAATGAGTAAGAAACAGTTGTTATTTGGAACAATTGACAGCTTTTTAATTTGGAGACTTACAAAGGGAAAAGTTCATGCAACAGATGCAACAAATGCAAGTAGAACAATGATATATAATATTTCCTCAAATAAATGGGATGATACAATATTAAATCTCCTTAAAATTAAAAAACATATTTTACCAGAAGTGAAAGATTGTGCAGATGATTACGGTCAAACTCATCCTTCTGTAACTGGTAAACCAATTCCAATTAATGGAGTAGTAGGTGATCAACAATCAGCAACTATTGGCCAATGTTGTTTTGAACCTGGCTCATTAAAAAGCACTTACGGAACTGGAGCTTTTGTATTATTAAATACCGGTTCTAAAAAAATTTACTCAAAAAACAGACTATTAACAACTATTGCTTACAGAATTAATGGAAAGACAACATATGCAATGGAGGGATCTATTTTTATAGCTGGTGCTGGTGTGCAATGGTTAAGAGATCGAATGAAATTTTTTAAGAAAGCACCTGAAACAGAAAAAATAGTTAAATCACTTCAAAACAACAATGATATTTATTTAGTTCCAGCATTCACTGGATTAGGAGCTCCGTATTGGGAAGCTAACGCTAGAGGAGTTTTAAGCGGTATTACTAGAGATACAAGTCCTAAAGAAATAGTCAGAGCTACGATCGAAGCAGTTGCTTATCAAACTCATGATCTTTTTGAAGCTATGAAACATGACGGTTTAAGACCTAAAATTGTAAAAGTTGATGGTGGGATGGTAATGAATAATTGGTTTTCACAATTTTTATCAGACATAGTAAATGTAAAAGTATTAAGACCTAAAGTGCAAGAAACTACAGCTTTAGGAGCAGCCTTTATGGCTGGTTTACGTATAGGGATATATAAATCATTAAAAGATATTTCTAAAAATTGGAATTTAGATAAAAAATTCTCACCAAAAATGAAAAATAAATCTAGAACAATTCTAATTAACGGCTGGGAAAAAGCTGTGAAGAGAGCCTTAATAAATTAATACACACCTTAAAGTTGTAATTTTTAAACTTTCTGCGCTGTACTTTTCACTTTTATTTTGGTTGAATACACAATCTTTAAACAACAACAACGAGGGAAATAATCTATGTTTAAAACATTGAAGAATATTTTAGCTGTTGCTGTTTCAATTTCTCTATTAACTATTTCAAACGCTGTAGCTGACGGACACGGAGCTGCAATTAAGAAATGGTCAGATGGTGAGTTTAGTCTTTCGACAATTTCTGCAAAAGAAAGAGAGAAAGAACTCAATTGGTTTCATGATGCTGCAAAGCCATTCAAAGGAATGGAAATAAATGTATTGTCAGAAACCATTCCAACTCACGAATATGAGTCAAAAGTTTTAACAAAAGCTTTTGAAGAGATAACTGGAATTAAAGTTAATCACCAGTTACTTGGAGAAGGAGAAGTAGTACAAGCTGTACAAACTCAAATGCAAACTGGAAGAAACTTGTATGATGCATATATCAATGACTCTGATTTGATTGGTACGCATTCAAGACTTCAGTTAGCAGTAAACTTAACAAAGTGGATGAAAGGTGAAGGTAAAGATGTAACTTTACCAACATTAGATATCGATGATTTCATCGGTAAATCATTTACTACAGGTCCAGATGGTGATTTATATCAATTACCTGACCAACAATTTGCTAACCTTTACTGGTTTAGAAAAGACTGGTTTGACAGACCTGAAATCAAAAAAGGTTTCAAAGCTAAATACGGATATGATCTAGGTGTACCAGTAAACTGGTCTGCTTACGAAGATATCGCTGAATACTTTACAAAAGAAGTAAAGAATATCGACGGTGTTAGAGTATACGGTCACATGGACTACGGTAAGAGAGCTCCAGACTTAGGATGGAGAATGACAGACGCGTGGTTATCAATGGCTGGTGCAGGTTCAGTTGGTAAACCTAACGGAGTTCCAGTAGATGAGTGGGGAATAAGAATGGAAAAAGGTTCTTGTAACCCAGTTGGTGCTGACGTAGCAAGAGGTGGGGCTGCAAATGGTCCTGCTGCCGTATATGCAATCAGAAAATGGGACGAGTGGTTAAGAGCTTATGCACCTCCAGGTGCTGCAGCGATGGACTTCTATCAGTCTCTGCCAGCTTTATCATCAGGAAACGTTGCTCAGCAAATTTTCTGGTATACAGCTTTCACGGCATCGATGGTTGCGCCAAAGAGTTCTGGAAACAAAACAGTTGACGACAACGGGAATCCTTTATGGAGAATGGGACCATCACCTAAGGGTCCTTACTGGGATGAAGGTATGAAGCTTGGTTATCAAGATGCTGGATCATGGACTTTATTTAAGTCTACTCCAGTTGATAGAAGAAAAGCTGCTTGGTTATACGCTCAGTTCGTAGTATCAAAAACTGTTGATCTTAAGAAAAGCGATGTTGGTTTAACTATCATTAGAGATAGCACAATTAATCACAAGCACTTTACTCAAAGAGCTCCAAAACTTGGTGGACTTGTAGAATTCTACAGATCTAAAAATAGAGTATTGTGGTCACCAACAGGTATCAACGTTCCGGATTATCCGAAACTTGCACAAATCTGGTGGCAACAAATTGGAGATGTAAACTCAGGTGCGTTTACTCCACAACAAGCTATGGATCGTCTTGCAGAAGAGATGAACTTAGTTATGTCTCGTATGGAAGCTGCTGATAAAGCAAACAATACATACGGTGGATGTGGTCCAAGATTAGCTAAACCGAAAGGTGCTGATTATTGGTTGAAACAACCGGGATCGCCAAAAGCAAAACGTAACGAGAAACCTAAAGGTAAGACAGTTCCATTCTCTAAAGCTTGGAATTAATTTAGGTTAAATCTAAATTTAAAGGGGGCTTAACAGCCCCCTTTTTTTAAAACGAAATTCAAAAATTATGAGCTTAGAATTAAAAAACGTCGAGAAAAAAGTAGGATTAGACACTCATATTTATAAAACAAATTTAAAATTACAAAAAAATACGATTAACATTCTTTTAGGCTCTACTTTAGCTGGAAAGACTACTTTAATGCAGATCATGGCTGGCCTAGATAAACCAACATCAGGCGAGATATGGTTTAACAACGAGAATGTGACAGGTATGAAAGTTCAAAAAAGAAATGTCTCGATGGTTTACCAGCAATTTATTAATTACCCCAACTTCACAGTTTATGACAACATTGCATCTCCATTAAAAATTACTGGAGTAAGTTCAGATGAAACAAAACAAAGAGTTGGGAAAGTTGCAGAATTACTTAAACTCTCTGAAATGTTGAATAAAAAACCAAATGAACTTTCCGGAGGTCAACAACAAAGAACTGCTTTAGCAAGAGCACTTGTAAAAGACTCAGATTTAATTCTTTTAGATGAACCACTTGCTAACTTAGATTTTAAATTAAGAGAGGAACTGAGAGAAGAATTGCCAAAATTATTTGAAAATAGAGACTGTATTGTAGTTTATGCAACCACAGAACCCTCAGAAGCTTTACTCTTAGGTGGTAATACTGCAACGTTACAGGAAGGTAAGATTATTCAATATGGAAAAACTTTAGATACTTATAATAAACCTAACTCTCTAGTTTCAGCCCAAGTCTTTAGTGATCCACCAATGAATATTGCTAAAATAAAAAAATCAGGAGAGCAGTGTTCATTTTTACAAAATGACATTCAATGGAAGACTAAATTAAATATCAAAGACGGTGAATATAAAGTAGGAATTAGACCCCACAATATTACCACTTATAAAGAGGGTAACAATACACTTGAGATAAAAGGTAAAGTTTTAATCTCTGAAATCAGTGGTTCTGAGAGCTTAATCCACTTTACAAACGGAAATTTGAATTGGGTTTCTTTGTCTAACGGAGTTTTTCAAAAAAAAGTTGGTGATGAGATGAATTTATACATGAATACAGATGAGTTTGTTTATTTTGATCAAAACGAAAGGTTAGTATCTAATGGCTAAAGTTACTTTAAAAGGTTTAAGCCATAGTTATTTAAAAACTCAGTCTTCAGACTCTGATTGGGCAATCAGAGGAGTAGACATTGATTGGAATGATGGGGGCGCTTATGCTTTATTAGGCCCGTCAGGTTGTGGAAAGACAACATTATTAAATATTATTTCTGGACTAATTACACCAACTAAAGGCGATATATTATTTGATGATAAAGTTATTTCTGGGTTGAGTCCTGTAGAGAGAAATATCGCACAGATTTTTCAATTCCCAGTTATTTATGACACGATGACAGTGTATGATAATTTAGCTTTTCCTTTAAGAAATAGAAACATTCCAGAGGAAGAAATCAAAGCAAAAGTTCAAGAGATAGCTGAAATGTTGGAATTATCTTCAACATTAAACAATAGAGCTTCTGGTCTAACTGCAGATGGTAAACAAAAGATTTCACTAGGGCGTGGATTGGTAAGATCAGATGTAAATGCTATTATGTTTGATGAACCATTAACAGTAATCGATCCACATTTAAAATGGATTTTAAGATCTAAACTTAAAGAACTTCATCAAAAGATTAATAGAACAATGATTTATGTAACACACGATCAAACAGAGGCTTTAACATTTGCTGATCAAGTAGTTGTAATGCATGAAGGTCAAATTGTTCAAACAGGAACACCAGTAGATTTGTTTGAAAAACCAAAGCATACATTTGTTGGATATTTTATTGGTTCGCCAGGTATGAATGTTTTGCCTTGTCAAATTAAAGGAAATGATGTGATCGTTAATGGAAAAAAAATAGAAACTCACCAACAAATTAAAAAAAGTAATTTTAACAAAACAGAAGTTGGCGTGAGACCTGAATTTATATCTTTTAGCAATGAAGGAATTCCAGTTAAAGTTTTATCAGTAAGTAATACTGGAAGGCATAAAATTGTAGATACTGAAAGTGAAACTGGAAAAATCAAAATTATTGCAAAATCTAATGAAGATATTCCGTCAGGATCTGCATTTTTAAAATTTAAAAAAGAATATACTTATACATATGGAGATAGTTGGATAATTGAATGAATAAAACAGTAAATCAAAAAGCATGGTTTTTTGTAATACCAGTATTTGTGCTGGTAGCTTTCAATGCCATTATTCCGTTAATGACAGTAGTAAACTATGCTTTCCAGGAAACTTTCGGGAATAATGTTTTTATGTGGGAAGGCACAAGATGGTTTAAACAAATCATGTTATCCGAAAGATTTCACGCATCACTTGGTAGACAATTTTTATTTACGTTTATAATTTTATTTATTCAAATTCCACTAGGAATAGCTATTGCACTTACTATGCCCAAAGAGGGAATAGGAGTACCTGTTTGTTTAGTTTTAATGTCCATGCCACTTTTAATTCCATGGAACGTTGTAGGAGCAATGTGGAATATTTTTGCACTACCAGATATTGGTTTCTTAGGTCATTCACTTAATGCTTTAGGATTTGATTATAACTTTACTCAACAAATTGGTGATGCTTGGTTCACAACTATACTAATGGATGTATGGCATTGGACATCGTTAGTAGTTTTATTGTCTTATGCAGGATTAAGATCTATTCAACCTGCTTACTATCAAGCGGCAGAAATTGATGGGGCTAGTCGTTGGGCAATTTTTACGAAAATTGAATTACCTAAAATGAAAAAAGTATTAACGATTGCGATACTTTTAAGATTTATGGACAGTTTCATGATTTATACAGAGCCATTCGTTTTAACTGGAGGGGGTCCAGGCAATGCTACTGCATTTTTATCTATAGACTTAGTTAAAATGGCATTAGGACAGTTTGATTTAGGACCAGCTGCAGCAATGTCGTTAATATACTTCTTTATAGTACTTTTAGTTTGTTGGGTATTCTACACATTAATGATGAGAAATGAGGAAAAATCATGAAGAAAGCTAAGTGGGTAGTTCCTACTATTTATATTATTTTCTTGATGCTTCCAATTTATTGGTTACTTAATATGTCATTTAAAACAACAACTGAGATTATAAACACTTACACATTATGGCCTCAAGAATTTACATTAGATAATTATAAGAAAATTTTTACCGACAGCACTTGGTATACCGGTTATCTTAATTCTATTTATTACGTAGTGATGAACACCGTGATTTCAGTGGCAGCTGCACTACCTGCAGCTTACGCTTTTTCTAGATATAAATTTTTGGGGGATAAACATTTATTTTTCTGGCTATTGACTAACAGAATGGCCCCACCAGCAGTATTTGCCTTACCATTTTTTCAATTTTATTCATCAGTAAACTTATTTGATACACATGTGGCTGTAGCTTTATCACATTGTTTGTTTAATATTCCTTTAGCAGTTTGGATTTTAGAAGGATTTATGTCTTCGGTGCCAAAAGAACTTGATGAAACAGCTTATGTTGATGGTTATTCGTTTTGGAGATTTTTTTTCAAGATATTTATTCCAACAATCACTGCAGGTATAGGTATTACAATGTTTTTCTGTTTTATGTTTTCTTGGGTCGAATTACTATTAGCAAAAACATTAACTGCGGTGGCAGCAAAGCCGATTGCTGCAACAATGACAAGAACCGCCAGTACATCAGGATATGAATTAGGATTACTTGCTGCCGCAGGAAGTTTGACAATTATTCCTGGTGCTATCGTAATTTATTTCGTAAGAAACTATATAGCTAAAGGATTTGCGTTAGGAAGAGTATGATGATGTTTAATATTTTAAATGCTGCCACGTGGGGTGATATGGCCAAAGAAAAGGAGAAAGGCTTCTTTGAATTTGAGTTTATTACTTGGATGGCATGGACCTGGCAGACAGCTGCATTTTTTATATTCATAGCTTTATGTTTAACAGCAATGGTTATATGGGAAAAAAAATCACCAGGAGGTAACCCAAGAAAGGGAATTTTGGGATTAGACACAACTAGAGGCGATAGATTATTTATTTCATTATTAGGCAGTGCGTTCATTCATTTATTTTGGTTAGCTCTAGTTGGAAGTGTATTGTGGATTGCAACAATAATTTGCATTGGCTATGCAGTTGTTGTATTTAGATACGTCTAAAAAAAATTCATTTATAAGGAGATTAAATGGTAAAAATCGGTATTAACGGATTTGGAAGAATAGGGAGATTAATTTTAAGAGCTATTTTAGAAAATTATAAAAGTAAAATTCAAGTTGTTGCAATAAATGACTTAGGATCTATCGAGACAAATGCACATTTAATAAAATATGACAGCACCCATGGAATTATTAATGAGGATATTCAAACATCCAAAGATGGTTTTAAAATCAGCAATCAGGAAATTAGAGTTTTTGCAGAGAAGGACCCAGCCAATATTCCTTGGGGTAAAGTAGGAGCTGATGTTGTTTTAGAATGCACTGGTATATTTTTAGATAAATCTTCAGCAGAAAAACATATTAAAGGCGGAGCTAAAAAAGTAATAATCTCAGCTCCAGGAAAAGAAGTTGATTTTACAATTGTACAAGGTGTTAATAGCAAAGAGTTAAAAAAAGAACATAATATTATTTCAAACGGGTCTTGCACAACAAACTGTTTAGCACCTGTGGCTATGATTTTAGAAAAAAACTTCGGGATAAGTTATGGATATATGACTACTATTCACAGCTACACTGGTGATCAAAAACTTTTAGATACATTACATAAAGACTTAAGAAGGGCTAGGTCTACTGAGGGTGCAATGATACCCACTTCAACAGGCGCAGCTAAGGCTATGAGTTTAGTCCTACCTAGTTTGAAAGGTAAATTAGATGGTACAGCTATAAGAGTTCCGACCCCAAATGTTTCATTGATCGACTTTACGTTGGTAACCGAAAAAGATGTAACACCTGATGTTATTAATGAAGCTATGATTAATGCTGCAAAGGGTGAGCTAAAAGGTTTCTTAGATATAAATCAAAAACCTTTAGTATCTAAAGATTTTAATCATAATCCGCACAGTTCAATATTTGATGTAACTCAAACGCAAGTTATCAAAGGTAAGTTTAGCAGAGTGTTATCATGGTACGATAACGAGTGGGGTTTTTCCAACAGAATGTGCGATACAGCTATACAAATATCTAACTTAATCAGTTATTCTTAATAGCAAAACATCATGATTTCTGTTGTTATACCTTCTTTTTTTAGTTCAGCACTTTTAGAAGAAAGAATAAAAGAAATAAAAAATTCTTTTGAAATAATAATAATAGAAAATAGCAGAGATTTTAATTTAAAAAAAAAATTAGAAACTAAATATAAAAATGTAAAAGTAGTTATTCCTGATAAAAATATAGGTTATCCTGCAGCATTTAATCTAGGAATTAGTTTATCAATAAATCAATATATTTTTTTATCTCAACCAGATGTTAAATTGATAGATAATTGTTTAGAAAAATTGTCTGAACTAGTAAAAAAATTTGATGATTTTACAATAATAACACCTTATGACATAGGCAATAAAGACTATTCAAATTATGAAATTTACAAAAATTACCCAAAATTTAAAAAAAATGAATATCAATTAGAACAAGTAGACTTAGTTGATCTGACTTGGTTAATTAATAAAAAAAATTTCAATAAAAATGATTACTTTGATGAAAATTTTTTTTTATATTTTGAGGCGTATGATTTTGCAAGAAGATTAACAAAAAAAAATAAAAAAATATTTATTTCAAAAAAAATTAATACTTTTCATATTGGTTCCTCTTCGCATGATAAAAATTTACAACATTATGCTACACTTACTAGATGCTGGCATTATAATTGGAGTAAGATTTATTATTTTAAAAAGCATTTTGGTAATTTATATGCCTTAAGAAAAAGTTTAGTTATTTTATACAAATTAATAATAAAAATTTCGAAAAATTCAATATTTTATAATAAAAAAAACTTAGTATATTTAGTTGCAGAGCTTAGGGGACTTTTAAGCTCAATGTTTAACCAGCCATCAAACTATAGACCTTACGAAAAAGTAATTAAAAATTAAAATTTTAATTTTTAGAAAAGAATCTTTTTTCTGCTTCCTCTATAATTTTCAACGTATCTTTTGGTATTTTAGAAGTATTCTTTTCTTCCTCTTTTATTTTTATTTGTGTAATTACTTTTTTCTTTTTATTTTGCAACTCACTTACGGCATTAAGAATTTCATCAATACTGTAATTATATTTCACTATTATCCAACCTTGTAAAGACGCACCATGTTAGTCATACCCGCTTTACCGAATGGTAATCCAGCTGTAATTACCACAAAGTCATTTTTTTTTATAAATTTTAATTTTTTAATAATTTCTTTTGAAATGGACATCATATCTTTCCATCCATTTGCATCACGGCTATTTATTGATTGAACACCCCATATAAGAGAAACTTGTCTACAAACATTTATATTTGGAGAAATAGTTACAATTTTTGCGGCCGGCCTCATAGCTGAGACAAGTTTTGCTGATTTTCCTGAATTTGAAAAAACAATAATTGCTTTTACATTCGTATTATAAGCAATATTTTTTACTGATAATAGGATTGATTTTACTGGATCTTTGTTTGCTATTATTGAATTTTTAAAGTCTTCTATGTGTTCTCTCTTATATTTTTCTGCAGACAGTATTGTTTGTGTCATAGTGGATACAGCTTGGATAGGAAATTTACCAATGGCTGCTTCTGCAGATAACATAACTGTATCAGCACCTTGAAAAATAGCTGTAGCAATATCATTAACTTCTGCTCTAGTTGCAGTACTATTTTCGATCATGCTTTCTAGCATTTGCGTTGCCACAATAACAGATTTAGAATTTTGAGAGCATTTTTTTATTAAACTCAATTGAACTTTTGGAACTTCACTATGTCCAATATCAATTGCTAAATCACCTCTTGCTACCATAACTGCATCAGTAAACTTTATTATCTTATCAATATTTTTTAATGCAATCTTATTTTCTATTTTTGAAATAATCCCAATATCTTTTCTAATCAATCTTCTTGCCTCAAGAATAATTTTTTCATTTTGCAAAAAAGACAATGCGATCCAATTACAACCAAGTTGAGTAGCAATTTTAATATCTTTTTTATCTTTTGCAGTAAGATTATTAAAGGACATATTCAAATTAGGAATATGAACACCTTTATTACTTCGTATGATACAATTATGACTTTTACATTTTGTAATTATAGAATTTTTAGATTTTCCAATAACAGAAAATAAAAATTTTCCGTCATCAATTAAAATCTTATTACCTTTTTTTAATTTTTTAAGTATTTTAGAATATGGAAAATTAACTCTTAAATTATTTCCTTCTTGACTTTTGTTATCTAAAATAAACTTTTGGTTATATCTTATTTTCTGAATTCCACCTTTAACTTTCCCAATTCTTAATTTTATTCCTTGTAAATCTGCTATTAGAGAAATCTTTTTACCTTTTTTTTTCTCAATATTTCTTATTCGGGAAATAATTCTCCTCATACCACTGGTATCATGACTGAAATTAATTCTAAATGCATCAACCCCGAATTCTATAAGCTTATTTAACTTAGATTCACTATAAATTGATGGACCAAGAGTAGCTAAAATTTTTGCTTTTTTTTCCATTAAGAGATTTTTATGTTATAACACCACTTCTCTTAAAAAAAAACATATTAGAAAATTAAATTAATGAGCAATAAAAAGATAGGAATTTTAACAAGCGGAGGAGATTGCGGTGGTCTAAATGCTGCTATTAGATCAATTTTTTACAGAGCAAAAAATAAATACAATATGGATGTATTTGGAATAAGAGAGGGTACGACTGGATTAATTAAACGACCAGTAGATGCTATACAGCTAAACCATAAAACTTTTGGAGGCTATTTGTTGAGGCAAGGTGGGACTTTTTTAGGTTCTACAAATAAAGGCAATCCTTTTAAAATTCCAATTGGAAATGGAAAATACGATGATAAATCAAAAGAAATAATTGAAGGTTACCATTCTATGAAGCTAGATGGTTTAATTATAATAGGTGGAGATGGAAGTATGCAAATCTTAAAAAAATTAGCAAAAGAAGGCAATATGAAAATAGTAGCAATTCCAAAAACCATTGATAACGATGTAGGAGCAACAGAAAGTTCTATAGGTTTTCATACTGCAGTTGATGTTGCTACACAAGCTTTAGATAATTTACAATCTACAGCCGCTAGCCATAGAAGGTCTATGGTGCTTGAAGTAATGGGACGAGATGCTGGACACATAGCTTTAAACGCGGGAATAGCAGGAGGCGCAGACATTATTTTAATTCCAGAAATAAAATATTCAATAGACGGAATAATTAATAAACTTAATTTTATGAAGAAAAATGATATTCAACATTCATTAATTGTAGTTGCAGAAGCAGTAAAAAAAGAAGACGGCTCAAGAGTAGTTCATAAATATATGGATGGAGAACAGAGACTTGGCGGTATTGGAGATTATATAGCTCAAGAATTAATGAAGAAAACAGATGTCGAATGTAGAGTCACCTCTCTTGGTCATGTTCAAAGAGGAGCTTCTCCAACAGCAAGTGATAGAATATTAGCAAGTGCATTTGGAGTTTATGCGGTAGATTTACTAAATCAAAAAAAATTCGATCGAATGGTTGCTTGGAGGGATAGAAAAGTAGTAGATGTCCCTATTGATGAAGGAATAAAAACATATAAAAATGTTGAAAGAAAAGATTCTTTAGTTGAAACAGCTCTATCATTAGGCATTTATTTAGGAGATGATATTTAATGATAGATAAAAATTTAAATTTAGTTGCAAGTAAGCTTGTCAATGCATTTCTAAAAAATAAAATTATAAATCCAATTTCAGTTAGATATACAAAAAAACTTTCGAATGCTGATAAACTGAGAAAATTATGTGAAAGTAAAATTAAAAAACCAATTATAGGGTTTAAAGCAGGGGGAACGGGGATACCTGTTATGAAAAATCTAAAAGAAAAAGAACCTTTTTACGCATCTGTATATAAACATAACGTTTTAAAAAACAATAAATCAGTGAAGATTAATAAATATACTTTAGGAATCGAACTTGAAGTTTGTTATCTCCTTAAAAAGAATTTTTTTAATTATAAAAGGAAAATATCAAAAAATAATATGAGTCAATTTATAGTTTATATTGCACCATGTATTGAGATAGTAGGATACAGACAGAAGAAAAAAGGAATAAAGAGTTTTGGAGATTTATGTTCTGATTTCGGAGCAAATGTAAAATTTGTTATTGGACCTAGAAAAAAATTTAGTAATAATAATGTTAAAAACTTAAAAACTAATATTTCTAATCCGAAGATTAAACAATCCGTTAATGGAAATACTAATACTGTGTATATTAATCCAATGAATTCTTTATTATTTGTCCTAAAAAAGCTGCAGAAAGACAAAATAAGACATGATAAAGATTTTTATGTTTTTACTGGTTCGTCAGTAGGAGTTGTGCCAATTCTTAGCAAAGGTATTTATAAGGGTAAAATTGAAAAATTGGGATCTGTGAAAACTAAAATTAATTAGATAAAATATAACCGCTGACTACTAAGATAATAATTCCTGAGATTAACTTTACATTTTTTAGCATTGACTGTTTTTTTTCACTTTGAAATTTTCTTTTTGAGAGAAAATATATATTTGTTTCAGCTTTATTTCTGAATTTAGGTCTCAATGGCGATGGAATTGAATTATTTTTAATACTTTTGAATTTTTTTGGATTGATTTGCAACATACTTCTATTAACTCTATTTTACTTAAGTTATCAACAGGTTATACCATAAAAGAGTGCGTCAATTATGCAAATGATAATCATTCTCAATATATTGTAAATGATAATCATTATCAACTAAAGGAGCACAATGAAAAATACATTACTATTCAGCTATCTATTTTTAGTTTCATTTGCAGGAAGCCTATATGCAAACGAAGTAAATATATTTAGCGCAAGGCATTATGACTCTGATGTTCAACTTTATGAAAAGTTTACTGTTAAAACAGGAATTAAAGTAAATGTTGTATCAGGAAAGTCAGGTGCTTTAGAAAAAAGGATAATAGAGGAGGGAGCTGATAGCCGAGCAGATCTATACATTACAGCAGACGCTGGAAGACTAGGTGCGTTTGAAGCTAACCTTCAAGGAGGACTTACTAGTGCAACTATTAAATCTGCTGTGCCAAGTAACTTTAGAACATCAAAATGGACTGGTATCGCGAAGAGAGCTAGGATCGTATATTTCGCACCAGAAAGAGTTAGTGGTGCAGAGTTAGCTGGTTTAACTTATGAAAGTTTAGCTGATCCAAAATGGAAAGGTAGATTAGTAATAAGAGCATCAAACAATATTTACAATCAATCACTTGTAGCTTCTTTAATTAAAAATAATGGAAAAGCTAAAATTGCTGATTGGTCAAAAGGTATAGTTTCAAATATGGCTAGATCACCTAAAGGTAATGATAGAGCTCAAATACTTGCTGTAGCTGCTGGAGAAGCTGATATAGCAGTAGCTAACACTTACTACTTGGCACTCATGCTTTCTGGAAAAAAAGGACCAGAACAGCAAACGGCTGCTAAAAAAGTAAAACCTTTCTTTCCAAATCAAGATGGAAGAGGAACTCATATGAACATAAGTGGTGCAGGGCTAGTAAAGGGTGCACCAAATAAAGCTAATGCGATAAAGTTAGTTGAGTTCTTATTAAGTAAGGAAGCTCAAAATCATATTGTAAACAACACATTTGAGTATCCAATGATTAAAGGTGTATCTCCACATCCTCTTGTTGTAAATATGGGGTTAGATTTTAAACAAGATTTAAAAACAAGAGTTGTTAATTACGGAAAAAGACAAGCTGATGCACTAGAAGTTATGACGGCTGCAGGTTGGAAGTAGTAATTTTATAGGAGTGATCTATAAAGTATGACAAAATATAATTTGTGGTTTTTTAGCTCATTGATTATTGCTCTTATAGTATCTCTTCCTATATTAACTGTTTTTTTTAGTTTTTTTCAAGAAACAAGTAATTATTTTACAATTTTGAAAAATACTTTTCTTTTTGATTATATTTTTAATTCCTTAACAATATTATTATTTGTTCTATTGATTACATTATTTTTAGGTGTAACAAGCGCGTATTTTGTGTCCTTTTATGAATTCCCTCTTTCAAATTTTTTTAGTTGGGGATTAATCCTAGCTTTTGCAGTTCCAAGTTATATTTATGCTTTTTCCATCATAGCTTTCTTTGAAAACTATGGAACAGCATTCTCAATATTTACATATTTTTTTGGCAATGGTAATTACAACGATTTAATTCCAAAAATAGATGGAATGTTTGGTTCAATATTAGCTATTTCCTTTTCATTATTTCCATATGTATATGTATTGACAAGATCTTCATTTTTTTACCAATCGAGTAATTATATTGAAGTTGGAAAAAATTTAGGCCTCTCCGAAAAAGAAACTTTTTTACAAATAATTTTACCATCAGCGAGGCCAGCAATATTCGCAGGTTTATCATTAGTAGCTATGGAATGTTTATCAGATTTTGGAACAGTCTCTTTTTTTAGCGTTTCAACTTTAACTACAGGAATTTATAATTCTTGGTTATCATTTGATGATCTTAATTCAGCTAATCAAATTTCTTTTATCTTATTAATTTTTATTTTAATACTATTCTCATTTGAAATTTATTCTAGAAAAGAAGCTAAATATCATCAGCCAGGAAGAGGTTTTAAACCTATTAATAAGATCAAATTGTCTGGTAAAAAATCTTTTGTAGCAGTATTTTTTTGCTCTTCAGTGTTATTTATAAGTTTTATATTTCCAGTATCTCAGATGATATACTGGACCATCAAGTTTCCTAAGTATATCCAAGATTTAGATTTGTTAAAACTAAATCTTAATACTCTTTTATTAGTAGGTTTGGCCAGCATCACATTAGTTTCTATCTCTCTATACATTAACTATGGCAGCAGAATTGCTAGAAGCAAAATACTTGATTACATTACAAATTTTTCTATATCAGGTTATGCAATACCTGGAATTATCCTAGCTGTAGCATTTATTACACTATTTTCAAATTTAAGTGATTTTGTATCAAATACTTTTGAAGTATCTAGTTCTAAACATATTTTTATCGGTTCAATTTTTGGATTAATTCTTGCTTATTTTATTAGATTTTTTTCTTTATCATTTAATGGCATAAAATCAAATTATGAAAAAATTAACAATTCCATTGATGAAAGTGCTTACTTGTTAGGTTATTCAAAATTTAAAACCTTTTCTAAGATTCATATTCCTCATTTAAAAACAAATATTATTTTGATTATAGTTTTAATTTCGTTAGAAATTATTAAAGAACTACCTATCACAATGATCTTAAGACCTTTCAATTTTGAAACATTTGCAACCCAGGCTTATGTTTATGCTTCCCAAGATTTGCTAGAGGCAGCAGCTTTACCCTCTTTATTGCTGATAATCTGGTCAACAGTTTTTATAATTTTTTCATCAAAATATATACTTTCTAAAAAAAGCTAATATAATCAAATTATGTCAGACTATTTCCTAGAAATTCAAAAAGGAAACTTTGTTGCTAGCGAGAAAAACAAAGTGAATAATGTTAATCTTAAAATTGAAAATCAGGGTGAGATAATTTCTTTGTTAGGTCCTTCCGGAATAGGAAAAACGACGATACTTAGAACTTTGGCTGGCTTACAAAAGTTGAATTCAGGTAAGATCTTTCTGAAAGGTAAGCTGATTTCATCAAATGAAATACATATCGAACCCGAAAAAAGAAATATAGCCTTATCATTTCAGGATAATTCTTTATTCCCTAATTACACCGTCATTGAGAATATAAATTTTGGAAAAAAAAGAGCTAACGGCAACGGTTCGCCTGTAGATACGGGAGAAATTATTAGTATATTACATATTGAACCAATATTAGAAAAATACCCACATCAAATTAGCGCGGGTGAGGCTCAAAGAGTTTCATTAGCCAGATCACTAATGTCGAAACCAGACTTATTACTTTTAGACGAGCCTTTTTCAAATATAGATCAAAGCTTAAAAGAAGAAATACAAGTTTCGGTAAAAAAACTTTTAAAACGAATTAAATTGACAACAATAATCGTAACTCATGACTCCTACGAAGCCTTTTCAATGGCTGACAAATGCGGAATTATTTTAAATCAAGAATTAAAACAATTTGACGTTCCTTATAATGTACACCATGAACCAAATTCTATTGACGTAGCAAATTTTTTAAACAAAGGTATATTCATAGATGTTAAGGTAGTAGACAGTGAGTGTGCGGTACACAGGTTACAACACGAAGAGTTGGGTGAAATAAGAGGTAAATTATCTAATAATTTTCCATCCGGATCTAAAGTCAAACTTCTTTTACAACCCGAGGATTTAATCCATGATGATCAAAGTAAATTAAAATTAGAAGTAGTAGACAGAAAGTTTAGAGGAACTAATTTTATATATACTCTTAAAACAAAAAAAGGGGAGCATTTACCTGTATTTGTACATTCTCATCATATTCACCAACACGAAAAATCTGAACAATTCGGTGTGAAATCTCCGATTTATATTGACCACTTAGTATGTTTTTAAGTAAATATAATAATATTTGGCGCCCTTAGCTCAGCTGGATAGAGCATCGGTTTTCTAAACCGAGGGTCGTAGGTTCGAATCCTTCAGGGCGCGCCATCAATGAAATTATGATCAAAAACATTCTTATTACTGGTGGAGCGGGTTATATTGGCTCGCACACTACTGAAATATTTATTAAAAACAAAAAAAGAGTTTATATAGTAGATAACTTATCAACTGGTTTTAGGAGGTTGATTAATAAAAAAGCAATTTTTTATAAATCAGACATATCAAATAAAAATCAAATTAAAAAGATTATTGTTAAAAATAATATTGACTCAGTCATTCACCTTGCGGCAGTTTTATCTGTTGGCGAAAGTGAAAGAAAACCGAAAAAATATAAAAAAATTAATGTTGATGGAACTAAAACATTACTTGAAGCAATCAAGAATACAAAAGTAAAAAATATCATTTTTTCATCAACGTGTTCAGTTTATAAAGATGGACTTACAAAAGTAAATGAAAAAACCAAACTAAACCCTAGTAGTGTTTATGGGTACACTAAATTGCAATGTGAAAAGCTGATAAAAATCTTTTGTAAAAAAAATAAATTGAACTATGGAATTCTAAGATATTTTAATGTTGCTGGAGCTAGTTCAACAGGAAAAATAGGTCAAATTAATAAAGGAGATCAATTATTTAAGAATTTGTCTATAGAGGTAAATAAAAAAAAACCAATTTTTAAAATTTATGGAACAAAATATAAAACTAGAGACGGTACATGTATAAGAGATTATATTCACGTATCAGATATCTCAGAAATTCATTACAAAGTTTTATTAAAAATTAATAAATATAACATTTCTACAATTTTAAACTGTGGTTATGGAAAAGGAATTTCAGTTTATGATGCAATCAAAGAATTTAAAAAGTATGCAAATAAAAATGCAAAAATTGTTAAATTTCCTAATAGGAAAGGAGATATGGTCAAAATTATCGCATCTAATAAGAAATTGATGCGTTTTATTCAATGGAGCCCAAAATTCAATAGTTTGAGAAAAATTGTAAAAAGTTGCTTAATATGGGAAAAGAGACAATAATATTTTTATGAAAAATTATAAAATAGCAACAATTGCTGGTGATGGAATTGGCAAAGAAGTAATGCCAGAAAGTATAAAAGTATTAAAAGAAACTGCTAAAAAACACCAGTTCAATATACAGTTCGATGAATTTGATTTTGCTTCGTGTGACTATTATGAAAAAAATGGTAAAATGTTACCTGATGATTGGAAAGAAAAAATTTCAAGTCATGACGCGATATATTTTGGCGCAGTTGGAGATCCATCTAAAGTCCCAGATCATATAAGTCTGTGGGGTTCCTTGCTAAAATTTAGAAGAGAATTTGACCAATACATAAATTTAAGACCAGTAAAACTGTTTGACGGCGTTCCAAGCCCTTTAGCAAATAAAAATCCTGGTGACATAGATATGCTTATCGTAAGAGAAAATACTGAAGGGGAATATTCATCAGTAGGAGGAAAAATGTTTCAAGGCTCGGAGAGAGAAATTGCTATACAAGAAACTATCATGTCAAGACATGGAATTGATAGAGTTCAAAAATTTGCATTTGAATTAGCTAAATCAAGAGGAAGAAAAAAAGTAACGAATGCAACAAAGTCAAATGGAATTTCAATCACGATGCCATATTGGGATGAAAGATTTAATTTAATGAAAAAAAATTATCCTAATATTAAAACTGATCAATATCATATTGATATACTAACTGCACGATTTGTCCTAACACCTGAATGGTTTGACGTTGTAGTGGCCTCAAATTTATTTGGAGATATTTTATCAGATTTAGGGCCAGCATGCACAGGAACAATAGGAATTGCTCCGTCAGGAAACATAAACCCTAATAAAAAATTTCCATCACTGTTTGAACCAGTACACGGTTCTGCACCTGATATAGCAGGCAAAGGAATAGCAAATCCGATTGGCCAAATTTGGTCTGGAGCAATGATGTTAGATTTTTTAGGTGAGCATGAGGCATCAAAAAGCATAGAAAATTCAATTGAGAAAACTTTGGCAAATAAAGAGAATAGAACAAAGGATCTGCAAGGAAATAGCGATACAGTAAAATGCGCTAAAGCTGTATTTAATAATATATAATTAATGTTTAAAAATTCTTTACAAAATTCTTTTAGAGAATTTTGCAATAGTAATAAATTTGAAATTAATAAAAAACAAATAGAAGTAGTAAAATCTTTAGAGGATTTTTTAAATACAAAAAAGAAATTAATTAGTTTCTTTTCGCAGACTGATAAACATTGTTTTTATCTATATGGTAATGTGGGTGTTGGAAAAACAATGATAGTGAGTCAAGTATATGAGCAAGTTAAGGCTAAGAAAATGAAAGCTCATTTTAATGAATTTATGATTAACTTTCATGATTTCAGACACAAAAAAAGCGAGGAAAATTCAATTTCAAAATTCGTTAATAATTTAAAAAAAAAGTTCGATCTTATTTTTTTAGATGAATTTCAAGTTACAAATATTGTTGATGCAATGATTCTTGGAAAATTATTTGAAAGAATATTCAAAGAGAATATTAAGATTATAATTACAACGAATACAAAATTAGCTGAACTATATAAAGATGGATTACAAAGGGAACAATTTATACCTTTTATTGAATTAATAAAAAAGAATTCAGTGCAAAAGGTACTATTTTTAGAAGACGACTATAGAACTCAGATACAAGACAAGAACCAACGAATTTTTTATCCCTTAAATGAAAAAACATTATTTAATTTAAATAAAAATTTTAGAATATTTACAAAAAATTTAAAAAAAGAAGAAAAGGAAATTAATACAAAAGGAAGAGTTTTTAAGATTATTAATTTTTATCAGGGCGTCGCAAGGTTCAATTTCAATCAATTATGTGATCAAAATCTTGGCGCAGAGGATTATTTAAATTTATCTCAAATATGTAAACATGTATTTATTGAGGAGATTCCTAATTTTAATGAATTTAACTCCAATCAACAATTAAGATTTATAACTTTAATTGATATTTTTTATGAAAAAAAAATTAGCCTTACTGTTTCTTTAAATTGTGCGCTGGATAAATTAGGAACCTCAAAAAAACATTCAAATATTTTTAGAAGAACTTTGAGCAGACTTCATGAAATGACCTTATACAAAAAATCTTAAATTTGGGTTGTAAATGAACACATTTAGTTAATTTTGAAAATTTTAAACCCATATATTGACTATCATAAAATTGAAGTAGGGGCAAAATAAAATTATATTAAGCACGTTTTGAATTCTTAATTCAAAAATATTGTTAACAATAAAAAAGGAAATCTTAAATGATGAAATCTATCAAAACTTGGATTTTAGTTGGATTTGCTTCTTTACTTTTGGTTGCTTGCGGCCAAGGTGGAGGAGGAGCAGGTTCTAAAAAATCTAAAACTCTAGACAATACTAAGAAAGCTGGTTTTGTGAAATGTGGAGTTTCGCAAGGTCTGCCAGGTTTTTCTAATGCTGATGCATCTGGGAACTGGTCTGGTATTGATGTGGATGTATGTAGAGCTGTTGCTGCCGCTGTATTAGGTGATGCAGACAAAGTTAAATACACTCCATTAAGTGCTAAAGAAAGATTTACGGCTTTAACATCAGGTGAAATTGATGTACTTGCACGTAACACTACTTGGACATTATCAAGAGATGCTGACATTGGTTTAACTTTTGTTGGTGTGAACTTTTATGATGGACAAGGTTTCATGGTTAGAAAAAATTCTGGAATTAATTCTGTGAATGATTTCAAAGACGGTATTTCTGCTTGTACAAACACAGGTACAACTACTGAGCTTAACATGAGAGACTTTTTCAATTCTAAAAACATCAAGTACGAACCAATTGCGTTTGAAAAAGCAGACGAAGTTGTTCAAGCTTACGATGCTGGAAGATGTGATACTTATACTACTGATAAATCTGGCTTAGCGGCACAAAGAACAAAAATGTCGAACCCAGATGAACATAAAGTATTACCTGAAACGATTTCTAAAGAGCCATTAGGACCTGTTGTAAGACAAGGTGACTCTGTATGGGAAGATATCGTTAGATGGTCTCTTAATACTATGATCGAAGCTGAAGAGTATGGCGTTAATTCGTCAAACGCTTCAAGCCTAAAAGACTCTGATAACCCAGCTATCAAAAGATTAGTTGGATCTGAAGGTGAACTAGGTGCAGCTTTTGGTCTAGATAATGATTGGAGCTTAAGAATTATCGAGCAAGTTGGTAATTATGGTGAAAGCTATAAGAAACACATAGCTGATACAGGAATATTACCTAACAGAGGTCCAAACGAATTATGGACCAAAGGTGGAATTCTTTACGTACCACCAGCAAGATAATTGCTAATAAAATTAAAAAGGGCTGGATTAATCTGGCCCTTTTTTTTATTCTCAAAATAATGATTTTTAAAAAATTCAACATTGAAAACAAAAAAGCAAGAGATTTAATTCCTCAAGTAGTAACTATTTTGGCCTTACTGTCCGTAATTATTTATTTTGCAACCAATGCTCAAATTAACATGGGTAACAGAGGAATATCTTTTGGATTTGGTTTTTTAAATCAAGAAGCATCATTTGATATCACATTTTCAATGATTGAGTACGACGGATCGCACTCATACGGGAGAGCATTTTTAGTAGGTTTATTAAATACAATTTTAGTTTCAGCGATCGGAATATTTTTTGCAACAATAGCTGGTGTAATTGTAGGTGTATCTAGATTATCAGACAATTATTTGATTGCAAAAGTAGCTGAATGGTATGTAGAAATTTTTAGAAATATTCCTTTAATATTACAAATTTTTTTCTGGTATTTTGCTGCATTGCGTGCATTACCTTTACCTGAAAACGGTATAAGCTTTAATGATATTTCTTTTTTAACAATAAAAGGTTGGTACGTTCCAAAGTTTATATGGACAAATTTTAACATTTTTCTTCTATCTATAATAGCCGCATTTATAGCAATCTATTTTATAAATTCTTACGCTACGAAACAAAGAGAACAATTTGGAAAACAATTACCAACTGCAATAATATCTTTATCAACATTAATATTAGTACCTTTAATTACTTTTCTTTTTTTTGGAGTATCTCTTACTTTTGAATATCCAGTTTTGAAACAACTTTCACCAACAGTTTTCACATTCGAAGGTGGAGTTAGTATTATTCCTGAATTAATTGCTTTAGCTTTAGCTTTGTCAATGTATACAGCAACTTTTATCGCTGAAAATGTAAGAGCTGGAATTTTGGGAGTAAGTAAAGGCCAAAAAGAAGCCGCAGCTAGTATAGGTTTGACTAAAAACCAAATTTTAAAATTAGTTGTAATGCCCCAGGCTCTAAGGATAATTATACCGCCAACAACTAATCAATATCTTAACTTAACTAAAAATTCCTCATTAGCTGCTGCCATCGCTTATCCTGATATAGTACTAGTTTTTGCTGGTACTGCTTTAATGCAAACAGGCAGGGCAATCGAAATAATCTCCATCACTATGCTCACTTATCTAACTTTGAGTATTTCAATCTCAATATTCATGAATTGGTATAATAAAAAAATGGCTATTAAGGAAAAATAATGAATATAATTTCTAAACCTTCCAAAGAAAACATTAAATCTTACCTTCCTATAGGAATTACGCTTATTTTCTTAAGTCTTCTTGATGTCTTTGTTAATGCTTTTTTTAATTATAATTTATTAGGCTTTTTTCCAAGTCAAATCAGTTATTTTTTACCTCTAGTATTTGGTTTTATTGGACTCTATTTAATAAGAATTGAGTTTAGTGGAATTAGATCTCTTGATATTTTAAACAAGAATATAAATTCCAATAATTTTAATGCATTTTTAACTCTTCTTACACTTTTTATTTTAATCAAATCTATTCCACCACTTTTAAATTGGTTCATTTTAGATGCAAATTTTGTAGGTAATACCAAAGAGGATTGTACAGGTGATGGTGCTTGCTGGGTTTTTATTAAAGTTTGGTTTAATAGGTTTATGTACGGACTTTATCCAGATGCTGAACAATGGAGAATTAATACGGCATTCTTGATCTTATTTACTATTGTTGGTGTCTCATTTTTTGTTTCAGCAAAACTTAAAAAATATTTCATTTTATTTTTAATATTTATATACCCGTTTTTAGGCATTGAATTAATCTCTGGTGGAGGTTTTGGTTTAAAATATGTTGAAACTGCTGCATGGGGAGGCTTATCTTTAACATTTATTATATCTGCATTTGCAATATTATTTTGTTTTCCTATAGGTGTATTTCTTGCTTTAGGAAGAAGATCAACTTTACCCGCTATCAGATATATATCTATCGGGTTCATAGAACTTTGGAGAGGTGTTCCATTGATTACAGTATTATTTATGTCTGCTGTAATGTTTCCTATGTTTTTACCAGATGGCACTTTTATTGATAAGCTAATTAGAGTTTTAATAGCTATCACATTGTTTGAAGCTGCTTACATGGCAGAAGTTGTTAGAGGAGGATTACAAGCGTTACCAAAAGGTCAATATGAGGCTGCTAAATCTTTAGGTATGGGATATTGGAGAATGAATGTACTCATTATATTGCCTCAAGCTCTAAAATTAGTAATACCTGGAATAGCTAATACACTGTTAGCCTTAGTAAAAGATACACCTTTAATTTTTGTAGTAGGGTTGATGGAATTAGCAGGTATGATAGGTTTAGCTAAGACTAATCCGAAATGGCTAGGTATGGCTATGGAAGGATATGTATTTGCTGGTTTAGTTTTCTGGATAATATGCTATGCAATGAGTAGATACAGTCAAAATTTAGAAAAAAAGTTAAGTACTGAGAGATAAAATGGGAAAAATAATTGAGTTAAAAAAAGTTAATAAATGGTTTGATAAATTTCAGGTATTAAAAGATATTGATCTTGAAGTTGCTCCACAAGAAAAAATAGTTATTTGTGGTCCATCAGGGTCCGGAAAATCAACTTTAATAAGATGCATCAATAGATTAGAGGAACATCAAGAGGGAAATATTATCGTTGATGGCACAGAGCTAGCTGAGAACACTAAAAATATTGAAAAGATAAGAGCAGAAGTTGGAATGGTGTTTCAGCAATTTAATTTATTTCCTCATCTTTCAATTTTAGATAACTGTACTTTAGCACCTATTTGGGTAAAAAAGTTACCTAAAAAAGAAGCTGAGGAAGTTGCAATGAAAAATTTAACAAGAGTTCAAATCGACGATCAAGCTCTTAAATTTCCTGGTCAACTCTCAGGAGGCCAGCAACAAAGAGCAGCGATAGCTAGAGCACTATGCATGGAACCAAAAATTATGTTATTTGATGAACCTACTTCCGCGTTAGATCCAGAAATGATTAAAGAAGTTTTAGATGTAATGGTTGATTTAGCAAAAGGCGGAATGACTATGATAGTAGTTACTCACGAAATGGGGTTTGCCAAGGAAGTGGCAGACTATATGATTTTTATGGATGAAGGAAAAATAGTTGAAAGAGCAAAAACAAAAGAGTTTTTTGAAAATCCAAAATCAGATCGTACTAAACTCTTTCTAAGTCAAATATTATAACCATTTTGGTATTGGTAAATTTTTACTTTTTAAAAACTTCTTATTAAAAATTTTACTAGCATATCTTTTTCCATTATCACAAAGTATAGTAACTATAGTTTTTCCAGGACCCATTTCTTTTGCGAGCTTAATAGCACCAGCAATATTAATACCTGAAGACCCACCTAGTATAATTTTTTGATTTTCAATTAATTCGTACACTATATTTAAAGCTTCTGTATCATCTGTTTGAAAAGCATCATCAACCAATGCCTTTTCAAAATTTTTGGTAATTCTTGCAGTTCCAATACCTTCGGTAATCGAGTTGCCTGAGCTTTCTAGTCTATTATACTTAATATGAGAGAACAGCGAAGAACCCATCGGGTCAGATAAAGCAATTTTTATATTTTTGTTTTTATTTTTTAATCCTATTGAAACACCAGCCAAAGTACCACCCGTACCAACTGCACAAGTAAAACCATCGATCGAGCCAGCAGTTTGGTTCCAAATCTCTTCTGCAGTAGTTTTGATATGAGCTTCTGTATTAATGACATTATCAAACTGATTAGCCCAGTAGACACCTTTTTTACTTTTTTTATTTAAATCATCAGCGATTTGTTTAGACTGTTTTATATAATTTTTAGGATTTGAGTAAGGCACAGCATCAACCTCAATTAGTTCAGCACCTAATTTTTTAAGAGTTTCTTTTTTTTCTATTGATTGGGTATTAGGAATAACTATTTTTAGTTTAAGGTCATACTCTTTACAAACAACAGCTAATCCTATCCCAGTATTTCCAGCTGTTCCCTCCACAATGGTGCCTCCTTTTGAAATAAGTTTTCTTTTGATTGCATCTTCAACAATAAATAATGCTGCTCTGTCTTTTACAGACTCTCCTGGATTTAAATATTCAGCCTTTCCATATATATTACAACCAGTCAATTCAGAGGCTTGTTTTAGTCTTACTAATGGTGTATTTCCAATCTGAGAAATTACTGAAAAAGTTTCCATAACACTAAATATATGAAAAAATATTTACTTTCAATTGCTTTAATTTCTATAATGTCTTTAGAAATTAATGCTCATGTAGACCACTATTCAAAATATAATTATTTAGAATATGAATTATTTAGAAACAATAAATCAATCGGTTACCATAAATATAATTTTAAAAGAAACGGATCAAATTTAATTATCGATAACGAGGTTGAGTTTAAAATTACAAAACTAGGTGTTGATCTTTATAAATATT
>CACJWN010000002.1 GCA_902597175.1 uncultured Pelagibacteraceae bacterium | reverse complement strand
TGACTGTCTGGTTTTTCAGCAACATTTAAATCTAATTTTTTTGCAATATTTCTTGTTTCAGATTTATCTATTTCTCCTAAAGGAAATCTTAGATAATCAAGTTGCTCTTGTGTAGTACTAAATAAAAAATAACTTTGATCTCTACTGTAATCTTTGGCTCGATACATACTTGCGTGACTATTATTTTGAACTCTAGAAACGTAATGACCAGTTATTAGCGCGTCTGCTTTTAAATCTTTAGCATATTTAAATAAATCTCTAAATTTAACTGTCTGATTGCATTGAACACATGGAATAGGGGTTTCTCCTGAAGCGTAACTGTCTATAAAAGAGTCGATTACCTCTGTTTTAAATTTCTTCTGGTAGTATAAAATTTCATGATTAATATTAATTTTTTCTGAAACTCTCTTTGCGTCTAAAATATCTTGGCCGGCACAACATTGTCTCCCCTCTTTTGATTGTTTTGAGTCGTCGTAAAGTTTAAGAGTTATTCCCGTGACATCAAAACCCTCTTGTTTCATCAATGCGGCCACAACAGAAGAGTCAACGCCACCTGACATCGCTACCACAACTTTAGTTTCTTTTTTTGGCTTTTTAATGCCTAGAGAATTCATAATTAAGAGTGTATAGTATATTTAATAGTAATTTTCCATAATGCTTATTGATTTTGAACCAGGTGATTATGTGACAAATCCTGCAAATCAGGATTGGGGTATTGGTCAAGTTCAGTCAATTTTAGGAAACAAAGTAACAGTAAATTTTGAAAACTTTGGAAAAAGAGTAATAAATATTGAAAATGTAAAATTAGAAAAAGTTGAAAATGAATAAAGATGAACTTAAAAATATTGCCGAAAGTCTTATTGAAACTTTTAATTATGCTGGAAAAGAGTCTATAAGGCTCTATAGCGAAGGGCTAAAAATAGAAATTAAAGAGGATAAATCTCCTGTTAGCAATGGAGATTTAAAAGTAAACGACTTATTACAGAAAAAAATCTCTGAATTAACGCCCAATATTAATATAGTTTCTGAGGAGACAATAGATTTAAATGTAAAAAATACTTCAAAAGTATTTTGGTTAATTGATCCAATCGATGGAACTAAGGAATATATAGCAGGCAAAGAAGAGTATACACTCAATGCAGCTTTAATAATTAACACTGTTCCAGTTCTAGGGCTTGTAGGCGTACCAAAAAAAAATAGACTTTTTTATACTTATGCTCCAGGAGAAAGTTATTTAATTGAAAATGATAATGTTAAAAAGATTAATTGTAAAAAACTTCAGCCAAAAGGAAAAGTAGTTGCAGTATCAAGCGTTATAAAGCCTTCCGATATTATTCTGAATAAATTAAAAGAGTATAAAGTTAATTCTATAGTTAAAATGGCCAGCTCTTATAAATTTTGTGTAATAGCAACTGGTGAGTATGATATTTATGCAGCTAGAGAAAGAGCACATGAGTGGGATTATGCTGCAGGGCATGCAGTAGCCAAAAATGCTGGGGCAATAATTACAACTTTAGATGAACAGCCTTTTTTATACGGAAAAGAAAATTACAAAAATCCTAGTTTATTGATAAGAAGAGCTAAAAATTTAAATGATTAAAACAATCTTAATAATTATTCTTTCAGTTACTTTTTTTGGAGTTTTATTTTTTATTTTAGTAAGAAATGCTTTAAAAAGTAAAATTGATTTACTTGTTGAGGAGGAAAAAAGAAAGAAATCAGACAAGCTTGATTAATTTGCTAAACTCATCAGCCTCAAGATTTAATACTCTTTTAGATAATTCAAAACTAAATCCATTTCTTGCTAAAATACCCATATCTTTTTTATAAAATAATTCACGGTTATCTCCGGGTCTTAGTGGACCTATTCTTCTTCTTTTGCAAAGTTTTAATGCAGACACAAAATCTGGTTCAATCTCATTGTCTTTTATTTTTTCAATACTTTGTTTTACATATTTATCCTCTATACCTTTGCTTCTGAGAGACTTATTAATTTTATTAAGAGAGTATCCTCTTCTTAAAAACATTCTTGCTTTTGAATCTGAGTATAGTTCATCATTTAAAAATTTATTTTTTTCTAGATTTGAAACTATTTCTTCAATTATTGAGGTCACTTCTTTTTTAGACTTAGTACCTTTTATTTTTGTAAGATATTTTTTGAGTAAAAAAACCTTTAATTGCTGTTTAGAGGGATTATATTTTTCCAGATAAGAATACGCTAAGTCTTTCAAATTTGTAGTTAGATCATCAAAATCGCTTTTATTTGCTGTGGGATTCATTATTTTAATATACTATATTATTTTCGATGATAAATGATCTTCTAGCTTTGGTAAATTCTGAAAATATTTATTTAGCTGCAAACTGGGGGGTAATTCCTTTTTGGTTGTTATTAATTTTTGCTCCAAATCATAGTCTGACTAATTTTTTTGTACAATCAATAATTGTTCCATTGCTTCTTGCTGTTGGATATATTTACTTATCTTATAATTTGTACTTAGAAAATAATATTTTTGATGGCTTTGAACTGTACGGTGGTTTAGATGGCTTGTATTCAATGTTTGCTAATGAGTCTTTGTTGCTAATTTTTTGGCTTCATTTTCTTGCTATAAGTCTATTTGTAGGTTCGTGGATTATAAGAGACTCAAAAAGATATTTTGTTCCAAAAATTATTACAATACCCTCACTAATTTTAACTTACTTTACCGGGCCAGTAGGAATATTAGTGTATTGGTTTTTTAGAATATTTTTTGCAAAAAAAATCAGTTTTAATGATTAAGCCTTTTGATTTTTATTTTGACTTTGTAAGTCCTTATTCTTTTCTAGCTCATAAAGAAATAAGAAAAATAGAACATAAAGTATCGATAAAAGTAAAATATAAACCAATACTTTTAGGCGGTTTGCATAATTTGCATGGAATTAAAGCACCAGCATTTATACCTGCAAAGGCTAAACATATGATCAGGGACTGTAAATTAATTGCCGAAAGAAATAATATAAAATTTAAATTTAATTCATATTTTCCAATAAGAAGTTTAAATCTTATGCGTGGTGTTTTTGTTGCAGAAGAGGATAATTATAAAAGTTATTACATTGATAATATTTTTAATTCAATTTGGCAAGATGGACTGAATATGAACGATGAAAATATTATACAAAAGGTGCTAAAAAATTTAAATGTAAATCCTAAGACCTTTGCTTTACGAGCAACCTCATCTGCAATTAAAGATAGCTTAAAAAGAAAAACAAGTGAGGCTTATGAGAAAGGTATTTTCGGAGCACCTACTTTTGTTTCAAATAATAAAATTTTCTGGGGTCAAGACAGAATAGAGTTTGTTTTAAAAGAGGCGAGCAAATAATTTTATTTTTTCTCTTTAATCACAACTTCTAGTCCAGCATTTTTTAAGGCGTCAAATCCTCCAATGGCATTTGCTACATTTTTAAAGCCCATATCAACAAGAGCTTTAGTGGCAAGAGCTGATCTAAAACCTAAAGCGCAGAATAAGACCATCTTTTTTGAATCTTTTATTTTATTTTCTTGATAGTATGAGCTTTCAGGATCTAGCCAAAATTCTAACATACCTCTTGGAATGTGTTTTGAACCCTTAATAGTTCCCTCTTTCCAGAGTTCACGTATATCTCTCACATCTATTAAGGTGACCTCGTTTTTTTCAACAAGGCTTTTTATTTCCTCTGCGCTTAGTGTTTCAATATTTTCATTGGCTTCTTGAACTAATTTCTGTGAAGATTTAATACTCATAGATCAAATAATTAAACTATTATATATATTTTACTAGTATGAAAAATATTGAAAATTCAAGAAAAAATAGTTTTTTGAAAAAAATTTTTATCAAGCTTTCTAGAAAATTAGGTTTTGAAATAATTGATCAAAATTCTTTTAAAATTGTCACGTTAGATAAAAAGGTTAATGATGAAATTAGCACAATTGGAAAAAATTCAATTAATCTCCCTCTAGGAAAAATTGACATTACAAGACCTGTAAAAGCTTTAGACATAATTATTCGTACTTGTACAAGTGTTAATATGCTTACTCAAAATAAGAAAAGACTGTTTGAAAAGGAAAAAATTGAGTACACATCCAGAACAATTCATTCTATATTAAATTCAGTAAAAAATAATTCTCAACTCGAAAAAATTAAAATTAACTTTAAAGTAATTGATCACAATTCTTCGAAACAAAATTTAGAAAAAATAAATTCTATATTTAAAAGTTTTAGAATTAATTATGATCTAATAAATCTTGATATTTCAAATTTTGAAAATGAAATAGAAAACTTAAATGAGAGAGGCGAAAAGGTCTCTACAAACCAAATGTCAAACATGGCAAATATTAATAAATCTCTTTTAGAGGCAAAAAAATCTGAAGACTTAATTTATTTTGTAGAAGATGATTATTTGCACCAAAAACATGCAATAAGCGAAATGGTATTTACTTATGAGAGATTAGCCTCTCAAATTAATAGAGACTTAATCTTGTGTCCAACAGACTATCCATATTTATATGCAAAAGCTGATGTTACCCAGAATTTTTTAGGGCATAATTATCATTGGAGAAAAGTAAATGAAACTCTATGTACATTTCTTACCAGCAAAAATATTATAGAGAAATATTGGGACCAATATATTGGTATGTGTAAAAAAGAACATACTCCATTCGAAAAACCACTTCACAGAATCTATGAGAAAGAATTATGTATTTCGCCCATACCGTCTTTGGCAGTGCATTTTACTAATGTTAATTCTATTTTTGGATTATCACCTAACGTAGATTGGGAAAAAATTTGGAAAGAAAATAACCAGTAAAAGGCCCGATTTCTCGAGCCTTTTATAATCTATTTTAGTCTCTTATGGAGTAAGCTGTTACACCTACTTCGGCTTTATCAGTTCCTAATTTCTCAGCAGCCTTACTAATTCTTAAACCAACCGTTGATTTAAGTATTGTAAATGTTGCCCAAGATAATCCAAAGCTAAAGATACATACAGAAGCAGTACCTAAGAATTGAGTACCAAAGGATGTATCTGGATTTGTAAGTGGAACTACTAATGTACCAAAAATTCCTGCAAACATGTGTACTGGAATAGCTCCAACTACATCATCCAAACCGTAGCTTTCTAACATTTTCGTACCGAAATACATTATTATCGCTCCAATAGAACCAATAAACATAGCTGTAATTGGACCAGGCGTTAAAGGTTCTGCAGTAATAGCCACTAGTCCAGCTAGTGCACCGTTAAGCATCATCACGATATCCGTTTTTCCTCCGATTAATCTTGTTATTGCAGCTCCGGTAAAAGTACCTGCAGCTCCAGCTAAATGGGTATTGACTGCAATTTTTGAAATTGCATTTACGTCATCAAAAGTTCCCATTGCTAATTGACTGAATCCATTAAATCCAAACCAACCAAACCATAGTAAAAATGTTCCTAAAGTTACTAAAGGAATACTTGAAGCAGCAAAAGGTTGCATAGATTTCTTTTCACCCTTTCTGCCAAATCTTCCTTCTCTAGCGCCTAACACAATTACTCCTGCGAGTGCTGCTGCACCACCACATCCATGAACAAGAGTTGATCCGGCAAAATCTGAAAAGCCACCGCTAGCTAACCAGCCGCCTCCCCATTGCCATCCCATAGAAATTGGGTAGATAATTCCTGCCATGACTGCTGAAAAAATGAAGAAGGGCCAGATCTTAATTCTCTCAGCTACTGCACCAGATACGATTGATGCTGTTGCACACACGAACATAGTTTGAAAGAACCAGTCTGAATAACCTGAATAACCTGTTTCAGCATTTGATGAGTCTGTCCAAATGGTAAATGAACCTACATAACCACCCTCTGGCACTCCGTAAGCTAGATTATAGCCTACCAAAAAGAATACGAGCGAGCATATAGCGAATTTACCTATATTTTTCGCGGCGATTGTCGATACACTTTTTGTTGTCACTAATCCACTCTCAAGCATACAGAAACCTGCCGCCATAAAAGCAACTAGCACTCCGCCCAAATAAAATCCTAGTGAGTTAAAAATATATTGTCCCTCTTGAGACATTGTAGTTTCTGCAAAGCTTTGAGAGCTAATCAGTAAAGCAGAAATACAACCTAATAAAATGAAAGTTAATTTTTTCATGTTTCCCCCTTTTTTTTTGATGTCTTGATATCAAATTTCAGAGTTTTGAATCATGAATTTTATGCATACGAGCATTGTAAAACAAATAAGGCCTGGACGGGGGAACCGAACCAGGCCTTATAATTTTTCCCAACTAACGAGGGAGGGAATTTTAATTAGTCTCTAATACCGTAAGCTATTACACCGACCTCTGCTTTGTCAGTTCCTAATCTTTCAGCTTCTTTACTAATTCTTAATCCAATTGTGTTTTTCATAATTTGGAAAACGATTAGTGAGACTACGAATACGAATATTACAACTGATGCTGTTCCTAGGAATTGTGCTCCAAAAGAAACATCACCGTTTGTTAATGGCACTGCTAATGTACCCCATACTCCAGCTACTAAGTGTGCTGGGATGGCTCCAACTACGTCATCAATTTTCATTTTGAACAATAGTTTTGTTGAGAAGTACATTAATACTCCTGCTATTGCTCCAATGAAAATTGCAGCTAATGGACTTGGTGTTAATGGTTCTGCCGTAATACCTACTAATCCAGCTATCGCACCGTTTAGCATCATTACCACGTCAGTTTTTCCACCAATAAGTCTAGAAACAGTTGCAGCGGCTAAAACACCACCACCTGCAGCTAAGTTCGTATTGATATAAATTGTTGCAACTGAAGACACATCTTCTAGTGTTCCAGCGGCCAATTGCGAACCACCATTAAATCCAAACCAACCTAACCAAAGTATAAATACCCCTAAAGTTGCTAATGGAATAGATGATGCCGCGAATGGTGCCATTGGTTTTGCCTCACCTTTTCCTGAGAATCTGCCAGTTCTAGCACCTAATACGATTGCACCTGCAAGAGCAGCGGCTCCTCCAGCAGCATGTACTAATGTTGAACCTGCAAAATCTGAAAATCCAGCAGCAGATAACCAACCACCACCCCACTGCCAACCCATTTCAATTGGATAAATAATTCCAGTTAAAATTGCGGCAAATAAGAAAAATGGCCAAATCTTAATTCTTTCAGCTAACGTACCAGACACGATTGACATCGTTGTTGCACAGAACACCATTTGGAAGAACCAATCAGAACCATCAGAATAACCTGTTTCTAATGATGATCCGTCACTCCATGGAGTAAAAGTACCGATATATCCGCCTTCTGGAATACCGTAAGCTAGATTATATCCAACCAACCAAAACATTACTCCGGCGATTGAATAAAGACCTATATTTTTTGCACAGATTGCTGATACAGATTTTGATGTTACTAACCCTGACTCTAACATAGCGAAACCTGCGGCCATCCACATGACCAAGAAACCTGACATTAAAAATAATAGGGTATTGAAAATGTATTGTACTTCTGCAGAAACAGTAGTCTCAGCATAACCAAGACCTGCGAAACCAAAATATATGGCTGTACCTGCTAGAAAGTATCCTAAGTATTTTTTCATATTAACTCCCTTGTTAAGCGTGCGTTATAGGGTTTTAAATTTTGAAAAAGAATTGAATTGTCTTAATTTGAGCTATGCAGTTTTTGCAAGTAGTTTAGCCCTCATTTGAGGTTATCAAATAAGGGCTAAATTAAACGTTTATCGGTTAAACATTTCTTTTAAGCTTTTAGCAGGTAAAAACTTAACTTTCTGAGATGCAGCAATTTGAATGGACTCACCTGTTCGCGGGTTTCTTCCTACCCTAGCTTTTCTTTTTGCTACTTTATAAGTACCAAATCCAGCTATTTTTACAGTATCGTCATTCTTTAAAGCATCTAAAATTATAGTCGTTATTGAGTCAAAAGTTCTCTCAGCATCAGCTTTGCTTTGACCTAATGTGGACGATATTTTTGCTACTAATTGTTTTTTATTCATTTATGCCCCTTAGTTATTTAGTAATTTCTATAAAAATCCAATAAAATCAACATTTTTTTGGTGTTTCACGTAAATATCAACACTATATATTGTATGCTTTAAAAGTGTTGATTTTATTGACTTTTTTGATTTAAAAAATGGCTTAAAATAAGCCTAAATCTTTTAAATCATTAAATGTTGTAAAAAACATCAAAGAAAGTAGCAAAAAAAGACCGATTCGAAAAAATCCCTCTTGTGTTCTTTGAGTTAAAGGCCTTCCTAAAACCTTTTCAAAAGCATAAAACATTAGGTGTCCACCATCTAACATAGGAATAGGCAACAAATTAATAAATCCTAAACTGATCGATATGTAAGCCATAATGCTTAGAAAGGCTATAAAGCCTAGTTTTGCAACTTGACCGGTGATTTTAGCTATTTTTATAGGACCGCCTAGTTGAGTTGTGTCCCCTGTGCCCTTAAACATCGAAATAATAAAATTCCAAGAAGCATGAATTACAAACCAAGTCTCTTTTAAAGCATAAAGCAAAGCAGTTGCTGGGCCTAATCTTTCTCTATTAATCTCATCATTTAAAGGAGCTATTTTTATACCGATAATCTTTTTATTTGCTTTATTGCCTAAAGAGTCCTTCCCTTTAATTATCCTAGGCTTTACAGAAAATGTAATTTCACTGTCATTTCTTAATATGCCGATGTCAATTATCTCTGATGAAGAGGAATTAATGAAGGCGGAAACTTCCATAATGCTATTTATATCTTTACCATTTATAGATTGAATAATATCTCCTGACTTAATGCCTGCTTCTTCAGCAGGACTTTCCACTTGAACCTCTTGTATTTGAGCAGGAGTAAAATCTTTTCCAGCAAACATGTAAATGAATGCAAAAATAAATATTGCTAATAAAAAATTTGCAAAAGGTCCAGCCGCTACTATTAAAGATCTTTGATATAAAGGTTTGACTACAAACAATTTTTCTTGATCTTCTTTGCTATATTTTTTTAATAATTCTTCTTGCTCTGCTTGGCTAAACACATTTCTATCTCCAAAAAATTTTACATATCCGCCAAGGGGAATTGCGCAGAATTTCCACCTTGTTCCAGATTTGTCATTAAAGCCAAATATTTCTTTACCAAATCCTATAGAAAAATCGGTGACACCAACTCCGTATTTCTTTGCATAGTAATAATGGCCATATTCGTGAATAAATACTACAACTGTGAGTAGTATTATAAAAGGAATTATAAATGAAATTAAAATTTCCATTCGTTTACCTTACTAAAAAGAAAATTTCTAAAAGCCATAAGTCTTGCATTATTTTTTAGAGACGCAGGATAAACAAAGTGTGTTTCGGTAGGCTTGCCTGGTTCATTTGGTAAAACTTTAGTAATTCCACTTTGGTTATGAGCTATATAATCCGGAAGTGCAGCTAAACCCACACCGCTTTGAACTGCTAATAATAATCCATAAACACTATTTACTTTCATCAAAGATTTTCTTTTTTTTCCATCTTTTGCGCCAACTTTCAATACCCAATCTGGATTATAGACTGGTGATGGTGCTCCTTTGCCATAAGTGATAAATTTATGTTTATCTAAATCTTTTAATGTTTTTGGATAACCGTTTTTTTCCAAATATTTATTTGAGCCGTAAATGTGATAATTAAAATCTACGAATTTTTTTTGGATCAAATTCAACTGTTTAGGTCTTCTCATTCTTATTGCTACATCGGCTTCACGTGTCGCTAAATCAAGTTCTCTATCGTCAAAAATTAATTCAATTTCTATGCCAGGATGAAGATCCATAAATTCTTTAATTCTTGGAGTAAGCCAAGTGGTTCCAAAACTAACTACGGTAGTTACTACAAGTTTTCCATTTAGTTTATCTTTATGACCACTTAAATTTGACTCAACATCTTTTAATTTAGAAATTACTTCATGAGCTGATTTAAAAAGATACTCTCCATTTTCTGTTAAAACTAAACCTCTAGCATGACGTTCGAATAATTGAACTTTGAGATCGCTCTCTAAGCCTTGAATTTGGCGGCTAATTGCTGATTGACTTAAGTTTAAGATTGTAGATGCTTTAGTAAAACTCGATGCCTCAGCAACAGTATGAAAAATTTTTAATTTGTCCCAATCCATTATTTAAATGATTATAGTTTATTTATTTGGATTTACTATAGCTCTTCCGGAAAACTCCCCTTTTAAAAGCTTAGGGAAAGTATCTAAAAGTTCAGTAAATGAGAGTTCTTTAGTAAATGATTGAACTTTGGAAAAATCAATCAATTTAGCTGCTTCGCCCCAGACAAACTCCCTTCGTTTTATTGAGGAACCAGACGAATCGATGCCCCATAGTTTTACTCCTCTAATAATAAAAGGCATTACATTTGTGTTGATTTTTATTCCCCCTGCATTTCCACACGCAGCAACTATTCCACCAGGTTTTGTTTGTGCAAATATTTTTGTTAAGGCAGCACCTCCTACAGTGTCAACAACTCCGTCCCAAACTCCTTTTTCTAGAAGTTTGCTTTCTCCCTCAAATTCTTTTCTGTCTATAATGTTTTTTGCACCTAAACCTTTTAGATAATCATTTTTATCTTTTTTTCCTGTTACAGCATGAACATCATATCCCATTTTAGATAAGATCATTACGGCAATACTTCCAACACCACCCGTAGCGCCAGTTACCAAAACATCTTTTACTTTTTCACCTAGCAACAATTCTTCTTTAGCTTTAACTGCAAAAGAGCACAAAAGAGCTGTAAAACCTGCTGTGCCGAGCATCATAGACTTATGAGCATCTAAATCTTTAGGTATTTTGATTAAAAAGTTTGCGTCAACTTTAGCGTACTGAGCAAAACCACCAAAGAAAGCCTCTCCTACCCTAAAGCCAGTTAAAATTACTTTATCGTCTTTTTTAAATTTGTTATCTTCACTTTCAACTACAGTACCTGAAAAATCTATACCTGGAACGAAAGGAAATTTTCTAACAATCTTGCCTCCATTGTTTAAAATTAATGCGTCTTTATAATTAAGACTTGAATAATCTATTTTGACTAAAACATTTCCATCTTTAAGATGACCTATGTCGATTTCTTTAATTTCTCTTGTAAATTTTTCGTTTTGATTATCTATGACTACAGCTTTAAATTTTTGAGACATTTATTTTTTAATATATCTTAAATATCTGTTTTGAATACCTAAGTCTTCTCTGAAAGAGCCTAAAAAATAGTTAGTAACTGTTGTCGCTTTCTCCTTTTTGACACCTCTCATGGTCATACATTGATGAGCGGCATCAATGGTAACTGCCACACCTTTAGCGTCTAATGAATTCATTAAAGTTTTAGCGATCTGCATTGTAAGTCTTTCTTGAGTTTGAAGTCTTTTGGAAAATATTTCTACCGTTCTCGCTAATTTACTTAAACCCACAACCTTTTTGTTAGGAATATAAGCTACATGCGCTACTCCAATTATTGGTGCCATATGGTGCTCGCAATGACTCTCAAGAGTAATATTTTTTTCCACTACCATATCGTCATAACCTTCCACATCTCCAAAGGTTTTAGACAAATCAGCCTCAGCATCCTGATGATAACCTTTAAAATACTCTTTAAACGCTTTAATTAACCTCTTAGGTGTCTCAACAAGACCTTCCCGGTTTGGATCTTCTCCAATCCATTTAAGAATAGTTTTGAATGCCTCTTCTGCCTGTTTATCCGAAACTTCAGGCTTTTTTGAGGTGCTTTTATCTGCGTCTTTAACTAACTTCATTGTTAGAGGTTTTATAGGACATATTTGATTAATGCAAATTGCTATTTTGTCTTTTTTTCATTATTTTACCCTCATGTTCAAAAAGAGAGAAAGCGTATTTGAGGTAGAGGAAGGAAAATTTCTATCTCCTAAATTTGATGGCGATGGACTTATTCCAGTAACTACCTCGGACAGTAGCTCTGGTGAAATATTGATGCATGGTTACATGAATGAGGAAGCTCTAAAAAAAACAATTGAAACTAAAGAAGCTCATTATTGGAGTAGATCTAGAAAAGATATATGGCACAAAGGAAAAACAAGCGGTTTTGTGCAAAAAGTTATTGATTTAAGAATAGATGATGATCAGGATGCATTGTGGATGTCAGTAGATATAGGAAACGGAGCAAGTTGCCATGTAGGATATAAATCATGTTTTTACAGATCAATACCTTTAGGAAAAATTGAAAATTCTGAAGAAATTAAATTAGAATTCAAAGAAAAAGAAAAAAAATTTGATCCTGAAAAAGTTTATAAAGGTCAACCTAATCCAACTAAGCTATAATTATGAAAGTAATAAGCCCTTTTGGTCCAAAAATAGCTAAATTAAAATTTCCAAATAAATTAATAAAAAAAATTAATAATGAGGTTGACCAAATTTTAAATAAAAAGAGTTTATTAAAAAAATTGGATTATTCGAAAAAATTAGTTGGGCAGGTAAAACAAGAATTTCAATTACCAAAATCTTTTGTAAAAAAAAATTTAGAAAAAGTAATTTCTAATGAGGTAAAAAAATATATTTTTAAAACTATTGGAAAAAATGTAAAGAAAATTTCAATTAAAAATTTTTGGATAGTGAGACAATTTAATAATGAATATAACCCAATACATTACCATGATGGACATATATCTGGTGTGGGTTACTTAAAAATTCCAAAATTTGTTCCAAAAGGCCATAAAAAATCAAAAATCGATGGCACAATAGATTTTATAAATGGAAACAAGATGTTTTTAAGTGATAGCATTTACAATCATCAACCTAAAGAAGGTGATGTAATTCTTTTTCCACATTATTTGATGCATACAGCATATCCATTTAAATCAAGTGGAGAGAGAAGATCCTTTTCATTTAATTTAGAAATAGATAAAAAAATTGCTAATGTTTTTTCAAGATGAGTAATGAAATTCAAAAAAATGTTTTCGGTGAGCCTTTAGAACCATGTTCTAATGACCCATTAACAGGTTGGTTTAGGGATGGATGTTGTAATACAGATAAAAATGATAGAGGGGTTCATACAGTTTGTGCAAAAGTGACAGATAAATTTTTACTTTGGTCAAAGAAGGTAGGTAATGATTTGATTACACCTCATCCTGAATTTGGATTTCCAGGTTTGAAAGAGGGTGACTGCTGGTGTGTTTGTGCAACTTGGTACGCTAGAGCTATCGAAGAGGATGCAGCCTGCTCAGTTTATTTAAAAAAGACAAATATTAAGACCTTAGAACTTATACCAATTGAAAAATTAAAAAAGTTTGCTGTAGACTTATCTTAATAAACTTTTGTACCACGAGTTTTTATAATCAACTCAAGTTCTCCATATTCTTTGCAATTACAGCTCTTAAGAACTTCTAATCTTTCGTTGGCTTTGTCGATTCTATTAGTTTGCACATAAAGTTCACCCAAGTATTCATTTATTCCATTATGGTTTGGTTTAATATTTAAACCCTTTAGATAGAATTTCTCAGCTTGATCAAAATTTCCAACTTTTCTTGAAGTAAACCCCATGTAATTAAGAATATCAGGATTTTTTTTATCTAATTTATGAGCTTTTTCTAATTTACTAAAAGCTTGAGAATAAAGTTTTTTAGCTTTTTCTGTTTTTTCTTTTTTTTCTAATTTACCAGCTCTTTTTACTAATTTAACAGCATCTTCGTACAGTGATGTCTCGTTAGAGGAGCTACTGCTGCTATCACTTCCAGCTGCAAACAAACTTGAACTTAATAGTAAAGAAAAGATTACTATAATTAAATTTTTCATGATGTTTATTTAAACTTTTAAATCAAAATTGTTATGCGACAGATGATCGTCCTCCATCTACTCCCAATATTTGACCTGTTATCCAAGAGCTCTCGTCAGTAAGAAGAAACTTAGCAACAGATGCGGAGTCAGCTCCCTCACCTATTCTCTTCAATGGGTGCATTTTGGCGATACCTTCGGCAACTTTTTCATTTTTTAGTAAAAAATTTGAAATTTTAGAGTTTGTCAAACTAGGGGCAATACAGTTCACTCGAATATTCGGGGCGAACTCAGCGGCTAAAGCCAATGTCAAACCCTCTATTGCACCTTTTGATGATGAAACAATCGCATGATTAGGAAAACCTTGTTTTACGGCAACTGTTGAAAATAAAACTATTGAACCTTTATTTTTTTTTAAATTATCTGCTAAAGACTTAATTGTCTCTGTTGCTGAAATAAGATTGAGATTGAAAGACTGCATGAAATCACTTTTTTTTGTTAACTTTAATGGTTTTAAATCTATAGAACCTACACAAAAAGCAAGACCATTTATTTGTTCATCTTTTAAATCTGCTAATATTTTTTCAGAAAAATTTTCTTCGAGAACATCACATACAGTAAATGATGAGTTTAATTCATTGGCTAGTGCTGATAGACTAGACTCATCTCGACCTACTAAGTGTAATTCCTCGCCACTCTCAACTAATTTCTTTGCCAAAGAGGATCCAATTGATCCTGTTGCACCTAAAATTACTTTTTTCATAATTAAAAATAACATTATTAACGGTTATTTACATGCAAATAATGACGCGTGTAATATATAAATAAAATATGTATTTTAATACCTATGAAGCTTTTTATTATTTTAGGAAATCAATTATTTAACCCAAAATATCTATCTGATTATAAAGATCACATTTTTTTTATGGCAGAGGACTATGGTTTATGTACTTTTGAAAAACATCATAAATTAAAAATTCTTCTTTTTTTGTCTTCAATGAGATCTTTCAAAGACGAGCTAAAATCAAAAAATTTTAATGTAATTTATAAAGATGTAAATAAAGATTTTAAATTATCCTATGAAAAAAAATTAGAAAAGACTATTAAAGAAAAAAAGATAAAAGAAATTACTTTTTTTGAAATTGAGGATAAATTTTTTGAAAAAAGAATATTTAATTTAGGAAAAAAAAATTCACTTAAGATAAACCAAATTAGATCTCCAATGTTTTTAATGGAGAGACAAGAATTTAAAGATTACCTTTCTAAAAATAAACGGCCTTTCATGGCAAATTTTTATAAAATTGTAAGAACAAAAATGAATTTATTGATGAATAAGAATGGAACTCCAAAAGGGAATAAATGGAGTTTCGATGAAGATAATAGAAAAAAACTTCCTAATAATATTAAAGTTCCTGCAATTTCTAAGGCAAAAGAGACAAAGGAAACTATTACTCTTAAAAAATTTATAAATTCAAATTTTAAAGACCATCCAGGGAATGCTGATAAATTTTGGTTTCCAACTACACGAAAAGACGCAAGTAAATGGCTTGATGAGTTTTTGAAAGAGAGAATAAAGCTTTTTGGGGATTATGAAGATGCAGTGACAGATAAATCAAATACTGTTTTTCATAGCGCGCTAAGCCCACTTATAAACTTAGGTTTAATTGCCCCTGAAGAAATAATAGAGAAGTTAAGAAAGATTGAAAATAAAGTACCTATTAATTCCTTAGAGGGTTATATTAGACAGATTATAGGTTGGAGAGAATTTATGAGAGGAATTTACCAAAACTATGATCAACGATTGGATAACACTAATTTTTTTAATCATAAAAGAAAAATGAAAAAATCTTGGTATGACGGGAATACTGGTTTAGATCCGTTAGATCATGCAATCAATAATGCTAAAAACTACGGTTGGTCACATCATATTGAAAGGCTAATGATATTGGCAAATATAATGAATCTTTGTGAGATAAATCCTAAACAAGTTTATAAATGGTTTATGGAAATGTTCGTGGATTCATCTGACTGGGTGATGGCGCCTAATGTTTATGGAATGGGGTTGTTTAGTGACGGCGGAATTTTTGCAACTAAACCTTATATTTGTGGATCTAGTTATTTTCTCAAGATGATGCATTTTAAAAAGGGTCCTTGGTGTGATGTAATGGACGGATTATATTGGAAATTTATAGATAGACATAAGAAATTCTTTTTAAAAAATCCACGTCTTGCAATGATGGTTAGAGTTTCTGAAAAAATGAATAAAGAGAGGAAAACAAGAATTTTTAAAGCTGCTAATAATTTTATTAAAGAAAATACTAATGGTTAAAGTTTTTTTTAACAATTCATGTAATATTTGTAGAGCCGAAATCAATCATTACAAAAAACATAGTGATAACAGGGTAGAATGGATAGATGTAACTAATAATGAAGAAGCTCAGAAAGTTACCTCCAAATCATACAAAGAACTTTTAAGAAGAATGCATGTTATACAAGATGGTAAAATAATTGATGGAGCAGAGTCTTTTTTAATAATTTGGAAAAATGTTCCTAAATATAATTTTTTATATAAAATATTTAAAATTAAACCTCTTTTTTTTATATTAAATATTTTCTATGAGATTGCAGCTTATTTCCTATTTATAAAAAATAAACATCAACTTAATGATAAAAAAAGCTAATTTGCCAAAAAAAACTTGCCCAGTTTGTAATAGACCTTTCGCCTGGAGAAAAAAATGGAAACTTAATTGGGATAGAGTAAAATATTGTTCAAAAAAATGTTCTTCAAAATAGATTATTGTAATTTAAAACTTGTCAAAATTTTAGGAATGTTATTTTTAAAATTAAAAAATCCTTTATTAGAAAATTGCCATGAAAATTTGTCTTCCTCACTCAAAACAAAGTTTAATTTTAAATTTCGCTTTTTTCGAATAGTATTTAAAAAAGAAAAATTTTCTCCTATGCATGGGTGAACTACATCAAAAGAGTTAATTTCAGTTATAAGAGTTTGAAATTTTACTTCATTTATGATTTGTAATTCTTCAAATCTTTTTTTTTGATCATTAATTATTTCTGACTTATAGTCTAGGACTTTTTGTTCAAGCTTTAGCTTTCGAACATCATTACTAAGTAAAACTAAGTAAATATTTTTATATTTTTTTAAATTTTTATTTTCTAAATTTAATTCGTTTTCAAAAACTAGTAAATTTTCATTTGAATTATCTTCTGTAATAAAATCAATTGGGTTTAATTTATATTCTCTTTTATCTGTTACAGGTAATGCGTTCTCATTTAATTTAACATTCTTATATTTATTATTAGTAAACTTGCTTATATTCCATGATTGAGCAACGTAGTGCTTTCCTTTAGTTTGAAGTCCAGCAACCCATCTCCAGCTCAATGTATTTGAAGCAGCATCACCATCAAATAAATGTTTCATAAAGAGTTCTGCACCTTTTTGCCAAGGTAAATTTAAAGTAAATATCCAAATGCTAGCAAACCACATTCTTGTATGATTATGTAAATAATTATTTTCTTTCAGCTCTTTTACCCAATCATTAAAACATTCAATTTGAGTTTCACCATTGATTGCTTTTTTATAATTGTCATCTTCCTTAAATCCTTTTAAATCCTCAATAAAGTCAGTCCAAACTTGAGGTCTAAGCTCCAACCAACCTTTCCAATAAACTCTCCAAAATATTTCTTGGATATATTTTTCAACTTTTTGATATGGAAACTTAGATAAAACAGTTTTGGCTACTTCATACTCAGTAATTAATCTATGGGAGATATAAGGTGATAAGCAAGATACATTTGATTTGTCTTTTGGGCCTAAATCAAAATTTCTTTTGAAACTATAATTTGATAATTCACTGTTTATAAAAGCATCGAGCTGTTTTAAAGCTCCGTCCCTTGAGATTTCGAATTTCATCAGTCTTCGTCATCCCTCCACCCATCGATAAAAAGCTTCCAGCATGCAAAAGATACGCAAACAATTCCGACGCAAAAACCTAAAAGGACTCCATTATGCTTGCCTAAATATATTGATCCATAGTGAGTGCTGAGTATTGGCGGCAAAACTAATATTGCACCAATAATTAAGTATCGTATTGCAAAGGGTGGTCTTTTCAAATTGAATTTCCTTGATCAAGTGGCATTGAAACTGCAGTCGTGAACCAGCAATTAAGACAATTTTCCTCATTACCTTTACTTACGTGCCATTCATAAAAAAATTGTTGCTTCTCATCGCTTAATACTTTCACTCCATAAACAAATTTATTTTCAGTATTCGTAATTAAATCTATCTTATGTGAAAAATGGTTTAGAAGTATTCTATAATGAACATCATAAAGCATAATTCTAAATCTAGGGTATGGCCCAGTCATCTTTTTATTATCAGGATGAGCAAATATCCATGTTTGTTTAATGCCATTATCTTTATCATCATTATTTTTGAGAGCATCTAATTGTATTTTAATAACATCATAAGCAGATAAATTTTCAGCTGGTTTTATCATTTCTGCATTTACTGAATTAATAAAACCTAGAAAAAAAATTGCTAAAATTATTTTTTTCAATTCCATATTCTTCTCAAGATATCTTCTCTTTTACACCCATTTTTATACATGAGATAACGAATAAAATTTTTCTCATAATAATCTTGGTGATAATCCTCTGCTGGATAAAATTTCTTAAATTTCCAAACTAAAGTGACTATTTCTCTATTAAATTTACTTTCTAAATTTTTAAAAGATTTATCAATAAATTCTTTCTCTAGTTGATTCTGAAAAAAAATTACTGATCTATAGCTTTTACCTTTGTCACAAAACTGACCCTCCGAATCAAAAGGATCTATATTTCTCCAATAAATATTTAAAAGTTTTTCATAACTTACAACTTTGGAGTCATATGTTATTTCTATAGCCTCCACGTGGCCAGTGTCTTTATATATTACATCTTGATAAGTAGGATTTTTTAAGTGACCTCCTGAATATCCAGAAATTGACGATAACACTCCCTCTATTTGATCAAATGACTCTTCCATACACCAAAAACAACCGCCAGCAAAATAGGCTTTTTTTTCCTCCGCATACAAATTAAAACTAAGGGTAAGTATAGTGACAAAAAGTAAAATTTTTTTCATTTTGTAAATGATATATTAATAATTATGGAAAACGATGGATTTATTGTCATAGAGGGAATTCATGAAAATCCTAACAATATAGATACTTTAGACGAACAAACAAAAATTGTTCATGGTCCTTATAATAAAATCGAGGCTGAGAAAGTGGCTAAAGGTCTAATTCAAAAAAATATTGACAATTTTTATCATAGAGCTTGGGTAATAAATAAGAATGTTGAACTCAACAATATTTGTGAAGAGTGCAAAAAAGAAGATGAAAGCGTCAAACAAAATTTTATCATGTATAGTTTCAAAGTTTGTAACAGCTGTAATTTAGCTAAAACTATTTTTCCCCTTTAGAAACCTTTAAATAAAACAATTATCAAGAATAAAAAGAATGCTTGAAACAACCATGAAACAACTACAACTCCTAAAGCTTTCCATAGACTTTCATAGTCTAAAGCAGATTTAACCGCTACAACCATGCAAGCTAACATCCAAAATGCAGAACCTATAAAAGTTACGGTCATCAATTCTGGTGTAACTCCAAAAACTCTAATCAGACCTGGTGCACTAGAAAAACCTATGGTTCTCAAAAGCTCGCCATGATCACTTTTTGTGTTTGGATCTCTGAATAATTTAACACCAACAAAATAAATTACGTAAGCCCAAACATACCAACTCAGCAAAGATAATGCTGGTGCTACTAAAAAATTTGAAGCTCCTAAGTGTATCGAGCCAACTCCTGCGGCTAAACTAGATAAAACAACTACTATTCCAGCCTGAAAAGTCGCTTTTTTATCTTTTTCAACTTCTTCGTAAAGATCTATATCAATTTTGATTGCTCTAAAAACTCTATTTATAAATATATTAATCATTTTTTTGTAAAAGGTTTAAGTAATCTTAGTATCTTGTAATGTAAAGCTTTATTAGATGAAGCAATAATATTGCCTCCTGTTTCTGCGGGTTCATTTTTCCAGTTTGTTACAATTGCACCTGAATTTTTAATAATGGGTATTAAAGGTAAAATATCATAAGGCTTTAAGTTTGCTTCTATTACAGCATCTACTGTTCCTTCAGCTAATAAACAATAATTTAAAGCATCAAACCCGGCTAACCTAAATGACCACCCAAATTTTTTTATAACTTTTCTTTGTCTTTCATAGCTTAAAGTCCCATGAAAGTTTCCAATAATTTTTATTGTTTTTAAATTACTATTATTAGAGGATTTAATAATTTTTTTTTTATTATTTTTAAAAATATAGGATTTTTTTTGATCATTTAAATAAAATTTATTTAATTCTGGGAAATTTGCTAAACCAACTTTTGATTTTTCTTTAAAAGAAAGGCCTATTAAGTTGGACCAAGTCGGCGCTCCAATAACAAAAGCTCTTGTGCCATCTATCGGGTCGATTGACCATTGAAAATAATTATCAGACTTTTTATCGTCAAACTCTTCTCCAATAATAGAATCTTTGGGGAATCTCTTTAAAATTAATGATCTTATATATTTTTCAAATGATTTATCAAAATTAGTTACTGGATCAAAATCTTTCTTATTTTTCGATTTATTGTTTACTTTAATTCCAGATTTTGATTTTTTTTTGTAAAATGTATTTAATTTTGCGGGTAAAGATCTTAAAAAATTAAAGGTGTTTTTGTAGTCCATGCGTGTATATAGCTTAATTTAGTTTAAAATAAAAATATTAAAATTTAACACTAAAGCGTAACCACTCCATAAAAAGTAAGGAACCATCAGATAAAAACTAATCTTATCTTTCAGATAATAAATTTTCATTAAGAGAACTATAAATAAAAGAATTATTACTAAATCTAGTAATGCTAGTCCTATTTGATGAAAACCAAAAAAAATAATGCTCCAAATCATATTAAAAAAGAGGTGTAAAAAATATATGTTTAAAATTTTATTATCATAATAGTTTATCCAAACACGCCAAATTGCTACTGACATTAAGATATACAAAATTGTCCATACAGGCCCAAACACCCAGCTTGGAGGATTAAAACTTGGAAGAATTATCTGGGAATACCAAGGCTCTTTAAAAGTCGCAGTAGTAAATCCACCAATTCCAGATGCTAAAAATGTTATTAAAAGAATGAATGTTAGAGATAAATATTTATTCTTCGTCATAATTTAAGGTATAACTAATTTATGTCTGAAAATCAGAAAAAAATATGGATTACAGGTGCAAGTAGTGGAATTGGAAAGGCAGTAGCCGAAAAATTTGCTAACGAGGGATGGAAAGTTGCTGTATCTGCAAGAAGAAAAGAACTTTTGGATGAGCTAGCTGAACACAACAATATAAGTTCATTTCCCCTGGATGTAACCAACCAGTCTCAAATAAATAATGTTTTTAAAGATATTTTAAATGCTTTTGGTGACATTGACGTTTGTTTATTTTCAAGTGGAACTTATGAGCCAAAGGACGAGCAAAATATAGATCCAGATAAGATTAAAAATGTAATTAATGTTAATTTTTTAGGCGTTATTGATTGCGTAAAAGTTGTTGAAGATTATTTTAAAAATAAGAAATCTGGACATATTTCGATAGTTTCTTCAATTGCAGGTTATAGAGGTCTGCCAAATTCAAGTGGTTATGGTCCTTCAAAAGCTGCTCTAACTAATTTTAGTGAAAGTATTTACTTTGATTTTAAAAAATTTGGAGTAAGAGTCTCAGTTGTATCACCAGGTTTCATCAAAACTCCTCTGACCGATAAAAATGAGTTTCCAATGCCGTTTTTAAAAACTCCTGAATACGCTGCAGATAAAATTTATAATGGTTTGGTGAAAGGAAATGCTTTTGAAATTCATTTCCCAAAAGGCTTAACTTTAACTTTAAAATTTTTAAGAATATTACCTTATAGACTTTATTTATTTTTAGTAGATAAACTAGTAAAGCGTTAATCTTTAACAAACATTACGGTTAATTCTGCAACTTTTATTCCAAACTTAGTCATTGTCGCTCTATTTATTGCCACGCGATCATCCTGCATGAAAATCCAATCATCAAAAGTAATTTTGATATTTTTCCCTTTAACCGGCACTAACAATACATATTCGAATTTAAAAGCTGGACCATATGAATATCCTTTGGCTGTTCCAACTACATCAGAGGCTGTTCCCTCATAGTTATGTTCATCAATTTTTTTAATAGTCCATTGACGAGTTTGTCTTTCCCCATCGTTCCAATCAAAAACTTCGTCTAAAATTAATTGAGAACCATCCCATTTTCCATTTAGATCAGCTTTAAATTGTCTCGTAACTTTTCCAGATCTATTTTGTAATACCCCCCAAGCTTTAACATTACCCGATAAATAATTTTCGATGACTAATCTTGGTTTTTGATCTTTAAAATCTGTTGGTTTCATTTTATTTGCACATCCTGTCGTTAAAATTAGTAAAAATAGTATTATAAATTTTTTCATGACGAATATCTATTAGACATAGAGAATTGAATCAAGTTAATGTTTCTAGACTTAAAACCGCCTTCACAATAAGATAAGTAAAATTCCCACATACGCCTGAAATATTCATCAAAACCAAGTGGGCTAATCTTTTCCCAAACACCTAAAAAATTTTCTCTCCAAGTTGCTAAAGTTCTGGCGTAGTCATCCGAGTAAGTATTGATTTTTTCTAGTTTAAGGTCATTTTTTTTAATTATATTCTCCATAAATTTAATTGAAGGTAAAAATCCACCTGGAAATATATATTTTTGAATAAAATCCTCATTCGCTCTATATCTTTCAAATAAGTCATCTTTTATCACGATGCCTTGAATTGCTGCAGTACCATTGTAATTAAGAACATTTTTTATTGTACCAAAATATTGGTCCATATATTTTTCACCGACAGCCTCTATCATTTCTATTGAAGCTACATGATCGTACTTTTCCTTAAGATCTCTGTAATCCAAAAACTTTACATTAACTTTATTATTTAAACCTGAGTTAAAAATCTTCTTTTTAGAAAATTCATATTGATTTTTTGAAATCGTGATACAGTCTACATTTACATCATAATTTTTAGCTAAGAATTCAGCAAAACCGCCCCAGCCACATCCAATTTCTAAAACCTTGTTACCATCTTTTATATTCATTAAATTTATAAGCTCTTGAAATTTATTTCTTTGAGCGATTTCTAAATCATCTTTATCGCTTTTATAAACTGCACTGGAATAAGTGAGAGATTTATCAAGCCACAATGAAAAAAATTCATTCCCTAAATCATAATGTTTTGAAATATATTTTTTACTCTTTGATTTTGTATTAGATGCAAATATTTTTTTCAAAAAATTTTTTATTTTTTGTAATTTTAAACTTCCTGAAAAAGAATAGATTGTATTGATATTTCTTGCTGTAAGTTCAATTAAATTTGTTAAATTTGAGGTATAAAAATCTTTTTTCATGTGAGCTTCTCCTAAAGCTGAGCTTCCACCCATAACGACGTTTAGGTAAAAATTTGGATTATTAATTTTGATATCTGAAGATAATTTACTCTCTAAGTCGCCAAAGTGAAAAACTTTTCCATCATAATTAATAAGTTTTAAATTTCCTTGCGAGATGTTCTTTAATTTATTCAAGACAAATTTTTCTGTAATTTTAAATAAACTCATTAATATTCTTCGTAACTTAGATTGTTCTTTAATTTAGTATTTCTTTTTCTATATATTGCCCCTTTTTTCCATAAAAGTAATGCTTCAAAATGTATCGAACTAATAATCTTAATTGTCATTAACGGATACTTAAAAAAGTTAAAAATGAGTTGTTTCGAATTAAATTCTTTTTTCTCTCCTGTTTGGGTGGCTGTTAAAACTGTTCCTATCGAGTCTGTTTGTTTAATAAAAACTGAGAGTTTATCATTGGGATTTATTAATTTAAAATTATAGTAAGTTTCCATATCCATAAATGGCGATACGTAAAACTTTTTTTTGCATTTTTGAGCTATTTCCTCGTTATCTTTTATTTTAAAAATGTATGTATGCTGCTCATTAAAAGTATTTTTTACCTCATAAAAAATCGCCTTTAATTTATTATCCTCGTAGCAGTAAAAAATACTTAAAGGGTTGAACACATAACCAAAAATTCTTGGATAACAAAGTATTTTAACTTTATTAATTTCACCTTTTATTTTGAACTTACTAATGTTTTTAAGAACCCACTCTTTTAAATCACTTCCGTCGCGTTCTCCATGATCTTTGTCGTAAAAGCTGAAAATGTTAAACTTATTATGAGAGAAAATATTTATTGAACTGTCTAGTTGATTAATTTCATCTAAATCAATTAATAATGAAAAAGTTTTATATTTTAAAAAATGTCTTACAGGTTTAAATCTTGTATGAGTTACTTCACCGTTGTAAATGCAGGAATTCATCAAATCTTAAAGTTTTTTATTAAATCTATAGATGATTTTAGTCCATCTTCATGAAATCCGTAACCAAAATAACTTCCACAAAACCAAGTCCTTTTTTTTCCTTGTATTAATCTTAGATCTTTTTGAAGCGCGGTATTTTTTGAATTCAAATATGGGTGTGTAAAATCAACTTTTTTTATAACAGAATTTTCATTAATTTTACAAATAGGGTTTAAAGTTAAAAAATAGTCTTTAGATGTATCTAAATTTTGTAGTTTATTTAACCAATAGGTAATGCATGTCTTTTCACCGTTTGAAACAGAATTCCAACTAGACCAAGCCCTTTTTTTATGAGGCATTAATCTCTTATCAGTATGTAAGTAAGCCTCATTCTTCACGTAATTAAATTTTTCCAATATATCTTTTTCTTGTTCCGTTGGTTTTTCTATCATTCTTAAACTTTGGTCTGCATGGGAAGCTAGCACTACTTGATCATAGTCAACATATTCATTGCCAATAATTACTCTGATATTGTCATCGCTTCTAATTAACTTATCCACTTTATAATTTTTAAAAATTTCTCCACTAATTTTCTCTGTTACTTTTTTTACATAAGATCTACTTCTATTTGAAACTGTGTACCATTGCGGTCTATTTTTGAATTTAAATAAACCATGGTTAGTAAAAAAATTTAAAAAAAATTTTAATGGCATTTCCTTTGCTTTATTAAAAGGCATTGACCAGATAGCAGCAACCATGGGGATTAAGTGATACTCAATGAAGTAATTTGATAACTTTTTTTTATTAAGGAAACTGCCAAGAGTTTCCTCTTTAATTTCACTTTCAAGTAATTTTGGAGCAGTTTTATAAAATGAAATTATCTCTCTAATCATATATAAAAATTTTAAATTAAGAAGATTTAATTTATTAGCAAAAATACCTCCTAAACCACTTCCGCTATATTCAACATTACTATTCTTAATTGATACAGAAAATGACATATCGCTTTTTTCATAAGGAACTTTTAATTCATTAAAAAAATTTACTAAATTTGGATAAGTAACTTCATTAAAAACAATAAAGCCTAGATCTACTGGAACAATCTTATCATCTTCTTTTATCTCGTAGGTAAAAGAATGACCTCCAAAGTGATCTTCTTTTTCATATAGATCAACTTTATATTTTTTTGAGAGAAAATATGCGCAAGATAATCCTGAGATACCTGAGCCGATAACAGCGATTTTCATTAAAAGAGATTAAGCAGCTTCATCTTTATATTCATCCATTGAAGGACATGAACATACTAAATTTCTATCTCCAAAAACGTTATCTACTCTAGCAACGGGTGCCCAATATTTATTATTTTTTACATACTCAGTTGGAAAAGCTGCTTCCTCTCTTGAATAAGCATGTTTCCACTCACTGGAAGCTAACTCAACATAAGTATGAGGAGCATTTTTCAGCGGGTTATCTGTTTTGTCAAACTTTGATGACTCCACTAAATTTATTTCTTTTTTAATTTTTATAAGTGCATTACAAAACTTATCAATCTCCTCCAAATTTTCACTTTCAGTTGGCTCAATCATAATTGTACCAGCAACAGGCCATGACATTGTTGGAGCATGATAGCCAAAGTCAATCAGTCTTTTTGCTAAATCCTCCTCAGAGATACCTGAACTTGCTTTAATTGGTCGGATATCAATTATGCATTCATGTGCAACATTTCCATTTTTACCAGTGTAAAGAACTTTGTAATCTTTGGATAATTTTTTTGAAATATAATTCGCATTTAAAATTGAAACTTGTGAGGCTTTTTTCAATCCTTCAGCACCCATCATCTTTATATACATCCAAGATATTGGAAGTATACTTGAACTACCCCAAGGTGCAGCTGATACAGCCCCCATTCCATTCTTAGGCCCTGCCTCTTTTATAATTTCGTGTGTTGGTAAAAAATCAGCTAGATGCTTAGCACAAGCGATTGGGCCCATTCCTGGTCCGCCTCCACCGTGAGGTATACAAAATGTTTTATGTAAATTAATATGACAAACATCTGGTCCAAATTTCCCTGGCTTTGCAACACCTACAAGTGCGTTTAGATTGGCTCCATCCATATAGACTTGTCCACCGTGCTTATGAATAACTTCACAAATATCCATGATTTTTTCCTCGAATACTCCATGCGTAGAGGGGTAAGTTACCATTAAAGCAGCTAAATCTTTTGAGTGTTTTTCAGCTTTATTTTTAAGATCGTCTATATCGACGTTTCCATCTTCATCACAATTAACTACAACGACTTTCATCCCACACATTTGTGCACTTGCTGGGTTAGTCCCATGAGCTGAGTCTGGAATTAGACAGACGTTACGATTTTCTTGTTTATTATTTTTATGGAATTTTCTTATAGTCATTAAACCTGCGTACTCTCCTTGAGCCCCTGAGTTTGGCTGTAAAGAAACTGCGTCATATCCAGTAATTTCTTTAAGATCATTTATTAGATCATTAAAGAGAATTTTATAGCCTTCCATTTGATTTGTAGGAACAAATGGATGTGGAAGTGAAAACTCTTTCCAGGTAATGGGAATTAATTCTGCTGTTGCATTTAGCTTCATTGTACAAGATCCTAAAGCAATCATTGATCTATTGAGCGCAATATCGCAATCTTCTAGTTTCTTTAAGTATCTTAGCATCTCAGTTTCGGAATGGTATTTGTTAAAAACTGGATGTGTTAAGTATTTTGAAGTTCTTAAAAGATTTTTTGGAAGATTATCTAGTTCAACCTTTACATCTTGTTTAATAATTTTAGAAACTCCAAACAACTTTAAAAGTAAATTAACATCATCAAGCTTTTTTGCTTCATCAAAAGCAACTGATAAATGATCTTTATCAACTTTTCTTAGGTTTATATTCTCTTTTAGTGCAGCCTCAAAAATAGAATTTGTTTTTTCACTAGTATTAATTGTGACGGTATCGAAGAAATGATCTGATAAAATCTTGTAACCACCTGTTTTAATGTTATCAGCGAAGATTTTAGCTAATTTAGAAGTTCTATTCGCTATTTTAAGTATTCCTTCAGGTCCATGATAAATCGCAAAGGCAGCAGAAATGATAGCTAGCAATGCTTGAGCAGTGCAAATATTGCTTGTTGCTTTATCTCTTCTAATGTGTTGCTCCCTAGTTTGTAAAGAAAGTCTGTAAGCCTTTTTTCCGTGTTTATCTTTTGAAACGCCTATAATTCTTCCAGGCATTGATCTTTTGAATTCTTCCTTAGTAGCAAAAAACGCTGCGTGGGGCCCGCCGTATCCCATTGGGATACCAAATCTTTGAGCACTACCGACAGCAATATCAGCTCCAAGTTCAGCTGGAGTTTTTAATCTAGCTAAAGCCAATAAGTCACAAACCAAAATAGCTTTGCCGTTTTTTTTGTGAATTTGACTGATGCTTTCACTAGGATCGTTTATCTCACCTAAAGTTCCCGGATAAGATAAAACACCACAAATTATATCTTCATTAATTTTTGAAAGTTCTTTTTTTTCGTCACCAATGATCAATTCTAAACCAAAAGGATTTGTTCTAGTCTTTATGAGATCAATTGTCTGAGGATTGCAATTGCTTGAAATAAATATTTTTTTTGAATTTGTCTTATCTAATCTCTGGCTTAATCCTACTGCCTCTGCTGTTGCTGTTGCTTCGTCTAACAAAGAAGCATTAGCTATATCCATGCCCGTTAAGTCAATTATTGATTGTTGAAAATTTAAAAGCATTTCAAGACGACCTTGCGCCACTTCAGGTTGGTAAGGTGTATAAGATGTATACCATCCTGGATTTTCTAAAATATTTCTAAGAATTACATTAGGTGTAATAGAATTATAGTATCCCATTCCAATAAAATTTTTAAAAATTTTATTTTTTTTAGATATAGATTTTAATTTTTTTAAAGCATCGTTCTCTGACATTGGCTGATCAATTTTAAGATCATCTTTTAATAAGATTTTTTCAGGTACAGTATTGCTCATTAGATCCTCTAATGATTTATACCCAACATATTGCAACATTTTGGACTGATCTTCTTTAGAAGGACCAATATGTCTTTTAATAAATTCTTTTGAATTATCATCAATCATTTAGCTAGGGTTCTCCTTACAAAATTTATCATATTCGTCTTTTGACATTAGAGAGTCATACTCACCTTTATCTTTTATCTTTAACTTAAAAAACCAGCTAGCACCTTCAGGGTCAGTATTTACGCTCCCGGGATCATCTGCAATTGCTTTATTTCCCTCAGTAATTTCTCCAGAAATAGGAGAATAAACATCACTCGCGGCTTTAGTTGACTCTACAACAGCTGCTTGACCTTCTTTTTCTACAGCTTTACCTGCATCAGGAACCTCCACAAAAACAATGTCACCGAGCATTTCTGTTGCATGCTTAGTTATTCCTACTGTAGCAATGTCTCCATCTAGTGAAACCCATTCATGTTTTTTTGAAAATTTTTTTTCACTCATATTTGTTTCTCCTTATTTAACATAACTTTTTTTATAAAATGGAAGTTCAGAAATCTTACCCCCATATTTTTTTCCTCTTACTTCAAGCTGAATAGGTGTACCTACCTCAGAAAACTCTGATTTAACATATCCCATTGCAACTGGAGCGTTCACACTCGGGCCAAAAGTACCGCTAGTAACGAATCCTATTTCATTACTATCTGTCGAAAAGATTTTCGTATTTTCTCTAGCTATAACTTTTCCATCTGGCTTTATACCAACTCTAATTTTTTCACTTCCGTTTGCTAATAAATTTTTTATTTTTTCCCATCCATTAAAGCCGCCAACTTCTTTCCTTTTTTTTGCTATAGCCCATTTTAAATTAGCCTCCACTGGATTTATTTTTTCATTTAAATCATGACCATATAAACACAGACCTGCCTCTAATCTTAATGTATCTCTAGCTCCCAAACCTATCGGTTTAACTTCATTTGAAATTAAGAAATCGATGAGCTTTTCAACTTTTGTGTTAGAAATTGAGATTTCAAAACCATCTTCACCCGTATATCCAGATCTTGTTACATATAGATTTTCACTTTCATACTCAAAATTGTTTCCTGTCATAAATTTTAAATTAGCAACGCCTGGAATTAATTTTTCTAAAATCTCTACAGATTTAGGTCCTTGTAACGCTATTAAAGATAAATCGTTGTTTAAAAGATGTTTATGATGTTTTTTTAAAAATTGAGAAATTTGTTTTATATCATTTTCCTTACAAGCTGCGTTTAAGATTATACAAAAACCTTTTTCTGTTCTCGTGATAATTAAATCATCAATTATTCCACCTTCATTATTTAGTAAAAAAGAATACTTTGAATGATTAATTTTCAAATTTTTTAAATCTGCTGGTATAATCTTCTCTAATGACTCTATTAATGTTTCATCACCTTCTAAAAAAAATTGCCCCATATGTGAGACATCAAAAAAACCAGCGTGTGTCCTTGTAGAAATATGTTCTTTAACAATACCATCTTTATATTGAATAGGCATTTCATAGCCAGCGAAAGGAACAAACTTTGCTCCTAAATTTTTATGATAGTTGTATAAAGCTGTTTTTTGTACTTCCATAATAACTCTTATCTAACCCCATCTGTCTATGTACCTGAGAGATTTAATCCTTCGGTGAGGCTTTCGCCTGCTTTCCAGAGTTATTACGGTAACGGTCCTTTTGCCTGAGAGTTTCCGGGGTGGTTGCTCCTTCGGCGCCTAAATGGTCTCTCCCGTTACGCAGAGGACTTTCCTCTAAATACAGTAAAAAGTCAAATGCAAATTATTCAAGTCTTGCTATGTTTTTTATCAAAACTCTTCAATATTATTGCCGAAATAATGACTGCGCCACCTATAAATACACTAATTGGAGGAATTTCATTTAAAAATAACCATACCCAAAGAGGCGCACATAAAGTTTCCATCAACATCAAAATTCCAACTGTTGCTGACTCAACTGTTCTTGATCCGATTGTTATACAAATAAAGCTAACCGCTAATTGCGGAACTCCAAGAAGAAAACCCATCCATAGATCATGTTTAGTGAATTCAAAGGACTCTGTTAAGAAAAAACCGTAAATCAAACTGAATATTCCGGAGTAAAAAATTGCCGGAACCATATCAACTTTAGTATTTTTTCTAATTATCATTACTAAAATCGCAAAATTTATTGGGATTGCTAACGCCACTATGTTTCCAAATAATGATCCGCCTGAAATAGAGTCTCCAACCATTATAATAATACCACTCATAGCAAGAAGGATTGATATTAAACCGATTACAGAAACTTTTTCTTTTAAATAAAAGTAGCCAAATATTGCCAGGAACATGGTTTGAGTACTTATAATAAAAACGACATTTGCTACTGTTGTATTGCTCATTGCAACAACAAAAGCAACAAAGCTAAATGATAAAACAAAACCTCCTAATAAACCTGGAAGGCCGGAATCTTTAATAATATTAAAGGTATTTTTTTTATAAGTTACTAAAAGAAAAGCTATTAGAGCTAAAAGGAAAAAAAAAGATCTTAAAAATAATATTTGCCAGATACTTGCCTCTTCAAAAGATCTAATAATAAATCCTCCCCAGCTTAAACAAAAACCGCCAAATAAGAGTAGAATATAACCCGGTATTTTATATAAAAATTGCATTTAGAATTTTTTCAAAATATTTTTAAAATAATATTGTAAAGTCAAAGACCTAAATATCATAAATAATAAAAGAGATAACCAAATACCGTGATTGTCTAGATATTTTGTTAAGAAGATCGATAATCCAATATAACTCAAAACAGATACTATCATTGCATTTCTAATTTCTTTTGTTTGTGATGCTCCGATAAATATTCCATCTAATTGATAACAAAAACATGCAATTGGTGGAATTATAATTACCCATAAGATATGTTGAAAAGAAATAAATCTTAAAATCTCAATATCAGTAATGATATAAATTATTTCTTTGAAAAAAATTAAATAGATTATTGATATAATAATAGCAGTGATAAAACTTACCTGAATAGAATTTCTTACAACTTCTAAAAAAGATTTTCGGTTCCTTCTCCCTATAGCGAAACCTACAATCCCTTCAGTGGAAAATGCATAAGCATCTAAGAAGAATGATGATAAAACAATAAATTGCATTAATATTGTATTAACTGCTAAATAATCTTCTCCAATTTTTGAACCAAGATAAGTTACCCACAGAAATGCAAATGTGAGAAATAAGGTTCTTATAAAAATATCTAAATTTATATTTAAAAGTTTGAGTAATTTAGATCTTACTACCAAATTTTCAAATTTAGGAATTACTTTGAATTTTTGAATAATATAATTATAGGTAAATAATGTGAAAATAATTAAGGTTATATAACTTGAAATTAATGTTCCTAGAGCTACACCAAAAACTTTTAAATCATATGTTAAAACTAGTATTGAACTAAAAATGATATTCAAACTTGATAGAACAATTATTAAAAAACTTGAAATTTTAGTTTTTTGTATACCTAGATAAAAACCCACTAAAACATAAATAATTAATTCTGCAGGAATTGAAAAAATTCTTACATTTAAATAAGTTTTTATTAATACCTCTGTTTCATCAGAAGGAGAAAAAAAATAACTTATTGCAATTTTTAAAGCCGGGAAGAAAATAATTATTATAAATGCTGCAATTAGAGCAAGGGCTATATTTCTTAAAATCGTTTTTACTATCTCTCTATAATCACTTCTACCATAAGCCTGTGCAACTATTCCAACAGTCCCCATTCTTAAAAAACCAAAACTCCAAACAATCATTGTCATAACTGATGTAGCTATACTAGTTGCAGCCAAATACTTGGTTTCACTTAGATTTCCCATCAAGCCCGTATCAACCATTCCTACTAATGGAATGGCCATGTTTGAAAAAAAAACCGGTATGGACAACAAAATTATTTGTTTTTTTGAAAATTTTGATGAGCTTTTGAACAGTTCCATTTTATTCTTTAATATATCTTAATAACCTTATATACATTGATTCTCGAATGTTAGAGCAAGTAATTATCTCAATACAAATAATCTTAATAGATATAGTTATGGCTGCGGATAACGCGATCATAATAGGTTTAATCGCTGCAGGATTTGCAACAGATAATAGAAGAAAAATTATAGCATGGGGTGTTGCTGCAGCATTCTTGTTTAGAATTATTTTTGCATCAGGAGCTAATTATCTTTTTGAATTTGCTTGGATTAAAATCTTAGGCGGAGTTTTGCTTTTATGGGTTATAAATAATTTAAGACAAGATTTTTTTGGTAAAAATAAGATAAAAACCCCTCAGCTAAAATCAGGTGAAACTAAAAGTTTTAGTGTTGGTGTTTACCAAGTTTTGATTGCAGATCTTACATTGAGTTTTGATAATACAATTGCAGTAGTAGCAGCTTCTAAAGGTAATTTTCACTTAATGGTTATTGGATTATTATTGTCTGTATTTTTAATAGCCACTCTTGCAAGTTATTTTGCAGAATATATTAAAAAACATATGTGGCTTGGTTATCTAGGCTTATTTGTAATTTTAATAATTTCAATTCAATTAATTATTGGAGGACTTGTAAGCTATGAAGTCCTTTCAATAAATGAAAAGTATAAGTTTTTATTCTTATAATGTTAGATTTTTGTATTATAGGGTCAGGTATTTCTGGCTCTACGATAGCCAACTTTCTTTCAAAAAAATACTCTGTTCAAATACTTGATAAGGCAAGAGGCCCGGGTGGGAGAGCTTCAAACAAAAGATTTAAAGATAATTTAAGTTTTGATCATGGCGTTCAATATATATCTCCAAAAACTGAAAAATTTAAAAATTTTATAAATCAACTGAATAAAAAAAAAATTTTAAAAATTTGGGATGGTAACCATTTAGATTTTACCTTCGAAAAAAAAGATAATAATCAAAAATTCATAGGAAGAATTGGTAATAATGCAATTTCTAAATATTACTTAAAAAGCATTGATCAAAAATATCAATCCGAGGTAAAAAAAATTTTTAATAATAATTATTTTTGGGAAATTACATTAACAAATAATGAAGTAATTAAGTCAAAGTCAATTATTTTTACATGCCCTTTTCCTCAGTTAAAAATTTTAGCCAAAAAATTTCTAAATAAAAAAATTTTAAATCTTAAGATAGATATGGAGCCAAACATAACAACTATGATTGCTGTTAAAAATCAAAAAGATATTCCAATTAGCAGTATCAAATTCAATGATGATATTTTAGCATGGGTTGCCTATGAGAATAGTAAAAAAAGGTTTAGGTCATCAGTTGGTCTTTGGACAATACAATCAACAGTAAAATGGGCAAAAAAGAAAATAAATATTTATAAAATAAATAATAAAGTTGAAAACTTATTAATATCTAAATTCATCAATTTTACAGGAGTAAAAAAAAATAAAATAATATTTAAGAAAACTCATGGTTGGAAATACTCTTACAATTCAAAAGGATCACCTTATAAAAGTTATTGGGATAGAAAAACAAGAATTGGAGTATGCGCAGATTGGTTTATTGGATCTAAAGTTGAAAGTGCTTGGTTGAGTGCTAATGATCTGGCAAAAAAAATTTTGCGTTTAAAATAGGTTAATTAAGCATATTTCTTAAAACATACTGAAGTATTCCACCATTTTTATAGTACTCAACTTCATTTGCTGTATCGATTCTGCATAACACTTGAATTTTTTTACTTGTTCCATCTTTATATTTAATCTCACAAGTTACTTCTTCTCTTGGTTTGACCCCATCTTTTATATCAATCACTGTTATAAGTTCAGCGCCTGTAATATTTAATTTTTTTCTATCGAAACCATCTTTAAATTGTAAAGGCAAAACACCCATACCAACTAAATTTGATCTATGTATTCTCTCAAAACTTTCCGCTAAAACAGCTTTTATTCCAATTAGTTTGGTTCCTTTTGCTGCCCAATCTCTTGAAGAGCCAGTTCCATATTCTTTACCAGCTATTACAACTAAATCATCATTTCTCTTTTTATATTCCATTGCAGCTTCATAAACGCTCATGGGTTTACCCTCTGGGTATAATATTGTGAACCCGCCTTCTGTGCCTGGAGCCATTTCGTTTCTAATTTTAATATTACCAAAAGTTCCTCTCATCATAACTTCATGATTTCCTCTTCTAGCACCATAGGAATTAAAATCTTTTTGCTGAATTTGATATTTTTCAAAATAATCTCCTGTAGGGCTCTCCTTTTTTATACTTCCAGCCGGTGATATGTGGTCTGTTGTAACCGTATCTCCTAGAACTAATAAAATTCGAGCATCGTTTATTGGCTTAAATCCCTCAGGTTTATCAGGAAGATCATCAAAAAATGGAGGCCTTTTCACATAAGTTGAATTTTCTTGCCAATTATAAATATCACTATCTACAGTGTTTATTTCTCTCCATTCCTTAGGGCCCTCAGAAACATTAGAATACCTTTTTTTAAACATTTCAGAATCTAAAGAAGTTAACATAATTTCTTCAATCTCTTTATTACTTGGCCAAATGTCTTTAAGAAAAACATCTTTTCCATTTTTATCTTTTCCTAGAGATGATTTATATAAATCGAAATTCATAGTTCCTGCAATCGCATATGCAACTACTAACGGAGGTGAAGCTAAATAATTTGCTTTAACATCAGGACTTATTCTGCCCTCAAAATTTCTGTTTCCAGATAAAACTGAAACTGCATATAAATCGTTTTGATTTATTGCATCCGAGATATCTTTATTTAAAGGACCAGAATTCCCAATACAAGTAGTGCACCCATATCCAACTAAGTTAAATCCTAATTCATCTAGATATTTGTTTAAACCAGCTTTCTCTAAGTAATCAGTTACAACTTGTGAGCCTGGCGCTAAGGAAGTTTTGACCCAAGGTTTTACTTTTAATCCTTTCTCGTAAGCTTTCTTTGCTAAAAGCCCTGCACCTATTAGAACACTTGGGTTAGATGTGTTAGTGCATGATGTTATTGCAGCAATTACAATATCACCATCTGTAATTTCAAAATCAACTCCTTTAACTTTAGCTGTAACTTGCGTATCTCTTTTTGTATTTTCCTTATAAACCTTTGCGAAATCAGCTGCAGAGTTTGTTAATAGAACTTTGTCTTGAGGTCTTTTAGGTCCTGATATGCTTGTGACTACTGTGCTTACATCTAATTTAACAACGTCGGTGAACGAAATGTCGTTATTTGCCCACAATCCTTGCTCTTTACAATAATTCTCAACTAAAGAAATAGTTTGATCATCTCTACCCGACAATTTTAAATATTTTAAAGTTTCATTATCTACAGGGAAAAATCCACAAGTTGCTCCATATTCAGGAGCCATGTTAGCTATTGTTGCTCTATCTGCTAATGTAAGATTTTTTAATCCTTCCCCATAAAACTCGACAAATTTTCCAACTACACCTTTTTTTCTCAAAATTTCAACAATAGTAAGTACTAAGTCAGTTGCAGTTGTACCTTCTTTTAATTTTCCTTTAAGTTCTACACCAATCACTTCAGGTATTAGCATTGATATTGGTTGACCTAACATTGCGGCTTCAGCTTCAATACCACCAACTCCCCATCCCAAAACCGATAATCCGTTTACCATTGTAGTATGACTGTCAGTTCCAACTAATGTATCTGGATAAGCATATGAAACTCCATCACTTTTAGATGTCCACACCACTTTGGATAAATATTCCAAATTAACCTGATGGCATATTCCTGTGCCAGGAGGGACTACCCTAAAGTTATCAAATGCTTTTTGTCCCCATTTCAAAAAAGAATATCTCTCCCCATTCCTAGAAAATTCCTTTTCAACATTTCTTGCAAATGATTTTCCAGATGCATATTCATCTACCATCACTGAGTGGTCTATTACTAAATCTACTGTCGAAAGAGGATTAATCTTTTCAGGATCTTTATTTTTATTTTTTACAGCGTCTCTCATGGCAGCTAAATCAGCGACTGCAGGTATTCCAGTATAATCTTGCATCAAGACTCTTGCTGGCCTATATGCGATTTCAGTGTTTGATTTTTTGTTCTTTAACCAGTCTTTAATCGCTAAAATTTGTTTTTCGTCAACTGAAACTCCATCTTCATGTCTCAATAGATTCTCAAGTAAGACTTTTAAAGATATTGGTAGTTTAGAAATCCCCTCTAATCCGTTGAGTTCTGCTTTTTTTAAACTAAATATTTTAAACTCTTTGCTAGATGATGAGATACTATCTAATGATTTAAATGTGTTTTTACTATTAAATTTCATTGGCTATACATAGAACAAAATTACACAAACGATAAGTAAAAAAGACATTGTATAATTAAAATTCTTTATAAATTTATCACTTGTGGCGAATTTTCTCATATATTTTCCCATTAAACACCAGGTTGTTTGGCTTCCAACAGCCATTAAAAACCAAACCAAAGTAAGAATAATTGAGTCTCTTAAGTAATTATTTTGTGTATCAATAAATAACGAAATTGAGGTCAAACCAACTATAATACTTTTAGGATTTATAAATTGAAACCAAAAAGTATTAAGAAAAGTAACAGGCTTTGGATCAATTTTTTTATCTTTTGTCTGTCCTGCAAAAGATAATTTATATGCCATATATAGCAAATAAATGGACCCTAATATTTTAATTGTAGTTTGAATAAATTCATATTTTTGAAAAACGGCAGCTGATGTTAATTGTAAAAGTATAATTAATAGTGTCCATCCAATAATAACTCCTAGCATTGTAGGAATGGCTTTTCTAAATCCAAAATTAAAAGCTGTGTAGGATGTCATAATATTATTTGGACCAGGAGAAAAAGCGGTTGCAATACCGAATAAAATTAATGGAAAAAGTTGCATTTAAATTTAATGAGGCGCTCTAAACTTACTATGACAAGCCGAACAATTGTTCCACATGAGCTCTTTCTGTGCTGCTCTTAGATCTTCAGCAGTCTCTATAGCCTTAGCAAGTTTTATCATATCATCTGATGCTTTTTTCATTAAAGCATTGAATTCATCTTTATTCTCCCAAATACTCGGTAGTGCTCCTGTCTTAAACCCTTCTTTTGTATTTTCAGGAAAATAATCTAATAATTTTATATAATTATCTGAAATTTTTTTCATTAAAGGTTTAGCCTCCTCAATTCTTTTAGATTTCAATAATATAGAAATTTTTTTAGCGTTTTGATAGTTTTCACTAAACATAGCTTTTCTACCTTTAATAATTTCCTCCACAGTTTGAGCATTAGCAGAAAAAGAAAAGAATAAAGAAAAAATAATAATAAGTGTTTTTATTATTTTAATCTTTTGTATCATAATCTTTATATTGTCATGAATACTGAAGATTCCCCATCTTTAAGTTGATAAATAACATAAGGCTCATCTTTATCACCTGGCATTCCTGGTGTGCCAATCGGCATTCCAGGTAAAGCTATACCATCAATATCTGGTTGCTCTTTTAGTAATTTGTTAACTGCTTCAAACGGGACATGTCCTTCAATAAAGTATTTACCCATAATAGTAGTATGACAAGACTGCATTTCTACTGGAATATTATATTTTTGTTTTATTGTATGAAGGCTTCTCATATCTGTTTGTTTTACTTTGAATTTTTCTTTTTCTAAAAATAAAACATATCCATAACAACATCCGCATGAGGGTGTCTTAAAGACTTCAACAATTTGTTTATTGTTAATATTTGCTAAAGCATCTTTTTTATCTGCGGCAAAATTAAATATAAAAAAAACAGAGAATAATATTACTGTAAGAATAATGAATTTAGATGTGGTTTTTTTAAATGTCATATATAATTATAATAAATAATGGAAATTTTTAACAGTCAAAATGAATATGGCCTATTGGCCAAATTGTTCCACTGGATTACATTTATTATATTAATAGCCCAAGTTCCTTTTGGATTTTATTTAGTAGGGCTTGAATTTTCTGATGAAAGAATTGAACTTGAAAATATACATATCCTAATAGGAATAACCGTTTTCTATCTTACTTTGTTTAGACTAATTTGGAAATTTTTTAACCCAAGTCCATCTGAAACTAAGAGTTTTTTTAAGGGCCAAGTCTTTATTGGTAAGGCTAATCATTTCTTACTTTATTTAAGTATTTTTACTATAACTATCTCTGGAATTCTTAAGAAACTGTATATGGGAGAAACACTTAATTTTATATTTTTTAAATATGGATTTGAAAAAGATAATTTTGTTTTAGCTGATGCTTATTACCAAGTTCACATTTACGCTAATTACTTATTATTAGCACTTGTAAGTCTGCATATACTAGCGGTAATTGTTCATCATTTTGTTTTTAAGGATAAAATCTTAAAAAAAATTACTTAATGGCAAGCTTCGTTGAATTTTTTGAGTCTCCAATAATTATATGGCCAAGGGGTAACAAAACCGACAGCTAACATTATCGGCACTACCCACCAAGTTAAAATAGCTCCTCCTGTAAGAAAATAATCAGTAGCATTCATAGCAATTTCCATACTTACCATTGAGATTAAACTCATACCAACAGCTGTTTTAAAAGCTAACTTAAAAGAAAAATTTTGTCTTAATAGGATAATAGTTTCTAAAATTATACTTGTAATAATTCCGTTGATTATCGCTAGAACCATTATTGCTAAAACAGGAAAGGGAATTTTTGTTAATTGAAAAAATAAAATAGTTCCAAAGTCACCAATAGAGCAACCAAGTAAACACCAAAATGTATTTTTGGCACTTCTAGACCAAGTATGTTTACAGCTCCAGCTAAATGTTTCAGAACTCATGATAAAAAATTTGCAAAATACTTATGAATGAAAAAACCTAAAGTTAACAGTAGTATTCCAGAGCCATAGATCATCCAAAAATTAAGGTTAAATTGTTTAGCTAAGAAAAAAGGAAGAAAAAATAAATAGCTTACTGGTACAGCAATTAAAATACTTTTCGCGTACAAAATTGTTTTTTCAACACTATTGTGTTCAAAGTAAACAAAGGCAATGGCAATTAATGAAGCCATGGGTAAGGCAATTATAAAACCCGCCATCCTAGGATTTTGACCAGCAAGCCAAGATGAGAAGGCTATAATTAATCCAGCAAGTAAAGCTTTTAGTGCAAATATCATTTACGCAATATCTAAACCATTATCAGTTTTCTGAGATGGGTGCACTAGGACAACTTTTCCGTCTTTTTCTATAGCTCCAAGCACTAAAACTTCTGATACAACACCAGCTATATTTTTTGTCGGAAAATTACAAACTCCAATTACTTGTTTTCCTACTAAATTTTCAGAAGTGTAATAGTGAGTAATCTGCGCTGAAGATTGTTTAATCCCTATTTCTTTTCCAAAATCTACCTTAACTATTAATGAAGGTTTTCTTGCTTTTTCATTTACTTTTACCTCTAAGACAGTGCCAACTTTAATTTGTACTTTTTTAAAATCGTCATAAGTTATTTCCATAAATTCCTTTCTATAAATAAAAAAGGGGGCCTAAGCCCCCTTTTAAATTAGTTAAGCAATTGAATTACAGTTCTTTGTAATTACCTTTGCTCCACTCATAAAATACGTAACCTGGCAAGCTCACGTCGCCTTTTTTATCAAAGCTTAGTGAACCAATTACAGTATCAAACTTACCTTTTCTCATTACTTTAAGAACTTTAGCAGGGTCGTTAGATCCAGCTTGGTTAGCAGCTTGTTCAAATACTTGTAACGCAGCATATGAGTAAAGAACATAACCTTCTGGTTCAATACCAGCAGCTTTAAATTCTTTTACAACATCTGCAGCCGCAGGATTATTTCTTGGATCTGGAGAGAAGGTCATTAACGTACCTTCACCTGCATCACCTGTAATATCCCAATATTCAGCTGTAACTAAAGCGTCACCACTGATTAATTTAGTTTTCATACCTTGGTCTCTCATTTGTCTTACGATCAAACCACCTTCTGTGTGGTAACCACCAAGATAAACTGCATCGATGTTATTAGATTTAAGTTTTGAAACTAAAGCAGAGTAATCTTTTTCACCTGCTGTATAAGCTTCGTACATAGCTTCTTTAAGGCCAGCTTTCTTCATATTTTTTCTCGTCGCATCTGCTAAACCTTTTCCGTAAGCAGTTTTATCATGAAGGATAGCTACTTTTTTACCTTTGTAGTTGTCAGCTAAGAATTTACCAGCAACTTCACCTTGCTGATCATCTCGACCACAAACTCTAAAAGTATATTTACCACCTTTATCCGTTAACGCTGGATTTGTTGAAGCTGGTGAAACTTGTATAATTCCTTCTTCGTTGTAAACCGCAGAAGCTGGAATTGAAGAACCAGAGCAGAAGTGACCTGCAACATAAGCTACGCCTTGACCAGCAAATTTGTTGGCTACAGCAACAGCTTGTTTAGGATCGCAAGCATCATCTCCGATTTCTAATTTAACTTTCTCGCCATTAATTCCACCTTTTTTATTAACGTGCTTTAACCACATTTCAGCACCAGCTTTTAACTGAGAACCAAATGAAGCGTACTGACCAGACATTGGTCCAGCAGATGCAACAACAACATCAGCTTTAGCTGACACAGTTGCTAACATTAACGAAGCGGCAATTAATGAAAGAAATTTATTTAAAGTTCTAAACATTATATTTTCCTTTGTTTGTTAATTAATTAATTAATAGTTAATATTGAACACGTAAATTTGAGACTTGTAAATACGAAAAAATGTTAATTTTTAACCCCACCCTCGAGGTAGGCAGCTTGAATATCTTTATTTTTAAGAAGTTCTTGACCAGAACCCCTAATGGTAACCTTGCCATTAACTAATACATATGCACGATCAGCAAGCTCCAAAGCTTTTTTAGCATTTTGCTCTACTAAAAAAATTGTAACATTTTTTTCCTTATTAATATTCTTAATAGAAATAAATATTTGATTAACTAATTTAGGGGCTATGCCCAAAGATGGTTCATCTAATAACAAAACTTTTGGCTTACTCATTAATGCTCTACCGATTGCAAGCATTTGTTGTTCTCCGCCTGAAAGAGTTCCACCTCTCTGTGTTTTTCTATCACTTAAAACAGGAAATAAATCATAAACTTCCTTTATATCATTTTCAAAATATTTACCTTTTTCGTTGGCATGAGCTCCTAATCTTAAATTTTCTTCTACTGTTAATCTTGAAAAAATTCGTCTTCCCTCAGGTACTTGACAAATACCCATATCAACGATTTTGTGGGGCTGTTTGTTCTCAATATTTTCACCGTTGAAAACTATATTTCCTCTTTTAGCTTTATTCACCCCGCTAATAGTCATTAGCAAAGTTGATTTACCTGCTCCATTAGAGCCAATTAAAGAGACGATTTCACCATCATTCACATCAAGATCAACTCCTCTCAAAGCCTGTATCTTTCCATAAAATGTTTCCACATTAGAAATTTTAAGCATTATTCATCCACTCCTAGGTAAGCTTCAATAACCTCTTTGCTATTTTTAGTTTGATCTGCTGTGCCTTCAAATATTTTTTTACCGTAATTCAAAACAACAACATGGTCTGAGATCCCCATTACTACACTCATATCGTGTTCAATTAATAATATACCTGTTTGCTTTTCCGTTTTAATAAATTTTAATAATTTATTTAATTCAGCAGATTCTCTTGGATTTAATCCAGCAGCAGGTTCATCTAAACATAATAACCTTGGTTCAATACACATTGCACGAACAATTTCTAATTTTCTTTGATCGCCATAAGGCAGATCTCCAGCATTATCATCCGCTCGATGAGTTAAACCAATGATATCTAACCAATATTTTGCTTTATCAACTGCTAGCTGTTCTTTGTCTCTATAGGTTTTAAGGTTTAGCAAACCATATAGTGAATAACCTGAGGCAACCATTAATTTATTGTGTTGAGCAACTAACAAGTTTTCAAGAACTGACATTGCTGGAAATAATCTTATATTTTGAAAAGTTCTAGCTACCTTAGCTACATAAGCAATTTTGAAGTCTGTATATTTTCTTAATGAAATTTTGCTCTCTTCTTTGTGTAAGAACATTTGACCGTTTGTTGGCTTATAAAATCCAGTTAGACAATTAAATACAGTAGTTTTTCCTGCACCGTTAGGTCCAATGATAGAAGTAATTTGATTATTTTTTGCATCAAAACTTAAATCATCAATTGCGGTCAAACCACCAAATTTCATTGTCAAATTTTCAACTGAAAGTAAATTGCTCATTTCTTATCTCCGTGCATAAGGATAGTCGGCTTTCTATTCGCTAAAATTCCTTTTGGTTTAAACACCATAATTAAAACCATCGCTCCACCAAAAGCGATCATTCTATATTGTTCTAAATCCCTAAACATTTCCGTAATTCCAATTAAGAAAATTGATGCTAGAACTACTCCAGTTTGTGAGCCCATACCACCTAATACAACAATTGCAACAATGATTGCTGACTCAATAAATGTAAAACTTTCTGGACTTATAAATGCTTGACGTGTTGCAAAAAATGAACCAGCAAAACCACCGAACATAGCTCCAATTGCAAAAGCAGTTAGTTTTGTGTTTGTAGGGTTTACGCCTAATGATTTACATGCGATCTCATCTTCTCTTAAAGCTTCCCATGCTCTACCAACAGGAAGTTTTCTTATTTTCAATGTAAAGTAATTTGTAATTAAGGCTAAAACTAAAATTAAATAGTATAAAAATATTATTCGGTGCATTGTTGAATATTCAAGATTGAAAAACAAGTGAAAACTTGTTTCTCCCTCATCTGGAGATCTTTTAAAAGGTAATCCAAAAAAAGATGGCCGTGGTATTCCAGTGATACCATCAGGACCGTTTGTTACTTCATACCAATTGATCAAAATAATTCTTATAATTTCTCCAAATCCTAAAGTAACAATTGCAAGATAATCTCCTCTTAATCTCAAAACAGGAAAGCCAAGTAAAATTCCAAAAAAAGCTGCAAACAATCCTGCTAACGGTAAACAAATCCAAAAAGACCAACCGAATGTTGTGGCGATCAACGCATAAGAATATGCACCAACTGCATAGAAAGCTACATAGCCTAAGTCAAGAAGACCAGCCAAACCAACTACGATATTTAATCCCCAACCAAGCATGATGTAAGTTAAAATCATTATTGCTACATCCATAAAATATCTGTCAGTGAAAGGTAAAAAAGGAAATACAACAGCAAACAAAATTGCGGTAATTGCAAAGTGTTTTGCTTTATCCTCTGTTATGGCTGAAAATTTAGAGGCTAACTTTGAAAAAATAGTAAATTCAGTTGTTCTAGCTGAATTTAAATTGATTAAAAATCTTCCCAAAATACAAAGTCCAACTAATAAAAAAACGACACCCCATTGAGGAGTAATAAATAAACCTTCTCCTTTTGATGCAGTTCTAAGACCAACTATCGGACCAAACAAAGCTAAAGCGATAAAGCCTGTAAATAAACTATCTTTAAATGACTGAATGATATCTTTCTTTTCCATTAAACTTTCTCGATATCAGGTTTTCCAAGAAATCCAGTTGGAAAGAAAATTAAAACTATAATTAGAACACTAAAAGCTGCAACATCTTTGTATTCTATTGAAACATATCCAGACCACATTGTTTCAATTAAACCAATTAACAATCCACCTAACATTGCTCCAGGCAAAGAACCAATTCCACCTAGCACTGCAGCGGTAAAAGCTTTTATCCCTGCTAAAAACCCAATATAAAAATCAATTACACCGTAATAAAGAACAAACATCATTCCAGCTACTGAAGCTAATGAAGATCCAATGATAAACGTTATAGATATTGTTCTATCAACATTAATTCCTAGTAATGCTGTCATTGTTCTATCTTGTTCACAAGCTCTCTGAGCTCTTCCTAAATCTGTTTTTGTAATTAGATAAGTAAAAATACCCATTAAAATTATTGTTAAGATAACGATAAAAATTTGAAGATAACTAACTGTAACAATAAACTCAGAATTTTTAAAAAATTCCAAACCACCACTTATCAACGGCTGCATAGGCTTTACTCTAGCTCCTTGAGCTACTTGAACATAGTTTTGTAAAACAATTGACATACCTAATGCAGAAATAAGTGGAGCTAATCTGAAAGATCCTCTTAATGGTTTATAAGCTAATTTTTCAACAGTCCATCCATAACAAGCTGTGAAAAGCATAGCTATAAGTAAAACTAAAAGTAAAATAATTGGTAGTGCCACTCCAGTTAAACCAAAGATTATAAATGAAATTAAAGCAACAAAAGCTCCGATCATAAAAATATCTCCATGAGCAAAATTAATCATTCCAATAATTCCATAAACCATGGTGTAACCAATTGCTATAAGTCCATAAATTGAACCTAAAGTAATCCCATTAACTAATTGTTGTATAAAATATTCCATGATTTACTTACTCACTCTTTTATTTACATTTTCAAGAGCTTTGGAGAACTTAGTAAAGAATTTTCCTTTTTTCAATTCATTAAGAACCTGCATATTTAAGCCTTTTGGGGTTTGTGAGTCCGCTACGAGTTTTTTAAATCCTTGAGATGATTTATTAAGAGCATCCTGACTTAAAGCGAAAAACAATTCAGCTACATAAGTGTCAGCAAATTTTTTATTGATCCCCTTTTTAACAAGCCATTTAGAACTTGTGTTCAAAATTTCATAATAAGCAGCCATCAAAGATGCAGTTGACCAAAACTTATAACTTAGTTTTTCATTTTTAATTTCTAAAACGTTGCCTAAGTGTTTAAAAATATTCTTTGCAAATTTACTTGGAGGACAAATAATTATTGGGCCCTTTTTAATCTCTATTGGAGGTAAAGGAATAGCTCTTACTATATTCTTATTATTTATAATTTTTTTTAACTTAATTAAATTAATTGTAGATATAAGACTTATTATTTTCTTATGTTTTGAAAAAGAGAGTTTATGTAAAATTTTATTTCCTACATTTGGCGTTATACCTAAAAAAATTACAGAAGATTTATCTATTATTTCTTGATTATTTTTTACTACTTGAATTAACCTAAATTTTTTTTTTAGTTTATTTGATATTTTAGCGTTTCTTGAAGATATATAAATCTTCTTAACTTTTAATTTAGATTTAAAAATACCATAAATAATAGAAGAAGATATTTTTCCTGTTCCAATAAAGCCTAAAATCATAAGAAATTAAGATATATAAGCTTATTACAATAATAAAGAAGATTTTTACCCAATGAGGTTGCTGAAAAATTACAATAATTTAAATCACTTAGAAATTTTTATAAATCTTATACAATGAATGTTGAACTTTGCTTAAGTTTTTTTGATTTGCAGATACCCATGGATTTTTACAACCCCATTTTTTAATTGTTGGTATTAAAGTATGCTCCCAATTTAAATAGCCTTTCGAGTCAGATTTGTTTCCAAGGTGCCTTTTTGGAAAGAAATAAGTGGGATCAGATTTTGTTAATTTATAAGTTTTTTTAATTTTACGAGCATTACTTTTCTGCCATATAGCTTGGTAACCCATTCGCCTCAACCATATAACAGTAAAAACAGCTGAACTTGGAATGTTAGAAAATATTAAAACTTTAGTATTTGTTGATGATATAAATTTATCAGTACTTTGTATTAGTGTCGTTGCATTAACTTGTTTCCAACCAGCTATTTTTTTAAAATTTTTAATTTCAGAATGAATTTGAAAATTATGTAAGTTAGTGTTTTTGCTTTTTATCTGAGTTAATGGGATCTGAAATTTTTTAGCAATGCTATTTGCTAATTTTAAATCATCTTTATAGTTTATTTTTGTAGATTTAATTTTTGATTGGTTTTTAAATTTACGGTCAAACCCACTTAATACCCAGTTTTGTGTTCCACCATTTAAAACATATTTTTTATTATTAAAATCAAAATCCTTTAATGTTTGGTATGCAATAATACTCCTTGTTCTACCGGCACAATGAACAATATAATTTTTTCTTAAATTCTCTTTATTATTTATATAGCAAGGTAATTCACCTCCAGAACATTGAACTGATTGCGGTAGAGAAAATTTTTCAAATTCTTTTTTAGGTCTGGCATCAATTTGTAAATAATTATGTTTTTTTTTGTGAATTTTATAGAGATCTTTAGCATATAAATTTTTTATATTAGAGGTAATTTCTATCCATTCACCAAATGCTTTTGAAAAAGTGTATTCTCCCGCCCAAAAGGGAAATTTATGTTTTTTCCAATTTTTATAATCCCCTTTTACAATAAACGATTTATGATACCTCATTTTTTTGAGTATTTTTTGTATTTGAATTGTTTGAATATTATTTTTTAAACCAATTAGTATTAGTGTAGTATTTAAATCAGGAACTAATTCTCTTATTAAATATTTAAATTTTGAGAGGGGACAATTGACCGAACCAAAAGCAAAACCATGAACATATTCTTTTCTTTCTCTAATATCTAAAAAAGAGATATTTTTTTTATTATTTTTTAAAAGATTTATTGTTTGTTCAGCGCTGATTTCGTTTTCTTTTAATATACTTTTTTTATCCATTGATTTATAAAATTTGCAATATCTGAGCTATTTTTTTCGTGCATCATCATGTGTCCATTTCCTTTAATATTGTTATCTTCTAATCTTATAAAATCATGCTTAACTCCTGCTTGTTTTAAAAAATTACTAGTCCCATGATCATAAGGGGAGTGATAAGATGCTTCTGCTGTTAAAATTAAGATTTTAACTTTTGAAAGATTGACAAGTTTTCTTGCAGGTTCTTTTTGAAGAAAACATTGCACTAAATTTTCTGGAGTCTTATTTTCATCAATTTTAGGTATAAGTTTTTCATTATCCTTCAATGGTGGATCATAAGTAAGGGGTGAATACGTAATGCCGTTGGGTCTATCTGGTTCTAGGCTTGTTTGATACCATTTTTTATCAAAATCATTTTTTTTAAAAGTTTGTTTATTTAAATGACTATGTTTAATACCGCCATACGAAACATTAAAAAATGGTGGCCCGTTAGGCTCTACAGCTACACAAGCTTTTACTTTATCTGGTCTAACATCTGCAGCTAACCAACAAAAAGGTCCTCCTTGGCTATGGCCAAGGACAACAGTTTCTCCAACTAGATCAATGAGTTCTGAGAGTGCTAACTTCGACATTTCTTCGATATATACTCGATCTGACATCGTATTGACCTGAGAGGCCATATATTCCTCAAATATTTTATCTCCTCTCAACCCACTTCCAGGCCACTGATTGTGTAATTTTGCTTGAGGCCAATTACCTTTTTTTGCCATGGCTGTGAACCTTCTCTCCGCATCTTCTATATTAGTTTCTCTATCCATATATTCACCATAGAGAGTGCTTGAATAGCCTGATCTTGCCCTACCAGGTTGGTCAACGACGTAAACTGAATAACCGTGAGATAAAAAGTCATGAAGCCAGCCTCTTCTTCCGTCAGCAGTAGTAATAAAACCTGAGCCACTTTGACCTCCACCATGGATTAAGATTATATTTTTATTATTAGATTTTGCGGGTATGAAGCTTTCAACATACATTTTTCCTTTAAGAATATTGTTATCTTTTACTTTTTGAACTTTTCCGCCTACAAAAAAAATTTTGTGTTCTTTGAGATTAATTTCTGAGTTCTTATTCATACAGTTTTCATTTTATATCTTGAAAAGGTTAATGCAATTTCATTTTTTTTTCCTCAAAAACTTCAAAATAAATGGAACAGAAAAAATTATAAAGAATACTCTTAGAAAATGGTGGTAAGTCACAAATAATGGGTCAATGTCATAAGCAACACTTATAACTACTACCTCATGAAGCCCTCCTGGAGCAAAACTTAAAAAGGCAGCCATGAAGTCAAAGCCTAAATATATTTTTAAAATGTAAGCAAAAATAGCAGCAATACCTAGTAATATTGCTGACATTATAGCGCCATGAAAAGAAAAAAATAATATTTCTTTCGGTGCTAAACCACTTAATCTACACCCAATCGCAGATCCTAAAAAAACTAAAGCTACATTAATAAAAATATCGGGGAAACGTGCAGTTGTTAGTTCTAGAGTATAGAAAAAACCAGCGACTATCATTGCTGCTAGTATTGGAGCAGATGGTATTCTAAATTTTTCTAAAACTTTTGTTCCAATTAAGGAAACAATAATTAAAAAAATTATTTCTAGAAAATACCTTAAATTATATGTAGCAATATTTCCAAAAGAGTCTATTTCTTGATAGCCTATTTGGGTTACAAATATAAAAGGCAAGAAAAGAACAACAAATAATACTCTAGTAGCTTGAGGAATAACTACTTGGCCTCTTTCTTTTTTATTATTTGTAATATCGCTAATTGCAGTTGATATAACAACAAATGCGCCAGGTAAAGCAGCCAATGTTGAAACATATTTTTTAAATTTACAAATTTTTACAAAATAAAATGCAACAACTACTGTTCCAACAATTGTACATATAATCATTGCGATAGAAGAATATATCCAAAGATGGATTTTATATAATAATGAGATATTAAATGATCCAGCAAGTATTACACCAATTATTAATAAAACAGGAAGAAAAATTTTTTTATCAAAAGTAATTTTGTAACTGGTAAAAGATACTACAAGATTTAACAACAAAGCTCCTAAAAGCCATGGTAAAGGTAAATTTATTAATGTAGCAAGATAGCCCCCTAAGATACCTATTAAGATACTCTTATAACTTCTCTTCATTGCTAAATAATAATTTTTCATAATTAATTTTGTTTTATTTTTAGATATTTTTTTAATTCTAGTAAATTAAGGGTATCGCTTGCTTTGTTTTTGAATTTAGGGTTTTTATTTTTTTTAATTAAGTCAAGTGTTTGATTTGTTGAGTCGACATAGCTATTTAGCACCTGTTGAGAATATAAAATAAACTTAAAGCTACTCTTTTTAATTTTATTCGTATTAAATTTAATTTTTTCTGTGATATTTATAAAAAGTGGTATGTTTTTAACTTCTTTAGAAATTATATCTGCTTGCTTAGTATTATTAATCCCTGTAATAAAAATGGCATCAGCTCCTAATTTTTTATATAAATTTGCTCTATTTACAGCTTCTTTGATTGAATTGTTAGTTAAAGCATCAGTTCTTGCTATTATTAAAATACCTTTTGTTTTTTTAGAGGCTTTAATTGCTGTCTTAATTCTTTTTGATGCATTTTTCATATCTAGCAATTTTACTTTATCTGTTAAGGCACATATTTTTGGAAATACCTGATCTTCTAGAATTAAAGCCGATGCACCGGCGTGCGAAAGATCCTTAACTGTTTTAAAAACATTCTTCAAATCTCCAAAACCAGTATCAGCATCTACAATAATTGGAATTTTTGATTGATTGCAAATTAGTTTAGTCGATTCAACAAGTTCTTTTCTAGAAATTACACTAGCGTCCGGATATCCAAAGCTAGCAGATGAGAGTGCGAAACCTCCTATAAATCCAATTTTAAAACCCTTTTTTTCAATTAACTTAATAGAAAGAGGGTCATGGCAAGTCGGGATTTTATAAGATTTTTTATCATTAAAATACTTTTTTAATGTTTGAGTTTTTTTATTCATTAGATACAAGTCTTTTCATTTGATTTTGATACCCGGATAAAATTTTATGAAATTTTGCTACTGATTTATTTGTAAAAAATTGTCTCCAACCAGATATACTTAATGTACCGGTAAAATTTTCCTTATTGTTAAATATTGGAACAGCGACACTTGCTATGTTATCCAATCTTTCTCCTGCAGTATAAATATAACCTTTTTTATTTATCAAATTTTTAAGCTCTTGATCATTTTGAGTATAAGCTTTTATTACTTTTCCAGTAGCCGATTTTAACTCAAATGTAGTCCCTTCAACTACATAATGGTTAAGTTCCGACTTTGAGTTTACTCTATACAAACAAACTTTTTTACTACCTGCTTTTACCCAATACCCAGCTGATTGACCTGTGGCTTCTAATATTCTATTTAGTATTGACCTTATCTCTTCTCCCGATTTAAAGTTTGAGTTGTAAATTGAACCTAATTTCCAACTGCCTGGTCCTAAACGATAGCTACCATTAACTTCATTTTTGATTAAAAAATTGTATTTAATTAGTGAGTTACAGATCCTCAAAATTGTAGATTTATTAAGCTTTGTAGTTGAGGAAAGTTCTTTTAAAGAAACACTTTTATTAGCATCATCAAATGAATTTAAAATCTGAAAAGTTTTGTCTAGAACTTTAATGTTGCTCATGTGTTTTGCATTGTGAAACAGACATTTTATATTATAAAATTTGTTGACAATCTATAATTTTTTTGCTGAACTAAGAAATCACTACAAATTGTTATGGGAAAAGCTTACACACCAAATATTAAATCAGATAAAGGAAAAAACCTTACAAAGTACGTTGCTGAATTTGTTAAAAAAAATAAGTATCAATCAATTCCTAAAAACGTTGTTGAGTTAGCTAAAAAACACATTTTAGATGGTTTCGGGTTAGCTTTATCAGGATCAGTAGCAAGAACTGGAGATTATTTATTTAAACATATTAAAAATAACTCTGCAAAAGGAAGAGCTACTGTAATTGGTTCAAAAATGAAAGTGACATCTCGATTTGCTGCACTAGCCAATGGCACCGGGATACACTCTGATGATTATGACGATACTCAATTAGCTGTTCAAAAAGATAGAGTTTATGGCTTGTTAACACATCCAACTGCCCCTTGTTTACCAAGTGCTTTTGCTGAGGGAGAGTTAAAAAAAATTAATGGTAAAGCTTTTTTAAACGCATATTTAATTGGTGTGGATGTTGAATGTAAGGTTTCTGAAGCAATGTCGCCAAGGCACTATCAACATGGTTTTCATTCGACAGCAACTTGCGGGACTTTAGCCTCTGCTGCTGCTGCTGCAAAAATTAGAGGTTATAATGTATCTCAAATCCAACAATCTTTAGCTATAGCAGCTACAATGAGTGCTGGCTTAAGAGAAAATTTTGGTACAATGACAAAACCATTACATGCAGGGAGAGCTGCTGAAAGTGGCGTCGTTGCATGCGACTTAGTTGGTTTTGGATGGTCAGCAACTGATAAAATTTTGGAGTCACCAAGAGGGTTTTTCCAAGCTCATGGTGGAGGCTACAATTTAAATTCAGTAAAAGGCCAGCTCGGAAGACCATGGACTTTTTCGAAACCTGGTGTTTCAATTAAACCTCACCCTTGTGGTTCATTAACACATCCGGGAATGACGAAAATGCTTGAGTTAATTTTAAAACATGACATTAAGCCAAATGAAGTTGTTAAGGTTGATGTAGGCACTAACCATAATATGCAAAACGCTTTAATCCACCATAGACCTACCAATGAATTCCAAGCGAAGTTTAGTATGGAATATTCGATGGCTATCCTTTTGGTGCAAAGACGTGCTTATATCCCTGAGTATCAAGACAAAAGAATAAACAAACCAGATGTTCAGCAAATGCTTAGAAAAGTAAATTTTTATAAGAACAAAGTTGCTGAGGCAGCTGGATACGACAAAATGACTACAATAATTGATATTTATTTAAAAAATGGAAAGAAAATATCTGGTCGTGGAGATTTTGGTAAAGGAAGCCCTATGATTCCAATGTCTTACGATGAAGTTGCAGACAAATTTTTAGGTTGTTGTGAGTTCGCCAAGTGGCCATCAAAAAAATCAAAAGCCCTTATCGAATTGGTGAGAAATCTTGAAAAAGTAAAAGATATCTCTAAATTAAGTAAGCTTTTATCTAAATAATTAAATTCAGAATATTGCTATCCGTTTCATAATAAATTTTTAGTTTTATATTGTAAAACAAAATTTATCTTTATCTTTTAAATAAATATAATAAAACAAACTAATGGATACCTTTGATTTAGTAATCGTTGGAGCGGGAAATGCTGCTCTTTCTGCAGCAATATCAGCAAAGGAAAATGGCGCAAAAAACATTTTAGTTTTAGAGAAGGCTTCAAAAAAAGATCGCGGTGGTAATAGCAGATACACTAATGGAGCTTACAGATTTGCCTATAAAGGTTTTTCAGATTTAAAAAAAATAATTCCTAACTTAAAACATACAAAAAAAATTGATTATGGTAAGTACACTTCTTCAAATTTCCTTAGAGATATGATCAAAGTTACTCAAGGAAAGACGGATAAATATTTATCTAAAACATTAACCTCAAAAAGCTTCGAGACAATACATTGGTTAAGTAAAAAAGGTTTAAAATTTAAACCAATAAAAGGAAGACAATCCTTTAAAGTAAACGGAATAATGAAGTATTGGGGTGGACTCACATTAGAAGTAAACGGACAAGGTGAAAAACTAGTTGACTCATTATTGAATATAGTAAAAAAAAATGGAATTAAGATTCAATACGATACGGCAGTAACTGAATTAATTTTTAAGAAAAAAATTGTATGTGGTGTCAAAATATTACATAAAAAAAAGATTAAGAAAATCTTTTCAAAATCTGTGATACTTGCTTGTGGTGGGTTCGAATCTAGCTCAAAAATGAGAAAGAAGCATTTAGGTGTAGGCTGGGAGGCAGCTAAAGTAAGAGGAACAAGACACAATACAGGTGATGGATTAAGTATGGCCTTGAAAATTGGAGCTATGCCATTTGGGAACTGGTCAGGATGTCATGCGGTTTTCCATGATATGAATGGTCCTGAGTTTAGTGACTTAAAAATTAGTAATAAGTATAGAAAAATTAGTTATCCTTGGGGAATTGTTTTAAATCTGAAAGGTGAAAGATTTGTTGATGAGGGAGAGGATTTTAGAAATTTTACTTATGCTAAGTTTGGACGTGAAGTAATAAACCAACCTAAACAAGTTGGTTGGCAAATTTTTGATAAAAAAGTACGCCATATGTTATACCCAGAGTATGATGTAAAATCTGCAACAATGATTAAAGCTAACTCTATTAAAGATTTAATATACAAGATCAAAGGAATGAACAGATCAAAAGCTTTAAAAACAATCTTTTTATATAATAATGCTGTTACAAAAAATATTAAGTTTGACCCAACAATTAAAGACGGAAAAAAAACAACTGGATTAAAAATAAATAAAACTAATTGGGCAAACTTAATCGATAAGCCACCATTTTATGCTTACGGTGTTACATGTGGAATAACTTTTACCTTCGGAGGATTAAAGGTAGATAAAAACTGCCAGGTTTTAAATAAATTTAGAAAACCTATTAAAGGGTTATTTGCAGCAGGCGAGATAATTGGTGGAATTTTTTATTTTAATTATCCTGGAGGTAGTGGGCTTACTTCTGGAGCAGTTTTTGGAAAGATTGCAGGAAAATCAGCAGCTAAATTTTAAAAGGGGTCTTTACATTATATTTTTGTGCTAGTTTATTGAGCTCAATAATTATTCCCCTGGACAAACTAATACCTTTTTTTTTATTTGAAAGATAATTTAAATATTCTGGTTCTCCTGGGTGCAAAATTGTCTTAAAACCTTTTGCCTTTTTCAGTTTTTTTACTTTTTTAAAACCAAATTCAATTTTTTTTATAAAACTATTATGTGACTGAAATAAATCTGTCCTCATACAAATCATTAAGTGTCCTACATTTGACGGACCAGAAAAATCATTGATTGCATTTTTAACTTTACCACTATGGTTTGCCCCAGTAAAAATACCTGCTACTATATCCATCATCCAGGATATACCGGCACCTTTCATTCCTCCAAAAGGCAACATAATGCCTTCAAAAGCCTTTGATCCATCATTGGTAGGTTTCCCAAATTTATCTAAAGCATATCCGAAAGGTATTTTGATTTTTTTTTGAGCTGCAAATTTTAATTTACCTCTTGCTACGGAGGATGAAGCCATGTCTAAGATAAAGGGCTTATTTTTATTTTTTGTTGGACATCCAAATGCAAAAGGGCTTGTGCCAAAAAATGGAGCCATAGCACCGTGAGGCGGTAATGCTTTTGAAGCATTGGTGTACACCCATGCAATACATTTGTTTTTTGATGCAAATTCTAAATAATTGGCGGCCATGCCGAAATGATTGCTTTTACTTATCGCAACTAGACCTATGCCTTTTTCTTTAGCTAAAGCAACGCATTTTTTTATACCCGCATTAGCAGCTAAATACCCAAGACCATTATCCCCAGATAAATGAAAAATATTATTTGAAATTTTTTTAAATTTAAAATTTGGATTCTTTTTAGCTGCTTTTTTTTCAATTCGATTTACATAGACCGGAAGTCTAACAATACCATGTGACCAAACTCCTCTTTCATCTGCTCTTATAATTAAGTCTGAAATTATTTTAGAATTTGAATTATTTAAGCCTACTTTCTTCAAAATATTATATGTAAAATTAGTTAATTCAGATTTTTTATATCTTTTACTTGAATTCATAATTATTTGAGCTGTTATAGCCTATTATTTTTAAGTTTTTTAAGTATATTATATAATTCTTTTTATTAATAAGTTAAAAGAAATTCTATGATACCTAAAGATTTTAAAAAAATTAGTATTAATAATAAAGAATATGATTTTGTAGATATAAGTAAAATAAAAGACATAGATAAAGTTCCCTATACCTATAGAATATTGATAGAAAACATTATTAGACAAAATTTGTTAGGTCAAAATAACAATGCAGAAGAGCAAGTAAAATCAATTTTAGAGAAAAAATTAGGAAAGCCTATAAATTTTGCCCCAAATAGGATTTTAAGTCATGATATCTTAGGTAAAGTTATGTTAGTAGACTTTCTTGCTTATAGAGAAGCTTTGCAAAAAAAAGGAATAAACTCAAAAGATATTCAACCAAATGTGCCTGTTGATCTAGTAATTGATCACTCTTTACAAGTAGATCATTTTGGTAGTGAGAAAGCTGAAATTGAAAATTTGAGAAAAGAATACGAAAGAAATTCAGAACGTTTCTCTTTTTTAAGATGGTGCTCAAAATATTTGGATAAAGTAAATGTTATTCCGCCTGGAGTAGGAATTTGCCATCAAGTAAATATTGAATATTTATCTAAAGTTGTTTGGAGAGAGCAAAAGAAAAATTTAAATTTAATTCATCCTGATACTTGCATCGGTACTGATAGCCATACGCCAATGGTAAATGCTATAGGAGTTTTAGGTTGGGGTGTAGGCGGAGTAGAAGCAGAAATTTCAATGTTAGGAAAAACAATACCAATGTCTGTACCAGAGGTCGTAGGTGTGAATTTAACGAAGCAACTTAAAGAGGGAATTACGTCAACAGATTTAGTCTTGTACATAACAAAGTTATTAAGAGACAGCAAAGTAGTGGGTAGTTTTATTGAATTTTGTGGTGAAGGAGTTGAAAATTTAACTGTTGGTGATAGAGCAACTATTTCAAATATGGCACCAGAATATGGTGCAACAGCAGTTTTGTTTCCTGTAGATAAAGCAACTTTAAACTATTTGAGTATGACAGGAAGAACAGAAGAGGAAATAAAAATTGTTGAAGAATATTCGAAGTGCCAAAATTTATGGAGAAAATCTAATACTGCTCCAGAGTACAATCGGGTTCTAGATTTAGACTTGTCCACGATAGAGCCATGTGTATCAGGACCAAGAAATCCTGAAGATAAAATTGATTTAGATAAATTCTCAAAAGAAATTAATTCACATTCTAAAATGCTTTATAACAAAGATCTTAGGGATGACGAGTTCGAAGTGCCCACTCAAGGATATAAAATTAAAGATGCAGATATTATGATAGCTGCTATCACAAGCTGCACAAATACTGCAAATCCAAAAAATGTTATAGCAGCGGGTTTAATTGCAAAAAAATTAATTAACCTTGGTTTTAAAAAGAAAAATAAAATAAAAACCTCTTTTGCACCCGGTAGTAAAGTTACAGCTGAAATCTTAAAAAAATCTGGTTTACAAAAATATTTAGATGAACTTGGTTTTAATGTCGTTGGATTTGGTTGTACTACTTGTAACGGAAGTTCAGGTCCATTAGAAGAGAACTTAGCAAACACAATTGAAAAAGAAAAAGTTTTTTCTGTTGCAGTTTTATCTGGAAATAGAAATTTTCAAGGCAGGATACACCCAAATATAAGAGCATCTTACTTAGCATCTCCTGCGTTAGTAGTTTTGTTTTCAATACTTGGCTCAGTAAAAAAAGATTTATCTAAAGATGCTTTAGGAAAAGATAATAAAGGAAATGATATTTATTTTAAAAATGTTTGGCCGTCAAATAATGAAGTGAATAAAGTTATTGATCAATTTTATAAATCTGAAACTTTTAAAGAAAAGTATAAAGAAGTTAATGATGGTGGAGAATTATGGGAAAACTTAAACGTTTCAAACTCAAATAATTATGATTGGCCTGATAGCACTTACATTAAAAAGCCACCGTATATGATGAAGGCTGAAAATAATGAAATTAAAGATATAAAATTGGCTAGACCAATTGTACTTTTAGGAGACTCAGTTACAACAGATCATATTTCACCATCAAGTGTTATCACCAAGGGTACTGCTGCATGGGATTATTTAACAGCGCTTGGGATTGACTCAAAAGATTTTAATAATTATTTAACAAGAAGAGCTAATCATGAGATTGTTGCAAGATCAACTTTTGCAAGTTTAAGGCTCCGAAATTTGATGACACCAAATCAAGAAGGAAGTTTAACTGTTAAATATCCAGAAAATAAAGTGAAGAGACTTTATGAAGTTGCAATGGAGTATAAAAAAGAGAATAAAGAGATAATAGTTATAGCTGGAGAAAATTATGGCTGCGGCTCATCAAGAGATGTAGCTGCAAAAGGTCCATTATTAATTGGAGTTAGAGCCATTGTGGCTAAAAGTTTTGAGAGAATCCATAGATCTAATTTAATTGGTATGGGATTATTGCCATTAGAATTTGAAAAAGGGCAAGGAATTGAAGAAATAGGAATACAAAGTAATGATCAATTTAGTATTTTAGGTCTCGATAAAATAAATGATAATCAAAAAAAAGTGCAAATGAAAATTCATAAAGAAACAGGAGATGTAATTGATATAAAACTAAATGTTAGATTAGATGTTCCTGAAGAAGTTGTCTTTTGGAAAAATGGCGGTATTTTACCAACTGCTTACAAGGAAGCTTAAATTTAATGAGCCAAAAATGGATTAAAGCTACTTACTATAGAGGTGGAACTAGCAAAGGTGTTTTTTTTCAGAAAAAAGACCTGCCCACTTCCGACCAAAATAAATTAAATGAATTATTTTTAAAAGTTATAGGTAGTCCAGATACAAATCAAAGACAGCTTAATGGGATGGGAGGTGGAGTATCTTCAGTATCAAAATGCGTAATAATAAGCCCTTCAGAGAGAGATGATGCTGACATAGATTATAATTTTATTCAAATTGCTATAGATAAACCTATTGCGGAGTGGAACAACAATTGTGGTAATTTATCTGGCGCAGTTGGTCCGTATGCAATTCAAGAGGGCATAATAAAACCAAAAGAGGGGGAGAATTTGGTTAGAATTTATCAAGTCAATACTGATAAGATTATACATTCAACTTTTCAAGTTAAAGATGGAAAGCCTTTAATAGAAGGAGATTACTCTATTGCTGGCGTTCATGGCGCAGGATCTAAAGTTAGATTAGACTATATTGAACCAGGAGGATCAGGAACAGGTAAACTTCTTCCAACTGGCAATGTAATAGATGAAATAGAAATAAAAGATTATGGAAAAATAAAAGTAAGCATTGTCGATGCAGCTACCCCATTAGTGTATTTACTTGCAGAAGATATAGGTCTTAAAGGAACAGAAACACCAGATGAACTTGACGCTAAAACTGACAAAATGAATTTAATTCAAAAAATTAGAAGAAAATCTGCACACATCATAGGCCTTTCAAATTCTGAAAATGAAGCTCCTATGAATACACCTCGAATAGGAATTGTAACTTCCCCGAAAGATTATGTAAGTTTAGATAAAACAAAAATTAGTTCCAATGATCAAGATATTACAACTAGAATGTTTTCAATGGAAAAAACTCATAAAGCTATAATGGGAACTGCAGGTGTAAATATTGGGGTTGCTGCAGCTATTGATGGAACTATTCCAAACAAAGTTAAAAGAAAAAATTCAGATCCTTTAGAGTTACGTGCAGGAAATCCATCAGGAATAATGACAGCAGGTGCAATAATCGAAAATAAAAATGGCAAGCCTTTTGCAAAATCTGCAATTTTTTTTAGAACTTTTAGACCTTTAATGAGAGGTGAAGTTTTAGTTTAAACTATAATAAATTTAAATTTTGTAGACCCAAGTAAATAATTCTTATTCCACCTAATAGTAAAATGATTGTTAAAACTTTTTGAAAGTAGTGTTTACCTTTTGAAATTAATACTTTTTTTCCAAAATAAGTACCAAAAAAACCTACAAAAATCATTGTCGCTACGAGTAGAATATATTCTTGAAAAGCAAAACCAATAAAAAAGAAACCAATTGATTTAAATAGGTGTTGTGAAGTCATGAATGCTCCATGAATTGTCACATGCTTTGTAGGGTTAAAACCCATATTTCTTATCAGAGTAGAAACTATTGGTCCTGATGCACCAAATAACATCGACATTATTGTAGTAGCGATACCCCCAACTAAAATATATTTTCTCCCTAGTGGCGGAAAAGTACCGAATAAAGAATATAATATAAATAAACCTACCCCAACTTGTCCTACTCCAGGAGATAGATAATCAACTATATTTGCTCCAAAAAGAGACCCCACTATTGTTCCAATGACAAAAGGCAAAATAATCTTTTTATCTAAATCTTTAATTGAAACAAAAATTCTTCCAAAATTAGAACCAAGCTGTACAAGCCCGTGTACCGGTATTAAAGCTGTTGTTGGTAAAATAAATGATAATCCCACAAGCATCAACATTCCTCCACCTAGACTAAGTGCAGTTGATATAAAACATGTTAAAAAATTAAAAAAAATTAAAAATATTGCACTGTTAATTGAAATCGTTTGAGGTAATAAAATAGAATATTCCATTCTACTAAGTTAAAATTTTTGAAAAATTTGGCTTCGTAAAAATATTTTTAATAAAATCTTTAACATTATTTTTTTCGGTTTCATTAATTTTAGAGTAATTGAGATTTGCATTAAATTTTTTATCAATATCATTTTCTGTCAAGGGTTGTTTTCTACCTCCTCTAAAACAAGGTTGATGTTCAGTGAATTTTCCCTCTTCTGTAATACAAGTCAAAGTTCCTGTATAATTTTTTGGATATTCATCATTTGGGTCAACTTCATACTCAACTTTATTAGCTAAGTCTAAAATTTCTTTATCATTTATGCTTTTCTCATCAAATTCTTTTAATCCTGCGTCTTTTCTTATGAAGCCTACAGCAACACAGTACGGGACAGAAAATTTTGCAGAGTATGGTGTGGAAGGTTTCTTTTTTTCTTTAGAAGGCTCCCATAACCGATGTACTGTACCCTCTCCAACTTTTGCCTTTATAGATTTAATCTTTTTAAAGTCTTTTATTTTGTCTCTTAATTTAATTGCACAATCTACAAATGGCTGAGCCATAGTTCCACAAGCAAATGGTTTAAAAGCCAAATTTTCTATTTCCCACCTTGAACCTAGAGAGTCAGTTAATTTAGAATAATCTCTTTTTACTTCTTTAATTGCAAAAGCGCTAAAGAAACCGTGATCACCCTCGAAAACAGTCCTAGGTCCATAAAAATCTGTTTGAGCTATTAAAACAGAATTTATCCCTGAGTTGGCAGACCATCCAGGATGAATTCTTTTAGTCCAAGAACCTTCTGCAAGATATTCGATAATTCCTGAAGTAAAACTACCGGCTATTCCTAATGAAGACACCATCTGCTTTTCAGTTAAATTTAAAACAGATGAAAGGCCAGCTGCTACACCAAAAGTACCGCAAACAGCAGTAGGATGAAAGCCTTGTTTATGCATGGCAGTTGGCGCAACCAAGGCTAATCTACACATTAACTCTGTACCTACAGCTAAACTTTTTAAAATCTGATCACCATTTAAATTAAATCTTTGCGCTGCAGCTAATATAGCCGGAATCATACAAGCTCCAACATGCATAGGATTTCCCTCGAATGTATCGTCGAAGTCTTCACCATGTGCAGCAGTACCCGCAATTATAGCAGAGGAGGAAATATCAAAGTCACTCCCATGTCCTAATGAAATAAATTTTCCTGATCCTTTATAAGCTTTAACAAGACTTTGAACGTAATTTTCATTTCTAGCAGAAAGGATAATTCCACAAATATCTTTAATTAGATAATTTAAAGTCTTCTTTGACTTATCAGAAATATCTTTAGTCGATAAATTTTTTGCCCATTTAGAAAAATCTTCAGAAATTGTCATGGAGTATAACTACCACCATTCACATGAAGAGTCTGTCCATTTATATAATCAGCTTCTTTCTTACAAAGATTTGCAATGACTTCCGCTACTTCGTCTGGATTTCCAAATCTATTTTGTACCAAACTAGGTGTTTGAGGGTGGCGCAACCAGTGACCACTTAGTTTAGTTTCTTTGCTATCAAAATCTTCAATAAATCCAGGAACAACGCAATTACAAGTTACACCTTTCTCTATAAATTCCATACTAATAGCTTTTGTTAAACCAACTAAAGCTGCTTTTGAAGTTACAACGTGAGCTCTTTCTTTTGCCCCTATATGTGCTGATAAACCACCAATATTAATTACCCGTCCCCATTTTTGTTTTACCATATAATTAATTAAAGCTTGAGCACATAAAAATGAAGCATCGACATTCACAGTCATCACTTTTTTCCAATCTTTATAATCTATCTTTTCAAAATGCTCGTGGATTCTCAATCCGGCATTATTTACAAGAACAGATGGCGTTCCTAGTTTTAAAGCCGCATCTTTAATGATATTAATTGTTTCTAAATTTGCTAGGTCCCCTGTAACGTAGTTTGATTTAATTTTAAACTTTTCAAGTAATTTTATTGTATCTTTAGCTTCCTCGATGCTTTTGCCACCAGTATGAATTAATATATTAAAACCTTGCTCTGCTAATTTTATTGCTGTTGATCTTCCAATTTTCTTTGCTGCGCCAGTAAGAACTGCAACTTTGTTTTTATTGAAATCCTTGCTCAACTTTTTGCAGCTAATTTTTTGCGGATTGTACCCCAGAAAGGTGTTGTAAGACTGATACACGTAAGAATTATGAAGAAGATAAATACTCCACTTTCAAAGAAATTGAAAAAATTACTCTCATAAATCACCATTGATTGAGTGAATGTTTCCTCTACCATTTTTCCTAATATCAGTCCCATTACGAATGGAGCTGGAGAAAATCCGTTTCTCAATGCAAAATAACCAATGATACCTGAGATTAGCATTACCCAAACATCAAATATTGCTGAGCTATATGCATATGATCCGATTAAAGAGAAAATAAACACTGATGGCCACAAAAATCTTTTTGGAATAAAAGTTACATATGAAAAGAACTTAGCTCCCACTAAACCAATTCCTAAAAAGGCAAAATTAGCAAACAACATTGCGCCAAATATTGCATAAACTAAGTGTGGAGTTTCTGAAATCAGATAAGGTCCAGGTCGAAAACCGTGCATTACTAATGCAGCCAAAATTAATGCTGTAGTTCCACTACCAGGTATTCCTAAAGCTAGGGTTGGAACCATCGCTCCACCAGCTGCAGCATTATTGGCAGCTTCTGGCCCAGCGATACCTTCGGCACATCCCGTACCAAATTTTTCTGGAGTTTTAGAAAATCTTTTCGCTTCATTGTAACCCATCATTGCAGCTACAGTCGCTCCCTCTGCAGGTAAAATACCTATGAATGTCCCTAAACCGGATGATCTTAAAATTGTACCTTTTAATTCTTTTAGTTCTGCAATTGTTGGAAGTTTTAAAGCTTTCGCTGACATTCTCTCCACTGCAGCATTAAGTGTTTTTGATTGATTGAGTAGTTCGGACATTGCAAAAAGTCCTATTAGAACTGGGACAAACTTAATTCCTTCTGTTAATTCAGGAACACCAAATTCATATCTTTCTACACCAGTTGCTAAGTGTACACCTATCGTTGATACTAAAACTCCCATAGCTCCAGCTATTAAATTTCTTATAGATGATTTTCCACTCATTGCGGCTAACATAGATAAAGCAAATAATGTTAGACCAAAATATTCAACTGGCCCAAATTTAAGAGCTATCTCTGCTAATAGTGGAGTAGCAAACAAAAATATTATAATTGCAAAAATTCCACCTAAGACACTACAGATCGCCGCTAAACCAAGGGCTCTTCCTGGTTCACCTTTTTTTGCCATCATGTATCCATCTAAAGCAGTAGCTACCGCTGGTGGTGCTCCTGGTGCATTAATTAATATTGCTGTGATGGAACCACCAAAGGTTCCTGCGCAATATAGAGCAGCCATCATAGAAATTGATGCAACTGGATCTAGACTAATTGTAAATGGCATTAGTAAAGCTATAGCCATTGGCGAACTCAGTCCTGGTAAAGCACCAACTAATACACCAATCAAAACCCCGCCAAAAATTAAGGCTAGGTTTTGCACCTCCATTAATAATTGAAAACCTCTTATTACATCTTCCATAATGCTATTTAAATGCCTCCAAAATACCTGGGTTGAAATATAAACCTAAGAGTTTGTTAAATAATAAGTAAACAAATCCAGGGAATAAAATTGAATAAATAATTACTGCAATATAATTCCTTTCACCCCACAGTAGCGGTAGTGCCAGGCAAGTAATAACCATTGTTACTACAGCTCCTAAATATTCAGCAAAAGATACTATTGTTAATAATAGTAAAATCGTTAACCACGTAATTGTTAAAGTTTTATCATCCCGATCTTTGTCAATTTTCGCTACTTTGTCAGGGGTTAATTTAAATTCGAAAGGTATAATTGCAACCAACAAAAACATTATTGTAATCAACATTTTTGGAAATACATCAGCGTTAAGTGTATCTCCTAATATTGCTGGTGCTTCAGGAAACTTACTAGCCTCATAATACATAAAGGCTCCGAACGCGACTAAAATTATCGCAAGAACTAAATCTTTTTTATGAACGAATCCCGCGCCCAAAGTTCTGGGCGCGAAATCATGTATTTTTTTTTGGTTAGACATTAACTAATTAGTTAAACCTAAACCTTTAAGAGCTTCTGCAGCTTTTTTGTAATTTTCTTTAAGTTGCTTATCCCAAACCTCTGTACCAGCTGGGCTAGTTTTAGGGTCTAGAGATGCACCTTTAAGATAATTTCCAAAAGTTTCATGTTGCATAGCTTTTACCATTCCATCAGAAAGTTCTTTTATTCTCTCTGGTGGAGTTCCTTTAAGTACAGCGTAACCTCTTGTAGTCACAACTTTAACTTCATGACCCATTTCGTACGAAGTTGGTACTTTTGGATAATCAGCCATTTTTTTGTCATGTAACAATAGAATTGCTTTAATTTTTTTATCTTCAATTAAAGCCGCTGCTTCAGAAGGGTTAAGTAATGAAGCCTCTACTTTACCAGAAGCTAATGCTTGTAAGCTTTGCGCTCCTGATCCAAATGATACCGCTTTGAAAGGCACACCAGCAGTTTTAGAATAGTTATACATTCCAATGTGCTCTGTTCCTCCAATAGATGCGATAGCAGTTACGATAGGTTTCTTTTGAGATCTTTTGATAAACTTTTTAATTGTGCTTAACTCTTTATTTTTAGCGTTAACAACAATAAAAGTTGGTTCTTCCATAGCTCTAGCAACTCCAACAAGATCATCGATCTTCATGTCAGATTTTCCTCTAGCCATAGTATACAAGTGAGACTCAGTTAGAGCCATTATTGTACAACCATCTTTTGGTCTAGTTAAAGTGTAGTTCTGAGCTTTAGCTCCTGATCCACCTCTTTTACCAACAATTTGCATATCAGCAGCAAGAGTTCTTCTAGATCTAATAGACATCATTCTTGCAGTCGTATCAGTTCCACCACCGTAAGAAGCGTGAATTACTACTTGGATTGGATCGCAAGCCTCAGTAGCAAAAGTTCCTTTCTTCTTAGAATGAGAAGATGCCTCAGCATTTGAAATTATAGCAAATGAAGCAAAAACAAGTGCAGATAAGAACGCAGATAAAGCAAAAAACTTTTTAGTTAATTTTATCATATATTCTCCCATTTTGTTTGTTAGTTGTTATATATAATTGACAAAAGTTAACACGATATTAGACTTAAGTTCAATATGTAAAATGTCATTTCATATTATGAAATCTTACAAAATTAAACTTCAAAAACCTGGAACAAAAATAGAAAAAGAAAATCAACTTGCATGGCTTATTGCAAATATGGCCGCAGAAGATTGGAGTTTAACTAAAGAAATTTCAGATATGGTTGGCAATAGAATTATAGATAACGCAGGGGTTGCAATCGCTGCATTAAATAATAAAGCGGTCAAAATTGCTAGAGCTCAAGCAATGAAATTTGAAAATAATTATGGATCAACTCTTTTTGGTTTAGATCAAAGTAAAAAATATGATTGTCAGTGGGCTGCATGGGCTAATGCTGTAGCTGTAAGAGAATTAGATTTTCACGACAATATAATGGCCAAAGAGACTTGTCATCCTGGAGATTGTATTCCCACAATATTAGCTGTAGCTCAGCAAAAAAATTGTAATGGAGAAGAATTAGTAAAAGCAATAGCCACTAGTTACGAGACACAACTAAGGTTATCGTTGTCTATAGCCCTTAATCCTAACCGAATAGATCACGTTGGTCATTTAGGTCCAGCTATTACAAGTGGGCTAGGTAAACTATTAAAACTTGATACTGAAACGATTTACCAAGCAATACAGTGGAGTGCTCATACCTCAGTTTTTACAAGACAAGGAAGAAAAGGTAAGTTGTCAAGTTGGAAAGCATACGCCCCTGGATTAGTTGGAAAAAATGCAATTGATGCAATAGATAGAGCGATCAGAGGAGATACTTCTCCAAGTCCTGTTTGGGAAGGTGATTATGGAATTGTTCAAATTTTATTAAAAAAAATTAGCGAAGAGATTAAAATTCAACTTCCTGAGACCAATGAGCCAAGAGAAGGAATTTTAAATACTTTTACAAAAGAACATTCAGCTGGATATCACGGAAACTCGTTAATTGATTTAGCGTTTAATATGAGAAAAAAGATTAAAGACACAAAGGAAATAAAAAAAATAAATATATTTACGAAAGAGTACACTCACATAGTTATGGGTAGTGGAAGTAATGACAAAGAAAAATATAGTCCTGAGGCCTCAAGAGAAACACTCGATCATTCTGCAATGTATATATTTGCAGTAGCGCTTGAAGACGGTGAATGGCACCATGAAAAAAGTTACGCAGAAAATAGAAAAAAGAGGAAAGAAACTATTGATTTGTGGAATAAAATTGAAACGTTCGAAAGTGATGAATGGAATAAAAAATATTATGATGTGAGTGATCCTTTAAAGAAAGCTCAAGGAGCAAAAGTTGAAATTATATTAAATAATAATGATAAAATTACTGACCAATTAGATTATGCAAATGCACATCCCAAAGGTAAAACACCTTTTGTAAGAGAAAATTATATTAATAAGATGAAAAAATTGTTTAAAAATATTGTAGAAGAAAAAGAAGAACAAAGATTTTTAAATTTGATTGATAATTTAAGCAATTTAAACCAAGATGATGTAAAAAGACTTAATGTGAATTGTAAAGAGGGTTTTTTGAATTTAGATAATAATAAAATTAAAGGAATTTATTAATGGACGTACAACAAGAATTAACTAAATATATTTCTAAAGCTTTAAGTAATGACTTGCCACAAAAAACAGAGTTTAAAACTCGATTTCATCTATTAGATACACTAGTATCTATACTTACTGGTAGATTACTGCTGCCTGGAAAAAAAGCTTTTAAATTCTCAAAAGCACAAGGTGGTGTAAAAGAGTCCACATTGCTTGGAAGCGATATAAAAGTTTCAGCAATTAATGCTGGTTTTTCCAATGGAATGGCAGCGCATGCAAATGAGACTGATGACTCAACAACAGAAGGTAGATTTCATCCAGGTTGTGCTATCGTCCCTGCTACTTTAGCGGTAGCTGAAAGAGAAAAATTAGGTAGTGAAGAAATCCTTAAAGCAATTGCTTTAGGTTATGACGTAGGTGTAAGAATTACAACAAGCTTAGGATATAAAACTCCTAAAACTTCTATTTTTGCTACTCATAGTATCGGGCCAATATTTGGTTGTGCTGCCTCAGCAGGTGCTTTACTTAAGCTAACTCATGAACAATGTAATTATCTTTTATCATACACAGTTCAACAAACTTCGGGTTTAGCGTGTTGGAATAGAGACCCGGATCATATTGAGAAAGCATTCGTATTTTCAGGTATGACAACTAGAAACGCAATTTATTCTGCCCTCTTAGCTAAAGAAAATTTTACATCAGTAACCGACCCACTGTTAGGTGAAAGAGGTTTTCATGAGGGATTTGCCCATAATCCAAATCCAAAGCTAATAGTAGAAAAACTTGGAGAGAATTTCAAAATTGATACTGCTTCTCTAAAAAAATGGTCAGTAGGATCCCCAATTCAATCAATGATGGATGCTATTGAATATTTATTAAAAAATAATAAATTTGATCATAAAGATATAACTGAATTAGTTGTGGATATACCCTCAGATAGGTATCACATTGTAAATGACAGAGAAATTTTATCAATAAGTGCTCAGCATTTAATAGCCGTTCATTTAATAAAAAAGAAAATGGGTTACGTAGAGGCTCATGATGAAAAATTATTTGATGATCCTGAGGTTGTGAGTTTAAGAAAAAAGATTAAAGCGGTTTCTAGCGATGAATTAGCGATTGCAAGACCTGAAAGGCAATCAAAAATTAGAATAAAATTTAGTAATAATAAGGAATTATTTTACCACGCCAAGTCAGTTAGGGGCACTCCTGATAACCCAATGGATGAAAAGGATATTGTGACGAAATCAAAACGATTATTGGAAGTATTCAAAACAAGTCAAACAGATGATTTAATTGATCTTATTCTCCATAAAAATTTCACAGTAGATGAATTAGTTGAACTCTGTAATTTGAACTTAAAAGAGTAAATGGAGTCAAATTTTGATATAGCAGCTCTTTTTGCAAGCCTTGGTTTTTTAGAACTCTCAATATTAATCTTAACTGCTTTTTTTGCTTCAGTTGTATCTGGTATTTCCGGCTATGGAGGTGGTATGACTTTAGGTTTGTTGGTCTCTCCTTTTATACCTGTAAAACTTTTAGTCCCATTAATGTCTGTGTTTGTCTTATTTTCGAACTTATCAAGAATGTATTATTACAGAAAAAATATTTTTTGGAAAAAAGGTTTTTACTTTGCAATCATATCTACCCCTTTTTTAATAGCAGGAACAAATTTCTATGCAGCGGTATCAGAAAAAACATTATATTTTTGTTTAGGTTTTGGTTTAGCGTTTATTGTTATTTTAAGAAGAGTTTTTAAAAAAATAAATCTTAATATTGGGTGGTTTGGTTTAGGGATAATGGCAATTTTTTATGGAACAATAAGCGGAGTAATATTAGGTCCAGGTTCTGTTTTGCTTACAGCTCTAGCTGCAAACGGTTTGGTCGGAGGACAGATTATCGGCACTGATGCTTTTGTAACATTAATCAATTGCACAATAAGACTTATATCATTTTGGAATTTAGGTTTATTAAACTTAGATGCTTTATATGTTGGATCTCTAATTGGTCTAGTTTCTATATTTGGATCTTATACAGCAAAAAAAATAGCAGATAAACTTGGTGTTAAGATGCATACAATTATTATTGAAGTCTGTGTAGTGCTTGGAGGCGCTGTAATGATCTATAGGGCTTTAACATTCTAACTAAAAAAAACCTGTTTTAAACAGATCGTTTTTTGACATTGCTTTGAAGTTATTTAAATTCTTAATATGGTAAATATTTTAGATTTTTTAGGAAGAATTTTTATTTCAGCTTTGTTTTTAATCTCAGCTTACAATAAAATATTTAATATTGATGGATCGATGTCATGGATGGAAGGTTACGGTGTGCCAGGTTTTTTACTTTATCCCACAATAGCTTTAGAAATTATTTTACCAGTATTTGTTATTATTGGATATAACGCAAGAATATCTGCAGGTATACTTGCAACTTTTTGTATTGCTACTGCATTTTTATTTCATTTTGATTTTTCAAATCAAGGACAAGTAATTTCTTTTTTAAAAAATATTGGTTTAGCAGGTGGCTTTTTATTCATTGTAGTAAATGGAACTAAAGACTGGTCAGTTGATAAAGAAAAAAAATACGTAAGATTATAAAAAAAAACCCACTCTTAATTAAAAGAATGGGTTTAATTTTTTAAAAATTATTTATTTAAAATCCGAAAGATAGTCTTAATTGTAAAGAGTCAGCATTTGCAGATATACTGTTAGTGTTTCCACCTGTTGCTGAAATATCTATAGTTTCGAAATCTGAATAAGATAACTCAATTTTTCTATTTCCGTCTCTTTTTCCAAGACCAAGTTGGTAACCAGTGATATCCTCATTACCATAGCTTGAATTAGGAAGCGTTTCGGTAGTTGTGACTGTTGCCATGTGATAACCTAATAATGCATACCAACCATTAGAACCCATTGGCATGTTTGTATAAAGTGTAATTAAGTCTTCAACATCAGCACTAGCAGTTCTTGTACCAGTATCGTTTTCTGCACCACCTGCAGAAGTTGCTACAGCAGTATCAGTTCTAGAACCACTACCGATTTCGAGATCAACCGGAATGTACGATAAACCTATCGTGAAACCATTGTCGCCAACGACTTCCGCGAATATGTCGGCACCGTAGAACATTTCATCGAAAGATTTTGATCTATCAGATGTATCAGCAGCAGTACCTTCTGTTTCAGTACCATCTGCATTAAGTTGACCGGCCATTAATCCCACACCAATTTGGAAGCCTTCTGCTTGAGCAAAAGAAGTCCAAAATAGAAGAATTGAACCAGCTATTGAACTAATTATTTTTTTCATTTTAAAACCTTATATTAATATTAATATTAGTGTTTATTTAAACGTTTACACAATAATCGTCAAATTCAATTAATTCTTGTATAGTCAAATTAGTCAATATTTATGCTATTTCTTGTGTTGCAATAACACCACATATGCTATTTTTTATCAAAAAAACTCCTGTAAATTTGCCATCCTACTATGGCTAATATTGTCAACATTATTATAAGTGTTAAGGGTCTATCCCATAAAAATGTCCATGAACCATCACTAATTAATAGAGATCTTCTTAAATTTTCTTCCATTAAACCTCCAAGTACAAATGCAAGTATGAGAGGTGGCATTGGAAAATTATATAAACGAAGCATAGTTGCTACAACCGCAATACCAATCATCAAGTAAATATCGAAATTGTTAAAGGACATTAAATATACTCCAGTCAGTGAAAAGAATAAAATTAAAGGAATTAAAAAAGTTCTAGGTGTTGCTAAAACTCTGGCAATATACGGAATTAAAGGAAGGTTAAGTATTAAGAGAACAACCATTCCAATGTACATTGACATAATCACAGACCAAAAAATCTCAGGATTTGTTTGATATAATCTTGGACCTGGTTGGATACCAAAACCTAACAAAGCTCCCAACATAACAGCCGTGGTTCCGCTTCCAGGTATTCCTAATGTGAGAAGAGGAACAAACGAACCAGAGCATGCTGCGTTGTTAGCAGTTTCTGGAGCAGCTATACCATTTACACTTCCTTTACCAAATTTTTGTTTTTCCTCATCATTGACAAAATTTCTTTCCATACCATAAGCTAAGAAAGATGCGATTGTTGCACCTGCACCTGGCAAAACTCCAACTATAAATCCTAAAACAGATGACCTAGGAATTGTTGTGACCATTTTTTTTGTCTCAGTTTTATCGAGTTTAATAGAACCTAGTTGTGAAAGAGAGATTTGTTTTGCAGCTTTAGTTGGATCTTTAGCTTTAAAAATTAATGTCAATGCTTCAGTCATAGCAAAAGTAGCCATAACAACTAAAACGAAACTAATTCCATCTGATAAATTCATGTTATTAAAAGTAAATCTTGGAATATCTGAAAGAGTATCTTGACCGACACTAGCTAACATTAATCCTAAAACTACCATCATCATAGCTTTTAAAAAATTACCTTTTGATGAAAATGCTGCTACAGCAGTCAAACCAAGGATCATTAAACCAAAATAATCTGGAGATCTAAAAGATAAACTTACTAAAGATAAACTAGGTGCCGCAATAAGTAAAAAGATTGCAGAGATTGTTCCTCCTGCAAATGAACTATAAGCAGCTATTGCTAAAGCTTTACCAGCTTTACCTTGTTGTGCCATTGGATAACCGTCAAAAGAAGTAGCTACAGTTCCTGGAACACCAGGTGCATTAATTAAAATTGAAGAAGTTGATCCACCAAAGACTGCACCGTAATAAACCCCGGCCATTAAAATTAATCCTGTTGATGGATCAAAACCATAAGTAATCGGTATCATTAATGCTATAGCTGTCATAGGTCCTAAGCCTGGAAGCATTCCAATAATTGTTCCGGCAAAACAACCAATCATCACCATCATTAAATTTTTGAGTGATAAAGCAGTTTGTAATCCTATTAGTATTCCTTCAATCATCCCATTATTCCTAAGTATTTTAAAAAAGGATCACGTAAATAAATATTTAGTAGTCCGTGAAGAAGGTACATAAATATTGCTACAAAAGGAAAAGATAGAATAAATATCCAAATCCATTTTCGTTCTCCTAAAATTATGTAGGAGGCGACTAAAAAAATTGAAGTTGAAAGAAAATATCCGGCTCTCAAAATAGTTAAGCCATATAAGATCATTAAAATAACTAACCCTATAGTTTTTTTATAATCTAAAACTTTTAAATCGACGTCAGTAGGATTTGTCTCCGGTAAAATAACGTATAGTGCAGAAAAAACTAATCCAGCAAAACCTAAATAAATTGGAAATGTCTTAGCATTAAATGGTGCATTTTCATCAAAAGCAAAGACTTGAATTTGATAGGCTGTATATAAATAATAACCTGAAAAGATAAAGAAGAGCAGTGAAATTAATTTTGATGGACTAATTTTCACTGCTCTTACTTCAAGTTAACAACTAGATTACGCCTAGTTTTTTCATTAACGCTGTCATCTCTTTTGTTTGACCTTTTAAGAAACTGTCAAACTTACGTCCTGGGTTATAGATATTCACCCAAGCATTTCTTTTTCTTACTGCTTCCCATTCAGGAGTTTTTTGAACATCGCCTAACATTTTTTCGATCTTCTTAACATCTGAACTTGGCATACTCTTAGGAGCAAAGAAACCTCTCCAGTTAACAAACTGAACATCATATCCTTGTTCTTTCAAAGTTGGGACTTCTGGAGCATCACCTACTCTTTTAGGAGCTGTGATACCAATAATTCTTACTTGGTCTCTAGCACCCATTACTTCTCCCAAACCAGTTGAAAGAATTTGAGTTTCTCCTGATAAAAGACCTGCTAAAGCTTTTCCACCAGCATCGTAAGGTACGTAAACTACATCGTTAGGGTTTGCGCCAGCTTCTTGGAATGCAAGTGCACCAATTAGATGGTCCATGCTTCCTCTTACAGATCCACCAGCCATTTTAACTGACTTAGGATTTTTTTTGTAAGCATCAACTACGTCTTTAAAGTTTTTGTATGGTGAATTTTTAGCGACTGCTATTGCACCGTAGTCACCGATTACACCAGCGATTGGCTTAACATCTTTGTAAGATAAAACCCCAGATCCTTTAACATACCCTTTGTGTCTAGTGATTGATCTTAAAACTAAAGGTGTTGATTGAACTAGTACAGTTCCCTCAGGCTTTGAATTAATTATGTAAGATAGAGCTTTTCCTCCGCCACCACCTGACATATTTTCATACGAAGCACTTTTTAGAAAACCAGCTTTAGTTAAAGCCTCACCAGTTCCTCTAGCAGTTCCATCCCAACCACCACCAGCACCACCACCGATAATGAAGTGTAATTTATCGACTGCAAAACTAGTTGATGAGATTGAAGTTAAAAGAACAGTTGCGAAAACTAAGCTAATTAATTTTTTCAAATTATTAAACATATTATTTCCCTCTGTTAATTAATAAAAGTAGATTATTAAAATCAAATTATTAAAGAGAGTCAATAAGCATTTTTTTAGAATGATTCCAATTAATGAAAGAAAGTTCCTCTAATCCTTAGTAATTCTCTAGATAACCCAGAATGCTCTTTGAAAGCTTTTCTTCCATGAAGCCAAAAATAATTATTTGAAAAAATTGTAGATCCTACGGGTAAAGGGAAGCTTATTTTATTTTTACTTTGCTCTAAGGCATCAGAAAGTTTTTGTAAAAATAAACCTTGTTTCATATTTTTTGGTTCTGGAAATTGATCAATGTAGGAAATTATAGGTTTACCATTTTTATCCTTTGAAAAAACTGGGTGCTCAACTTTATAATCTACATTTTTACTTTTTGGTGATCCCCAAATGAAATCTTCTTGGCCTACAGGATCACTGCTAAGATCCTCTAAATGCTCCCAGTCGTCTAAATGTAAAATTACACTTTCTCCACCACTAACATTTTGCTCTTCCATTTTTGTCATTATTAACCAATCTGTTTTCTCTTTTACATATGTTCCATCAGTATGAAGATCTAAATTTGTATAGGCTTTTCTAAGATAAGAGTCGCTACTATCTTGGTGTTTGACATAAAACCTGGCATAATATTTACCTGTCATAGAATCAAAATTCGGATTACCGACTAAATAGGCAAGACCTGTCGAAAGCTTGACCAGAAAATCTTTATCAAATTTTTTATTATTAATATCAGGTTCTACGATCACCGTGCCTGTGCTACGATCATTAAGAATTTCACTTAAAGTTTTACTAAGTGTATTTTGAAATACTTCATCTAAGCTTTTGGCAAGGCTAAATCTCGAAAATGGTTTGTATTCTAAAGACAATATTGAATGTTTTTTAAAAGGAAAAATCAATCTATCTAAGTCACTTTCATTTAACTTAATTACTCGAACTCTCTTAGAGTTGTAATGATCTGAAATCGAAAAACTCATTTAATTAATAGTGCCCATGATCCACAAAACAATAAAAATTGCTAATATTGGTTCCATTATTAATTTTACCACAAATTAGATGTTAGTCAAAAAACTTAGCAAAAATGCTGAAGCAATTGTAGGAATTACTAAATTTTTTTTTGATAATATAAATATTGAAATGCAGGTAAAGAATACTATTAGTCTCATTATTAATTCAGAGTCCGCTAAGACTCCGGCAGGAAAAATAATCATTCTTCCTAACAAAGCTGCCAAAGTTGAGTAAGCAACACAATTAAACCATTTAAAAATTTTTGATTTTACGCTCACTTTTTCAGATGTTAAAGCTCCCATAAATCTTGAGATATATGTTGCAATTGAAGTTGCTATAATAGCTAAAATTATAATTTGACTACTGTCCATTTTTTTCTCCGAATAAAAAAGCTACTGATCCAGCAATCAATCCTGCAAATAACAATGACCACTCAGAGGAAAATATATAAATAACTGGGCCTAATATTGTTCCTAGAATTACCGAGATGGATACAGCTAGGTTTTTCATAGCACCAATCATCATACAAAAAAAATAAATTGGATTTACGATAGCTAAGCCGATCAACATTTCTTTATTTAATAAATCAGCAACTAAATATCCAATAACTGTCATAAGAATTGCGGTAAGCCAAGTACCGGTACCTATGCCCATCCAAAAATCTATTCGATATTTTGCATTTATCTTTTTATAAGACTCTTTAGCGATTAACCAAGAAGAAACTGCAAGGAAGTGACAGGATAAATAATATTTCCACTTTGGTTGCGATTTATGTTCAAGTAAAGGAAACAAAGAAACTGTCATTGGATAAAGTCTAAAATTTACTAGCCAAACTGCTAAAAAAATATTTATTACAGATGCGCCTAATAATAATGACTCCGCCATCACTAATTGACCGGGTAGTGCGTAAGTAAATAAACTGGAGGCAGCACTTTGTTGAATGTTAAAGCCTGCATCTTTAAACAAAGCTCCTAGAGCAACAAAGCAAGCAGCTAAGGGCAAAGCTGGACTTCTGGCACCTTTTAAAGATTTTAAACCTGTTAAGAAAGCTTGTGAATTAATCATCCACCTAGGAATAATCTTCCTACGTCTGGATTTTTTAAAAGATCATCCCCTTTGCCCGCAATAGCTGTTTGGCCGGACACTAAAACGTAACCTATATCTGCAAACTCTAATCCTTTTTTTGCGTTTTGCTCTACAAGTATTATTGTTTTCTTCTCTGCTTTTTGAAGATCTTCTAAAATTTCAAAAACCATATTTATATATTTTGGTTCCAAACCAATTGATGGTTCATCTACTAGTAAAACTGATGGCTTCATAACTAACGCTCTTGAAATTTCTAATAATCTTCTCTCACCACCTGATAAAACTTTTGCAGGTTGATTTCTTCTATTTCTTAATCTCTCATATTTTTGAAAAATTCTTTCAGCTTCTTCATAAGCCTCGTCTTGTTTATCTTTAATGTATCCACCCATTAAAAGATTTTCCTCCACTGTCATATCAGGAAATACTGAGTTATCCTGTAAGATATAAGCTATACCCACTTTACTAAGCTTCTGTGCAGGAGTTAATGTCGTAATTTCATTTCCTTCTAATTCAATTTTCCCATCAAAAATATTTGTAAACCCATAAATGGAGTGAAGTATTGTAGATTTTCCTGCTCCGTTAGGACCTATTAAACACAAAGATTGAGCTTTACTTACTGTTAAATCAAAATTATGTAGGATCTCCATTTTTCCGTAGCCAGCATTTAAACCTCTTATGGTTAGATGAACGTCGTTAGGAGACAATTTATTTAAGTCTTCTAACCCAGGTGCTTTACCTAAAACATCGTATTGATTTGCCATTATTGAGCTCCTAAATAAGCGTCAACAACCCGCTTATCATTTTTAATTTGATCTGGTGAACCCTCTGCTAGCATTTTACCGTGCGCTAAACAGAAAATTTTTTGTGCTAAACTCATAATTACTTTCATATTGTGCTCTATGACTAATAAAGTAATTCCATAATCTTTATTTATTTTAATCAGTCTATCTATAATACCGTTAATTAAAGTTGGATTTATTCCAGCTGTAGGCTCGTCTAATAAGAGCATTTTAGGCTCATTCATCAAAGCCATTGCTAATTCAAGTAATTTTTGCTGCCCAAATGATAGATCCCCTGCTCTCAAATTTCTTTTTTGATAAAGACCAACAAAGTTTAAAATATTCTCTGCTTTCTCAGTTAGTTCAACAGGTACTTTTGCGAAAATAAATCCTGAGTCACTAGCTTTGTGACTTATTAGCATATTCTCTACACAATTAAGTTTTGAATAAATTCTTGTTTGTTGAAAGGTTCTTAACAAACCAAGTTTAGCGACTGCTGGTACAGGCATTTCAGAAACTTCTGTATTATCAAAAACAATTGATCCTTTATCAATCGGATGAGTTCCAACAATAGAATTAAATAAAGTAGTTTTACCTGAACCATTAGGTCCAATTAAACCAACGATAGATCCCTGTTCTACCGAAACAGAAATATCTACGTTAGCTTGAACGCCGCCGAAAGATTTACTTACATTTTTAACTTGTAATATACTCATTTTAATTCCACCTGTGCTTTACGATCTTTTTCATCTATCACTTCACCAAATCTTTCAGGGTATTTTTCTCTCAACCAACCCATTAATCCCTCTGGGAAATAAACTACGATTACTACGATTAAAACTCCTAACGCCACATACTGCCAACCTAATATTAAAGTCCAAAGACCTTCTTTAAAGAAATGGAATAAAGTTGCTCCAATTACTGGGCCCCACAAAGTTCCTTTACCGCCAAGAATTGCCATAAGAACCATAAATACTCCCATCTCTCTTCCGTCAAATGCAACGTCAGTAGAGTCTATATATCCAATGAGTCCACCCATAATTCCACCAGCAAGACCACAGAAGAATGCAGAACACATCCAACCTACAATTTTATATTTCATAGTTTGAATACCCATTGCCTCTGCTTTATCTTCATTATCTCTTATTGCATTTAAAATTAATCTAAATCTAGAACCATAAATATATTTAACAAAAACAAATGTTCCGACTAATAATGCAAAACTTAAAAAGTAGAAAAACTTTCCTCTAGCTTCAGCGTCAACAATTTCAGCAGGAAAAGGTGGTGTGGTAAAACCTTGACCAGCTCCAATAATTTCTATTCCTCCAGCAATTTCACCTGCAGCGATTCCTAAACCTAATGTGCAAATAGCAAAGTAGTGGCCTCTCAAACCTAATATAGCGTAACCTATCGCACCTGCTATAATAGTTGGAATAATAGCTGCAACCAATAATCCGACACCTATTCCTTGAAAATATTGCGTTGTGGTATGGACAAATGTTTTTTCTCCACCACTTTCAGTCCATTCTGCTAATGGAAAAAACATGCCAACCTGAACTGAGGCGGTTAAGTACATTCCAAGACCATAGAAAAGAATATTTCCAAAAGTGTTATAGCCCATCTCTCCACCTTGTAAATTCCATGTCATTGCTAGAACGATTAATACACAAAGATATGTAAGCTGAACTTTAAAAGCAGAGAATAAGTAAGGAGCGGCTAATCCTAAAATGATTAAACCAGAGTATAGTATTAAATCTTTTTGTTTTACTTTTTCCATCTATTTTAAATATTCTCTTTTTTTTGAGAGTTTAAATCTTCTATAAACTAAAATTAAGACTAGTAGTAAAAATACTGCTCCAATTCTAAATTCTGTTCCTAAAATGTAATCAGCAAATTCCTCAAAAAGACCTAGCCCCATACCTGAAACCGCAACTGCAGGTAAGTTTCCAAGACCAGCAACAATAACTATCATGAAAGATCTTACTGTATAAGGAAGTCCTACATAAGGGTGAAGTGTAAGAGTTATTGAAATTAATGCTCCTGCAATTCCACATAGCGCAGCGTTAATTCCAAAAGTTGCCGCGTAAACTTTTTCTGTATCTACACCTAAAATTTTTGCAGCTCTAGCATTTTGTGCTGTAGCTCTTATAGCTCGTCCAAGTCTGGATTTTTTCATATAAATAACCAAAGCTACTGCATATAAAACACTTATAAAAGCTGAGAATATTTTTGAATTTGGTAAGGTTACTGAATTATCAAATAACATTGTTGTTCCGTATTCAGACTGTGCAACAACTACGTCTGCACCAAAAATAAAATTCATTAATTGTTGGAAAACAATAGCTATTCCAAAAGTTGCTAAAATTGAAATAAATAAGTCTCGGTCTACAACTTTATTAATGACAAGTTTATAAAGTCCCCATCCAACAAAAAACATTATAATCGGAGAAATAATAACTCCCCAAGCAGGATGAATTCCCCAAAGATAGATAGTGTATGCAATATAACCTCCAAGAATTACTAAATCACCTTGTGCAATATTAATTATATTCATCACTCCCCACTGGAGAGCCATTCCGTAAGCGATCAGTGCAAATAATATACCTAAAAGAATTCCGTCCAGTGATGCCTGGACCATTAACATTGGAGCTTTAAAAATAAGAAAGTCCATAAAATTTCAAAACTTATAAAAGAAAAGCCCCTAGAAAACTAGGGGCTTTTCAAATTATTCAGAAGTTATTAGCTTCTTTCAGACCATTTCGGGATTGGATGATAGAATTTATCAGAAGCCCATTTTGTTGGAGCTACTACTCTATTCTCACAATCATCGCCTTTACATCTTACTTGGAACAAGATCATTGGCTTAGCAACGTTTTGGCCACCAGGTCCAAATTTAATGTTTCCATAGAAAGTTTGCATTTCAGTATCTACAAGCGCATCTCTTACTGCATCTCTGTCAAAAGAATTTGCTCTCTCGAACGCATCTTTAAACACTAACAATGCTGCAGAAGATTCTGCTGATTGATATGGCGGGTCATATCCAAATTCTTTTTGGAAGTCTTTAGCGTATTTCTTACCAGAGCCAAAGAATTTATCTTTGTAAGATAAATTTTTGTGCCACTGAGAAGCACACAGCGCGTATTCTGATTTCTTTCCGTGTTGTTTAGAAAGTTTAGCAGCATCACAGTGTGTCATCGCTAACATAGGAACATCAACTTTCATTTCAGATATTTGTCTGATTGCAGTTAACGCACCTTTTGTGTGACCTGATACAACAAGCACATCTGGCTTAACAGCTTTTACTTTAGCCAATGTAGCTGCCATATCGTTAAGTTCTTTTGGTAGTTTGTCATCGATGATGATCTCAGATCCAGTTCTTTTTGCTGCATCTAAAATACCAAGTCTCACGTCTTGTGAGAAAGCATCTTGTTCAAATGCTTGAGCAATTTTTACTCCTTTACCACCGTTTTTTTCTACCGCTAAATCAATAGCTACTTCAAGGTATTGGTTAGCTGGTGATAACACCGCGAACAAATATTTGTATCCTTTTGTAAATAAAGATCTAGATGCACCATTCGCTTCAACCATAGGAATTTTATATTTCTCGGTTACTGGTGCAATGGCTTTCGTTAAACCTGAACTGTATGGTCCAAGCATGTAATGAACGCCATCTTGTTTAATTAGTCTTTCAGCTAACTGAGCGGCTCTTTTTGGGTTTGACTCATCATCATAGTAAATGATCTCAAACTTATATTTCTTACCTTGTACTTCTACTCCACCCATTTTGTTAATTCTATCAACGGCCATGTTGTAACCATTTTGAGTATGAACTCCATTTGAAGAGTATTTACCTGTAAGAGATATTGCAGAACCTAACACAATGTATTCACCTTCTACTTTTGCAAAAGAAGAAGAAAACGATACAAGTGCTAAAGTTATTGCTGAAAAAAATGTAACAAATAGTTTTGCTATTTTATTCATTATTTCCCTTCTTGTTATTAATTAATTAATTAAAATTGAATAATTAAAACAAGAAATAAAGTTTTTGACAACAGTTAGTATTAATTAAAAATTCTGTGTCGCAGCAATGTAAACTGCTAAAATTAGAAGAACACACGCAGAAATTGTATTTAATAGCTTTGGTTTGCTTCTTAACCATACTGAAATTTTCTCAGCTGCTAATCCATAAATCATTAAAGTTAAAAAATCTAAAACAACATAGGTAATTAATAAGATTAAAAACTGTGAAAGAATATTTGAACTGAAATTTATAAAACTTGGAAAAATAGTTCCAAAGAATAAAATCGCTTTTGGACTTAAACCTGCAACTAATAAACCATCTTTATAAAAAGAAAATGGTGATTTTAAATTTTGATCTTTAGAATTAAAACTTTTTATTTTCGAAGTAAAAGTGTCATAAGCTAAATATACAATATAAAATATACCTGCCCATTTTAAATAATAAAGCACTTGAGGGTTATCGCTTAAAAATGATCCAATTAAAAAAACTACTAAAATTGCTTGGATAGTATTTGCAGATATATCTCCCAAAGCAGTCCAAACAGATCTATTTAATCCATAATTTAACGTGTGTGAAACAATTACAACTCTGGGCGGACCTGGAGAAATAAATAAAAATAAAATGATTTGTAAAAATATTATATAGTCTGTTGGAAACATTTGATTAGTCACTATATATAAATTTATGAAGAAAAAAAGTTTTATCCCTCAAACAAGAGTTAAAAACCCTGAGCCTAAAGAGAAGGATGATAATTGGATTATTTGGGCAGCATGGGCCGATAGGATTACTTTTGAAGAGATTAAAGAGAAAACTGGAAAAAACGAGTCACAAGTTATTAAAATAATGAGAAAAAATTTAAAACCAGGTTCTTTTAGGCTATGGAGAAAAAGAGTACATAATACTAGCATCAAGCATAGAAAAAAGTTTCAGTTAGGTAGAAAAAAACTTAGAGAAAAAATAAAAATAACTGATATATATTAATTATGAAAAAAGTCACAATGTATACTGGCAATCCTTGCTCATTTTGCGCGGCAGCAAAAGCTTTATTAAAAACAAAAAATGTTGAGATAGAGGAAATTGATATTTGGGCTGATCCAGCTAACGCTAAAGAAATGTTACAAAGAACCAATGGCGTAAGAACTATTCCTCAAATTTTTATAGGTGATCATTACATTGGTGGAAATGATAAACTTCAAGAAGCTAATCGAAGTGGAGAATTAGATAAACTTTTAACCTAATTAATATCTTTTAAAAAAGGCATAGCATCACCAGCGCCAAGTTTTGTTGTAGAAATTCCAGCAACTTTATTTGCTAATTCTAAACACTCTTTTATTGGTTTTTCTTTAGATAACCCGAAAGCTAAGCCCCCATTAAAAGCATCGCCTGCGCCAGTAGTATCAATAGCTTTTACTGCATTGGCTTTTAAATAAGTTTCTTCTTTTCCATCAGAATAAAAGAGCCCTTTTTCTCCTAGCGTGATTATTATTTTTTTTATTCCTAAATTTAAAAGTTTATCTGCTGCCTGCTTTGCCTCTTTTTCGCTAGTAATCTTTATTCCAGTATAAAATTCGGCCTCGGTTTCATTAGGTGTAAAAAAATCGATATTATTAAAAAACTCTTTTGAAATTTCAGATGCTGGTGCAGGATTCAAAATAGTAATGCATCCATTTTCTTTAGCAGTTTTCAAACAATGTAATGTAACATCTTTTGGAACCTCTAATTGAGTTAAAAAAATTTTTGATCTTTTTATTAAATTAATTTGTTTTTCAATTTCACTTATTTGCAAAGAACTTGGGGCACCTACAATTACATTAATTGCATTTTTACCTGTATTTTGATCAACTAAAATTCCAGCTACACCAGTCTGTTGATTAATATCTTGAATTATATTTTCTGTAGAAATTTTATTTTTTTCAAGAGTTTTGAGAGCTAACTCTCCGTAAGCGTCTTTACCAATTTTACTTATAAAATTTGTCTTTCCACCAAGTCTTGCAATCGCTATAGCTTGATTGCAGCCTTTTCCTCCTGGGCCTACATTATATTTTTTGCCTAAAATAGTTTCGCCTATTGATGGGATTTTAGGTCCAGAAAAACTTATGTCAGCAACAAAAATACCTAGGACTGTTATTTCACTCATTAACCAACTTTAGCGAGAATTGGGAAGGTCGTCAAAATATAATAACTTATTACTTGAATATAATTTGTAGTAATCAAGATGCCAGTAATTAATAGAATGGCTCCGCCAGATTTTGTAATAGTTCTATAATATTTTCCAAAACCTTTTTTAGAATTTAAAAATCTACTCATATAGTATCCTGATAATATAAATGGAATAGCTAATCCTAAGGAGTAAAATGATAATAATAAAATTCCTTTACTAATCGTAGCCTCGGTTGCAGATAAAGCAATTATAGATCCTAAAACCGGACCAATGCAAGGTGTCCAACCAAAAGCAAAAGCCGCGCCAACTATAAAAGGAAATGCATAATTATCTTTATAATTTGAATTAGTTTCAATTCTTTTTTCAGTGTTTAAAAAAGAAAAATTTAAAAAACCTAACATTTGTAATGAGAAAATAATAATTATTAATCCTGCAACAATCCGTAATTCATTAGAAAAGAAAAGAAGCACGTTCCCTATTGCAGAGGCGGCCGCTCCAAGTGTTATAAAAACAAATGAGAAACCTAATGAAAAAAGAATAGTTTTAGTCAGAACTATTGATTTGTTTTTATCTATTTCTCCTAAATCTTTTCCAGTAATATAAGAAATATAACCAGGGATAATTGGAAGTACACAAGGTGTAAGAAAACTTATAAATCCGGCTCCAAAAGCTAAAGCAAGTTTGATGATCATATGAACTTTATATTTGCCTTTGAACTTGACCGCAATTACAATATTGGCTCATGATAATTAAATATGTAGGTTTTTTATTCACCCTTTTGTGGTCTTACACTTTCATAAAATCCCAAAGTATTTTTAAAAAAGGATCAGGTATTTTGATTACATTATTTGTAACAAATATTTCCTGGTTTACGTTTATAGCTGCTTGCTTTTATGGGCTTAAAAATTTTAGTTTTTACCATGCTTTCCTTGGAATAGCTCTTAGTATTGTTTTAGTCCACTTGGCTTTTGCTCGATTAACTTTATTTATCAATAACAAATTTCAAGATAAAAACACCCTTTTAAAAATTAAAACATTTATTGAGTATTTAATTTTAATAACCGTTGGATATTTTATATTTTTTTAAAAAGTATCAATTTTAGATAAAACTTTAAAATTCTTATCTGTAATAACTAATTCACCAGATCTTGCTGTTTCTCCAGTTATTGCTAATATAATAACATAATGAGTAACTAAAACTAAATTTCCTCCTTTTCCTTTCCATTTATTTACATAGCTCTTTAAGTCTTTAATCTGTTGTTTTTCATTTTGGTCATATGGCGGAGTATAAGTAGAGTTTAAAGCGGAAAATTCTTTAAAATTTCCAAAAGCATATTTTGCAGTATCCTTACATCTGCACCATTGACTTGATAATACTTGATCAATCTTAATTTTTTTTTCTTTGAAGAGTTTACCAATTTTTTTTGATTGATTTATACCAACTTCATCCAAATTCCTTTGAGTTTTACAGTCTTTAATCTTAAATCCCTCTGGGTCACCCCCTCCAGGTGCTTTAGCATGTCTGATTAAAATAATTTTATCTCCATCCTGAGCTGGTTTCCAATTTTGTTCTGATGCGTGATTATTAAATGAAATTAACGAAAATATAATTATAAATAGGGAAATAATTTGCTTCTTCATGGTGGATGAAATGATAATCTTACAAACTTGTGTCGCCTTGGTCTAGAGGACATGACAAGGATGATTATAATTTTTTGATAAGTTGTATTAAAACACTTAATTGGTTTGTGAATAACTACTCGCCTTTTGGTTTAAAGACTAAACAGATACCGTTGTTACAATACCGTTTTCCAGTAGGTTTTGGACCGTCATCAAATACATGACCGTGATGACCTCCACATTTTTTGCAATGATATTCGGTCCTCGGATAACCTATGTGCATATCTTTTTTTTCCTCAAATACACCAGGAATAGATTCGAAAAAGGAAGGCCAACCAGAACCGCTTTCGTATTTAGTAGAAGATTCAAATAATTTTGTTCCACATCCAACGCAATGATAAGAACCTTCTCTTTTTTCCTGGTTCAATGGACTGCTGCCAGGTGACTCGGTGCCCTCTTGTTTCAAAACATAATTTTGTTCTGGAGTTAAATTTGGATCCCAATCCTTATTCATCTTTTACTTTATCATCAACACCGTAAGGTCTAAAGTTACCTTTATTGTCTAACTTGACTGCTTTAGCAGGGATTCCAACCATTGTTGCATTTTCTGGAACATCTTTCACAACAACCGCGTTAGCTGCTATTCTAGAATTATTTCCAACTTTTACTGGACCAATAATTTGAGCACCAGAACCGATTACAACATCGTGACCAATAGTAGGATGTCTTTTCTCGTGACGTTGTTTTTCACTATCTATACTAGGAGAACTTCCTCCAAGAGTAACTGCGTGATAAATAGTTACATTATCTCCTACTTCAGAAGTTTCACCAATCACTACACCCATTCCATGATCAATAAATAAATTTTTTCCAAGCTTTGCTCCCGGATGTATTTCTATGCCAGTAAAAAATCTTACTGTTTGTGAAATTATCCTAGCGACAAGATCAAAGCCAGCCTTGTAAAAGAAGTTAGAAATTTGGTGAAAGAAAACTGCCTTAACCCCTGGGTAAGTAAGAATGATACTCAGTATGGATTTTGCCGCAGGATCTCTTTTTTTAATAGACTCTAAATACTCGATCATAATATGTATATAATGACTACTTGAAAAATTTAAAGAAGAATATATATAAGTCTGCATGAGTAATTCATTTCATTTAGCTATCCCTGCGGGAGATTTAAAAAAAGCGGAGGCTTTTTACACTGATATTTTAGGGTGCAAAACTGGTAATCGTGAAGATGGCAAATGGGTTGATATAGATTTTTGGGGTAACGAACTTACTTTACACCAAACATCTATGAAACTGCCTAGAGAGAGACATGATGTAGATATGGGGCAAGTTCCAGTCCCGCACTTTGGCGTACATTTAAAAAAAGAAGTTTTTAATAGAATCAAATCTAATATTGAAGCCAATAAAATAAATTATATTGATAAGCCCTACACAAGGTTTGAGGGAACTGAGTTTGAACAGAATACATTTTTTATTGAAGATCCAAATGGAAATGTATTAGAGTTGAAGACGTTTGATTAAAAATTCACCTACACTCATAGAAAATAAAAGCCAATTAATTAAATATTTCACCGACGGAATAAAAGAGGATAATCAACTTAGAATAGGTGTTGAGCATGAAAAATTTCTTTTTAATAAAAAAGATCTCAAAAGAATTGATTATGAAGAGATAAAAAAAATATTTAAACTCCTACAAAATAATGGTTGGGAGCTTCAATATGAAAAAGATAAAATAATTGGTTTAAAAAGGGAAAATCAAAAGATTACTACTGAGCCAGGGTTTCAATATGAATTATCAGGTGCACCTTTTAAAAATATACATTTAGTTTGTTCAGAAAATAGTTCTCATTTCAATGAATTGAAAGAAGTTTTTAGCTCTGCCTCTATCACAACTTCATCTATTGCATACGATCCTTTTAATAAATTAATTGAAATCCCTAAAAGCCCTAAAGAGCGTTACAAAATTATGACATCAGAAATGCCAAAAGGCGGGAGATTAAGTTTAGATATGATGTACAAAACTGCCGGTATTCAGATTAATTATGATTACACTTCTGAAGAAGATTTTGAAAAAAAATTTAAAATTGGAAACTATTTAGCTCCCTTAACTATTGCTCTTTTTGCAAACTCTCCTTTTAATGAAAACAAGCTTTCAGGTTTTTTATCTTATAGAGGAAAAGTTTGGCAAGAAACTAATAGAGGCGGAATAATGCCAATTACTTTTGAAAAACTAAATTTTGAAAAATATATTGATTATGCAATCAATTACCCAATTTTATTTCTTAAAAAAAAAGGAAAATATTTCTCACCCAATGGTCAAACTTTTAAAGACTTTTTAGATGGTAGTTTAAATTTTCTTAAAGGAGAAAAGCCCTCTTTAGAAGATTTTGAAAATCACCTAGGCACTATTTTTACTGAGATAAGATTAAAGCAAGTTATAGAATTTAGATCTTTAGATACATGTAATTTTGGCTGTATTTGTAACGGCCCCTCGTTTTTTACTGGATTAATTTATGGATCTTTAGATGAGACTTATGAAATAATTAAAAACTGGAAAAAAGAAGAAGTAATGGATGCATATTTAAACGCGCCCAAACAAGGATTAAACACTTTGCTAAAAAATAAAAAATTAATTGATTGGGCAAAAATATTTTTAGATATTTCTAAAAAAGGCTTAGATAAAAGAAATGAGCTTAATAAAAGTGGAAAAAATGAGACAATCTACTTAAAACATATAGAGGAAATTATTAAGAATAAAAAAACTAGAGCAGAAATATTGATTGAACAATATAACAAAACAAACAACTTAAACTTTTTAGTAAATCATGACGAAAATTTTAGCTATTCAGGGTTCTGATCTTAAAAGAGTAAATCTTAAAACAGATACGACCATACTCCTGGCTGCAGAGGCGCAAAAAAGAGGTTACAAAATATTTTATTTTGAACCAGAAAATTTAAGTTTTTTAAATGGAAAAGTCGTAGCTTTATGTAAGCATATTAAGATTCTTAATAGCAAAAAGAAATTTTACACATTATTAAAAACGATCAATTTTAAACTTGAAAAATCAAAGGTCATTCTAATTAGAAATGATCCTCCTTTTGATAATCGTTATTTATATACAACGTTTTTGCTTAACCATATTTCCAAAAAAGTAAAGATAATCAATAATCCATCAGCAGTAAGAAATGTTTCTGAAAAGCTTTTTTCTATTAATTTTATGAGGTATATGCCTCCTACTCTAATCAGTGAAAATCTTAATGAGATAAGGAATTTTTTTAAAAGATATAAAGCTGTTGTAGCTAAACCTATTAATGGTTTTAGTGGAAATAGCGTTATTTTATTAAAATCTTTTAATGCTAGTATAATAAAAAAATTAATAAAAAAGCATAATCATGTATTTTTTCAAAAGTTTTTACCTGGGGTTTCTAAAGGAGATAAAAGAGTATTTATTATTAAAGGAAAGATTGTAGGCGCAATATCTAGAGTGCCAAAAAAAGGTAGTATTTTATCGAACATGAGCAAGGGAGCACAGGCTAAATTAACTAAACTTACAAAAAAAGAGGTTAAAGCAAGTAAAGTAATTGGTAAATTACTGGTTAATAATAAGATATATTTTGCTGGAATTGATTTTATTCAAGAAAAATTAATAGGTGATATTAATGTAACTAGCCCTACTGGACTGGCTGCATATAAAGATTTGTCTGGAATAAACCTTGCAAAGGTGTTCTGGAATAATATTTAATTACATGTTGACAGAGATATAAAATTTTTGCTATATACCTGTCAGCGCCGAGTTAAGGCAACTTGCGGGCGCTTTATAAATCCAGCTAAAGCGCACAAGTCTTCAGACCACCGCTTTAGCCGGTGGTTTTTTTTTGGAACAATCTAAAATTAAACCGGGTATTTGAACCATATTGTACACCTGGCATATGCCGAAGTACTAAAAAGGAGTAGTAGATGAAATCAATAAACTCCCTCTACAGATTTCATCTCTCTCCGGTTAATTGGAGAGAACATGAGTAATATTTTATTAGAAACATTAAAGAAAAAACCTTTAATTTGTGCTGAAGGTTATTTATTTGAAATGGAACGAAGAGGTTATTTAACTTCTGGTGAATTTGTTCCTGAAGTAGCACTCGAACATCCTGAAGTATTGGAAAATCTTCATAAAGAATTTCAACACGCAGGTTCTAACATCGTTCAAGCATTTACATATAATGGTCATAGAGAAAAAATGAGAGTGATCGATAAGGAGCATTTGCTTGAGCCTTTGAATAGAGCTGCTTTAAGAATTGCAAGAAAATGTGCTGATAATCCACCTAAGGGTTTAGGTGTAAGTTTGATGGCCGGTAACATTTCTAACAGTAATATTTGGGAAGCAAATAACCCTAAAATTCAAACTCAAGTAAAAAATATGTTTGCTGAAATGGTAACTTGGGCAAAAGAAGAGAAAGCTGATTTTATAATTGGTGAAACTTTTTACTATGCTGAAGAGGCATTTGCGGCACTTGAAGAAATAAAAAAATCTGGTCTTCCATCAGTCATTACGATTTCCCCAATGGGTGAAAATAAAATGAGAGATGGTTATACGATTCTTGAAACGTGCAAAAAGTTAGAGGAACTTGGAGCTGATGTTGTTGGTTTGAATTGTTTTAGAGGTCCGGCTACAATGCTTCCTTATATTAAAAAAATAAGAAAAGAATTAAAATGTCATGTTGCTGCTTTACCTGTTCCTTACAGAACAACTGAAAAGCATCCAACATTTTTTAATCTTCCAGATAATAATGGATGTAGTTGTCCATCTCCTCATGGCAGAACTTTCCCTACTGCTTTGGATCCATTGCAATGCAATAGATATGAGATTGGAAATTTTGCAAAAGAGGTATTTGATTTAGGCGTCAAGTACATAGGTGTTTGCTGTGGAGCAAGTCCAATACATATCAGAGAGGTAGCTGAAGCTATTGGATTAAGAGTTCCGGCAAGCAGATTTAGGGAAAATATGTCCAACCATTTCATGTACGGTAATAATAAACGTATACCTAAGCACATGAAAGAGTATGGAAAAGTAGCGTAAGGAGGCTATAATAATATGAAAAAAGAAACGACAAGAGAAACAATAAGGGGGAAAATCAATGGCTGATTTTAAACATCCGGAAACTATTGGCTTACATGGTAGTGATTATAGAGCTGATCCTACTACAACAGCTGTGGCAGTTCCGATTTATCAAACAACTTCTTACCAATTTAAAAATGCAGAACATGCTGCAAATTTATTTGGTCTAAAAGAGTTTGGTAACATTTACACACGTATAATGAACCCAACTGTTGATGTGCTAGAAAAAAGAGTTGCAGCGCTTGAAGGCGGTGTGGCGGCATGCGCGGTTGGATCAGGTCAAGCTGCTTCAGCAATGTGTATACAAAACTTAGCACAAGCTGGAGATAACATCGTTGCTTCGACTGACTTATATGGAGGCACAGTAAACTTATTTAAAAATACTTTAAGACAACAAGGTATTGAAGTTAGATTTGCAGATCCTGCAGATCCAAAAAACTTTGAAAAAGTGACTGATGATAAAACAAGAGCTTACTACGGTGAGACTCTTCCAAATCCATATCTTCGTGTTTTTCCAATTAAAGAAGTTTCAGATATCGGTAGAAAAAAAGGTATACCTTTAATTATCGATAACACAGCTTCACCAGTTATATGTAAACCTTTAGCTCATGGAGCTGCAATCGTAATGCACTCTTTGACAAAATATATTGGTGGTCATGGTACTTCAATTGGAGGAATAATAGTAGATGGTGGAAACTTTGATTGGATTAAAGATAGAAAAAGACAACCTCTATTAAATGAGCCAGATCAAAGTTATCACGGTGCAGTTTGGGCAGATGCAGTACCACAATTAACTGGTGCTAATATTCCATTTGTTATTAGAGCTAGAGTGGTTTTATTGAGAGACTTGGGTGCTCCATTAAGTCCATTCAACGCTTTTCAAATCATTCAAGGTTTGGAAACTGTAGCTTTAAGAATGAAACAACATTGTAGCAATGCTGAAAAAGTTGTTAATTTCTTAGATGGGCACAAAAAAGTTAAAAAAGTAATCTATCCAACTAATTACCAAGGTGAAATTAGAGATAGAGCTAAAAAATATATGCAAGGTGGTTATGGATCTTTGATAGGTATGGATCTAGGCACAAAAGAAGCAGGAGCTAAGTTTATTGATAACTTAAAAATGCTTTACCACGTGGCAAATATTGGTGATGCTAGAAGCTTAGCAATTCATCCAGCTACAACAACTCACAGTCAATTAACTGAGCAAGAAATGTTAGCTGCAGGTGTTACGCCAGGTTATGTTCGATTATCAATTGGTATAGAACATCCAGATGACATTGTCGCAGATATCAAACAAGCTTTGGCTGCATAAAAAATAATCAAGGTGGTCCCAATTATTTGTATTGGGGCCATCTTTTAAGAAAAAATTAATTTTACCTTCTATTATAAATAACTGATTTTTTGGCTATCTTTTCAATCTTAGATATTTCTTTAATTATATTTTTTGGATATTCTTTAGCAATTTCTGTAGTCTTTTCCATCATATCAGTGCTTTTAGACTTAATTTGTTTTTTAATAATCGTGCAAAATTCAGATCTTGTTATTTCAAATGAAGAAATGCAGGTTTCTTTTTTTTTCTGAGGATTTTTTTCTTCTGCGTAAGCAATAACGTGTTCCAAAGGAGTTTTTCCTGTTTGTTTTTTAACTCCATAACTTACTGCTGAATTAAGAGAAGACTGCAATATTTTTCCGTTAGACGTGCCAGTACCGAGCAACGCTAAAGATTCAGCACACCCATTAAGTAAGAAAATCGTTGATAATAAAATCAATATTTTTTTCATGTTTGAAATTTGTTTTACTTGGTTCATATCTGCTTCATCGTTAATTAAAAGTTAATTGTGAGCGCATTAGTTTTATTAACACAACCCATGGTTGTCAAGACCTTAAATTGGCTAGACTGATTTCGTTTAAGATTTGTTAATCTATGTACTTAATTTTAGATTTTTTATTTATTTTGGACTGAAGTGATGATGTAAGATCTTTTAAAGATTTTTCTTTTGATATTTCTAAGATCTTCGATTTAGTTATTTTTAATTGCGTTTTCACAATAGCACAAATTTCTGAGTTAGTTTTCTCAGCAAATGATAGGCAGGGCTCTTTCTTTTTTTTCTGTGGACTCATTTCTTCAGCGTATGTCATCACATGTTCCATCGCACTTTTTCCAGTTTGTTTTTTTACTCCATAATTTACTGCTGTAGAAAAAGCTGATTGTGTAATTTTTCCACCGGTTACTGCGGTAGAGGTAGGTCCTAATAGAGCTAGTGACTCTGCGCAACCAGTTAGTAAAGTGAGTCCGAGCAAACAACCTAAAATTTTTTTCATTCTCCCTCTTATAATTTCCCTAATTTAAGCAGAGATTTGTTCGTTATAAAACAAACGAATCACTCAAAATGAGTTTATATAATACAACCTGTGATGGAAGTGCTTTTTTATGAGATTACCCTTATAGGCTTGTTTTCTAGACAACTTTCTAAATTTTCAATCATTTGCGAATAAAATTTTGAGTAATTTTCAGCAGTCACGTAACCGATATGAGGTAATAATAAAGCATTTGGAAAAAATCGAAGTTTATGATCTTGCGGAAGAGGTTCTTTATTATAAACGTCTAAACCAACACCAGCTATTTTTTCATCTTTTAAAGCTTCTACTAAATCGTTTTCATTAATGATTGGGCCTCTTGAAGTATTGATTAGAAAACTAGTTTTTTTCATCATTTCAATCTCTTTTTTTGTAATTAAGTTTTTATATCTTTCACCTAAAACTAAATGAATAGAAATTATATCTGAATTTTTAAGTAAATCTTCTTTACTCATAGGTAATACACCAAGTTCATTAGCGTGAGATAAATTTAGATTTTCACTCCAAGCGCAAACTTCCATTCCAAAAGCTTTGCCTACCTTTGCGACTTGCGTTCCAATTTTTCCCAGGCCTATTACTCCCAACATTTTACCTTTTAATTCTGAACCAATAGTAGTCTGCCAATATCCTTGAAACATATTATCAATTTCTTGCTTAACGTTTCTTAAAAGACCTAATATCAAAGTCCATGTAATCTCAGCTGCTGGATTTGGATTTATTTCAGTTCCACACACCAAAATACCTTTTTTTTTCGTTACATCTAAACTAATTGAATTATTACGCATACCTGAAGTCATTATGTATTTAAGATTTGGTAAATTTTCTAATAAACTTTTTGTGATGGGTGTTCTTTCTCGCATAATGAATAATACTTCAAATTCCTCCAAGGCTTCAATAGCTTCATTTTCATCGTTGAAGGCCTCATTAAAAATTTTAAAGTCAAATTTATTCTTAAATTTTTCTATATCAATAATCTCTTCAAAGACACTTTGATAATCGTCCAGTACTGCAACTTTAATCATTGAGTTTTCCTATTTGATAAATAAATACCAGATATAATAAAGGATGCTCCAATAAAATGGAATAATTGAAATTTTTCTTTGAAAATTATAATTGCCATTAATGCACTGAAAAGTGGCATTAACTGAATAAACATCGATGATCTGTTAGGCCCTATTAATTCTATAGCTTTTTGCCAACAATAGTAAGCTGCGATCGCAGGAAAGATAACTACATAAATTAAAATTAATATAGAAGCTTTATTTATTTTTACGTCTAATCCGATTGATTGCTCATATAAAAATTGTGGAACTAAAAATATTAATCCCACAGTTACCATAATTTGGATTAAAGAAAATTGAGATAATTTAAATTTATTTTTTTTGAGTAAAGTTGAATATAATGACCAGCTCAAAACACAAACTAGCATCCATATATCTCCTTTATTAAAATTTAAAGAAATTATTTTTTGAATATCTGCATTTGATATAATTGTTGCAACTCCAAATATTGATAGTAACAATCCAGATAATTGAAACATATTTGTTTTTTCAATTTTCATAAGTGTAGAAAAAATTATTATCATGGGTGGAATAGCAGCCAACATTAAAACTGCATTTATAACTTGAGTAAAATTTAAGGCAAAATACACTACAGAATTAAAAGTACTGATTGATAATATTCCCATGATACCAATGGCAAAAAAATTTTCTTTAATATAGTTTTTCTTTGCTAAAATTTCTTTTATTGTGAAAGGAATTAAAATAAACCATACCATGACCCATCTTAGAAAATTTAAAGTAAGAGGTGGCACCTCAAATAAAGTAGCAAATTTTCCAATAATGAAGTTTCCTGACCAGAATAAAGCCGCTAATGTAAGAAAAGTATAAGCTAAATAATTTTTTGACAAAATTTTCTAATTAAATCTTTTTGAACTGTATGGAGATAAATCTAAATTTGTTTTTTCTCCAGCAACAATACCTGATACAATTTTGCCTGTAATAGCTCCTAAAGTCCAGCCTAAATGTTGATGCCCAAAAGCATAGATAATGTTTTTATTTTTTAAGGATGGTCCAAGTATTGGTAAAAAATCTGGTAGAGTAGGCCTAAATCCTAACCACTCATCTTCGTGGACTCCTAGTTGTGGAAGAAGTTCTTTCGCGCATTTGATTATATAATCAATTCGTTTTTTTGATAAAGGATTTTCAGTCCCGCCTAGTTCTACAGTGCCTACTGCTCTAAGTCCTTGATTCATAGGTGTCATTCCAAAGCCTCTGTCTAAGAAAATTACTGGTCTTGATATCAATTTTTCTTGTCCTTTAAAATGCACATGATAACCTCTTTCGGTATCTAATGGGATTTTTTCTCCTAGCTGATCTGTAAATTTTTTAGAGAAAGCTCCTGAGGCTACAACAGATTTTTCAAATTTATATTCCTCATTTTCTGATCTAATTATAGTTTCATCATTTTTAGACTGCTCAATACTTTTAATATTCGTTTGAATAAATTTTCCACCTCTTTTTAAAAACAATTTAAAAATTTGTTTTAGTATTCCATGTGGATCTCTAGCGTGCATAGCATACTCAAAGATAACACCAGCATCAAAAACTGGGTTTAAATTAGGCTCTAATTCTAAAACTTCTTTTTGTGATAATAGTTTTTGCTTAATTCCAAGTTCATCGCGAACTTTTATTTCTAAATTTCTACTTTTTAGATTTTTATTTGTCCAAACATAAATTATGCCTTTTTTTTCAACTAATCCATTCGTATCTATTTCTTGGAAAATTTCCTCATAGGCATCATTTGATAGACTTAGAATTTGATGCATATTTTTAGCAGTATGTATCATAGATTTTTTATTGCAGTTTTTTAAATAGTAAAAAAACCAATTTAACATTTTAGGGACGTAATTCCATTTTAAGGCTAAAGGTCCATAAGAACTGAAGAGCATCTTGGGAACATCAAATAAAATATCGGGACGATTGAGTTGTAAAACAGCGTAAGGTGAAAAATGCCCAGCGTTTCCATATGAGGCTGGTTTAAAATCTTGAGATAAAGGATCTTGACGATCGAAAATTGTGACAGGGATTCCTTTTTTTATAAGTTGTAAACCTGTGCAAACACCTTGAATTCCAGAACCTATTATTCCAACTGATTTACATTTATAATTTTCCATTAGGAAATTATATTTCAATGTTCAAAAAAATAGTAGTGCGGTAGATTAGGCTAAGGCCTCTTTATTAACAACTTCTGGTCGTTCCTCTGAATTTTCTGTAGAATCTTTTTTGTCTTTCTTCTTGAATAAGAAGTCACCTGTTAGTGTAGATTTAGATTTATTTGTTTTTTTGATATAGCCATCTATATCTGCACCGTTCTCTGTTTTTAAATTGTTTCCAAATTCAATATCGCCTTTAACCGTTCCCGTTGAACCAATTACTACATCCTGGCCTGAAACTTTTCCATCAAGATGTCCATGAATTTCAACGTGATCGCCCTCTATTGTGCCAGTGATAGATCCAGTTTCTCTTATTATAATCTCTTTGGAATACACCGGACCTTTTATTAATCCAGCCACATCTATAGCACCTGAGCTATTAATAGTGCCCTCTATGCTTACTGTTTCACTAATTAAAGATCTTTCTGAGTCTGTAAGTTTTTTTTTCTTATCACCAAACATAATATTTTTCATAAATTAACCACCAAACAACATATTATACAAGATGATAATAAAATCAAATTTGACCAAAATAGGTTTAATTTACAGGGGTATCTTTGTAAATTTTACAGGACATTGCTATTCCTAAACCTAACATTATAGCCATCATTGAGGATCCTCCATAAGACATAATAGGCAATGGAGATCCAACTATTGGAAGTAAACCTAGCACCATCATCATATTTACAACAACATAAATGAAAAATGCCGTTGCAAAGCTATAACAATATAATTTACCAAAGTTACTTCGTGTCACGTTTCCAATTTTAACTATTCTCCAAACTATCAGAGCATAAAGCAATAGAATGAAAAGTGATCCAAAAAATCCAAATTCTTCAGAAAATAAGGTAAATATAAAATCGGTATGTTTTTCTGGCAAATAATCTAAATAACTTTGTGAACCTTGTAAGAAACCTTTTCCAAACAAACCGCCTGAACCAATAGCAATTTTAGATTGAATGATTTGATATCCAGCACCAAGCGGATCTCTTTCAGGATTTAAAAAAGTTAATATTCTTGACTTTTGATATGGTTTTAAAAATGAAATAGCTATTGGTAATAAAGCAAGAAAAGCAAAACCAGAGATCGCAAAAAATTTTACCCTTACCCCAGCTAACCAAGCTACCGTTATTCCACCAGCAGCGATTAATAAAGATGTTCCTAGATCAGGTTGTGTTGCAACCAAAATTATTGGAGAAATAAGTACTACAACAGGTAGAAATAAATACCTAACCTGGTTAATATTTTCAATTGAAATTCTGTGATAGTATTTAGCTAAAAATAAAATTAGTCCAATTTTCATTAATTCAGAAGGTTGAAGATTCATAAAGTACAAATCAAGCCATCGTTTTGAACCTGACGAAGTCAAACCAAAGTATTTTACTCCAAGTAATAAAATAAAAAATAAAATATAAATTAGATAGCTTTGGCTGTGCCAAAATCTAATTTGTATAAATGAAGCAACAAAAAACATTCCAAAAAAAACAAAGAATCTTAGAATGTGACTATTGGTATGATATTTAAATTCTCCTCCGTCAGTAGAATACATAGCTAAAATGCTCACAAGCCCAAGTATAAAAATTGAGAATACTAAAATGTAATCTATAGAAAGAATTTTATCTTTTAAACTAAGAGAAGATTGAATTGATCTTGATCTAAACATTAGACAGACTCTCCTATTAGACTATTAATTTTTTTTCTTAATTCGTGTCTTTCTAATACTTTTTTAATAACTTTTTTTGCAATTGGAGCTGCAGCTTTACCTCCTGATCCTCCATGTTCTACTAAAACACTTATTGCGTACTGAGGATTATTGTAAGGAGCAAAAGCTACAAATAAAGCATGGTCTCTATCTTTATAAGGAAGACTTTCTTGTTTAACCTCCGCTTCTCGCTGCGCTTCTGTAAATCTTTTTATTTGAGATGATCCTGTCTTGCCTGCAAACGTAAATTTTTTGTTTTCCCACCGATGTCTATAAGAAGTTCCTCCAGGTTCATTTGAAGATGAAAACATTGCATCTTTAATTAAATTTATATGCTCTTGATTTTTAAATAAAGGTTTTAATTCAAAATTTGATAGCAAAAGATCTGTGGGCAATGGATCATTTGGATTTTCATTTTTATATTTAATATAATCTCTCAATCTATTATTTTTTTCGTCAAAAATTATTCTTGGTTTAATTTCAAATCCTCCATTAGCTATTTGGGCTGTCATCAAACATAATTGTAAAGGTGTACTTTGAAAATAACCCTGACCAATTCCAGAATGGAGTGTCTCTCCGAGATACCAATTTTGTCCAATAAACTTCTTCTTCCATTTAGTATTAGGAACAACTCCTGCTCTTTCCTCTATGAAGCCATCAAGTACTTTTTTTCCCAATCCGAAATTTTTCGCTGTTTCAGATAGACGATCAACTCCCAATTTTCTGGCGACTTCATAAAAATAAACATCACATGATCTTTTTATTCCTTTTCTCAAATTTACTATTCCATGACCTTCTTTTTCCCAACAGTGAAATTTTTCTCCATAAAGTTCAATTTTACCTTTGCATCTAAATGTATCTAAAGGTTTAATAACTCCGTTCTCTAAAGCGCTAAGTGCAACCAAAGTTTTGATAGTTGAACCTGGCGGATATAACCCTGAAATTGTTTTGTTTGTTAAAGGTCTTAATTCATTTTTAATAAGACTATTCCAATACTTTTTTTCTAAGCCATGAACAAATTCATTTGGCTCAAAAGTAGGAGAAGATACCATGGATACTATATCTCCATTAAACACATCCATGACACATACTGCTGCTGCCTTATCTTTTAAAAGTTCGCTTGTGTATTTTTGAACTTCAAAATCCAATGTAGTTTTATAACTTGCTCCTGCTTGGCCTTCGTTAATTTGAATTTGTTTTACTCTTTTTCCAAAAGCATTTACTTCATATCTTTGAAATCCTATTTTACCGATAATCTTTTCATCGAGTTTTCTTTCTAGTCCAGTTTTTCCAACACTCATACCAGGCACATGTAAATCTTTTAAGTATTTTTTCGTTTCAAGATCTTTTGCGCTTACTTGTGAAACATAACCTAAAATATGAGCTGAAGAGTTATCTGGATACATTCTAGCAACCGATACAACTGGCTTAACTCCCTCTAATTCGTGTAAAAATAAATTTAATCTTGAAAATTCTGACCAGGTTATATTATCTGAAACAATTATAGGCTCCCACGGTTTCTGTTTGGCTATAACTCTTTTTAAATAAAACAATCTTTTATCTGTTAAATTTAGAATTGTTTTTAATCTTACAAAAAGTTTTTCTATATCTTTAGAATTTTCAGGTATAAGGTGTACCTGGTAAACTTGCTCATTTGATGCTATTTCTTTATCGAAAAAGTCTTTTATTACTCCTCTTTCAGGTGCCAGTTTCCACTCTCTGAACCTGTTTTTATCAGATAAAGTTTTATATTTTGATCTTTCGTTAATCTGTAAAGAAACTAATCTACCAATAATGCCTACCATTACCACTGCTTTAGCTGCGGTAAGCAAAAACATTCTACGACCAATTAACTTTGATTTAATTACTGTATTACCTGAACTTTGATTAAGCATCACGGCTTCCTATTAGTGACATCTGATAAATGTTGAACAATAACCAAAATATTGGAAACATAAAAAGAGTAAAAAACATGTTATAGCCAATTTTTGAGTAACTAAATTCTAAATCTGAAAAATTATTTAAAAGAGAAAAAAATAACAGATTTGAAAATATCATCGCCATTAAAAAAGTAAACCAATCTGATGCTATGGTTGTATTCACGCTTTTATTTCTCACATAGGTCCCTACAAAAATGATAATTAAATAAGATAATGAGCTTATACCTAAAGGATAACCCATAACCACATCATTTATTAAACCTGCCAAAAAGATATGCCCATTAGCCATTATCTCTGGTCTTTTTAAAACCCAAAAATAAATTAGAATAATTTGAAAATTAAGAGTAAAAATTTCAAATACTTTTTCAAGATTTGTGTCTACTTCACTAATACAAAGATAATACAAAAGTAATATTGGTCCAGCATTGTAAATTTTATAAAATAGAGAGTGTTTTGCCATTATAATTTACCTGCATTTTGAACACTCAAATTAACTGTTACAAAAGAAAGTTGATTTGGATCAACAAACAATTCAACTTCACCATCTAAATTAGTCATTCCGATTGGAGTGCCTGGTGAAAATATTCCATCTTTACCTGAGGCAAATACATTTATCTCATCAATAATTTTATAATCTTCTGGTAAATATTCTAATATTGGATTATTTTTCCCACTACCTGAAAGTATTGCTTGTGCACCTTGATCAAGTGTAACAGGAATTCGACTATTTAAATCATTCAATAACAAAACTCTTGAAGATAGATAATTTGTTTCAACTATTCTTCCTACTAGGTAGTTATTATGAGTTACCGGCATACCCTTCAGAATACCTGTTCTGGTGCCTTTATTAATTATAATTGATTTTAAAAAAGGACTATTTTTATCTACTAAAACTTTGGCCAATACAATATTACTGAGATTTTTATTAAAGTACTCTGTTTCCAAAATTTTTTGTAAGTTTTTATTTTCATCTGATAAAAATTCCACATTAAGTTCAAGTGATTTATATTTTTCTATCTCTGCTTTTAATCTTTCATTTTCTGTTTTGACATTAAAATAACTAGTAAGATCTTTACTTGCTTGAGGAAAGAATCTAGTTGGTGCAGAAGCTAAAAAAGTTATTCGATAAACTACATCGTTTAAAAAACCTCTTACAGGTTTTGTAAACTTTGCTCCATAAACATCTAGAAAAAAAATAATTAATGCTAAAAATATCAGCGATAGAACAGAAAATTTTTGTGCACCTCCTCTTTGAAGAAGGGCGGAGCGAAAAGCTATACTAAAATCATCTCTACTAACTGACATCTATTCATCTGTAGATAAATTAGTACTCTGATAACATTGTAGAAAACAATTCTTCATTTTCTAAAGCTCTTCCAGTTCCAATAGCAACGCATGACAGTGGGTCATCGGCTATTGTTACGGGTAAACCAGTATCTTGAGAAATTAATTTATCTATATTTTTTAATAAAGCTCCACCGCCTGTTAGCACTAATCCCATATCAATTAAGTCTGCAGATAATTCAGGTGGAGTATTTTCTAAAGCTTCTTTAATACCACCTAGAATTTGATTTAAAATTGGCATTAAAGCCTCACAAGCATCTTTTTCTGTAAGTTCAATCTCTTTTGGTGTTCCAGATCTTATATCTCTACCTTTCATTAAAAACGTATTATTCGAAGATGGTATAGCTGTACCAATTTCTTTTTTAATCTTTTCAGCTGTAGAGTCTCCTATCATTAAATTCATTCTTTTTCTCATGTAGGCAATTATAGATTGGTCTAATGCATCTCCGGCTACTCTTAATGATTTTGAATAAACTACTCCTCCTAATGACATTACTGCTATCTCAGTTGTACCACCACCAATATCAACAACCATTGATCCAGTAGCTTCTGAAATAGGTAATCCCGCTCCAATCGCTGCTGCAATTGGTTCCTCAATTAATTGAACTTTTCTTGCACCTGCAGCTAATGCTGAGTCTTGAATAGCTTTTCTTTCCACTGGAGTAGAGCCAGTAGGTACACAAATTAAGATTCTTGGATTTGCAAAAGCATTTTTTTTGTGAACTTTTTTTATAAAGTGTTTAATCATTTCTTCCGTAACTACAAAGTCTGCAATTACTCCATCTTTCAATGGTCTAATAGCTGAAATATTTCCCGGAGTTCTCCCTAACATTGTTTTTGCCTCATCTCCAACAGCTAATACAGATTTTTTTCCTGCATCCTCAATTACTGCAACCACTGACGGTTCATTTAGCACTACTCCTTGATCTTTTAAAACAACAAGAGTATTTGCTGTACCTAAGTCTATAGCCATATCTTGTGACCAAAGTGAAGTTAATCCTGTTAAACCTTTAAACATATCTTCCTTTCTATATTTGAACGCTTAGATTTTCATCATCTGGCGCTGTTTTTTTTCTTTTAATTATTAATTTGTTTAATGCACTTAAGTAAGCATTTGCTGATGCCACAAGTGTGTCCGTATCAGCTGCTTGACCTACTGTAGTTTTGCCTTTCTCCTCTATTCGAACGCTAACTGTCGCTTGCGCATCTGTACCTTCAGTGACAGCATGAACATTATATAATAGTAGTTTAACATCATGGGCATATAATTTTTTTATACATTTAAATATTGCATCCACTGGACCATCACCAGTATCAGAAGCGCTTTTCACTTCACCAAAAACTTCTAATGTCATTTCGGCTTTTTGTGGTTCTCCTGTTCCAGCATATACTTTCAATGATTTTAATTTTATTACATTGTCTTCAGTAACTAAGCTGTCATCTACAAGAGCAGCAATGTCTTCATCGTAAATATGTTTTTTCTTATCCGCTAAAATTTTAAATTTACCAAAAGCGGTATTTATGATGTCATCAGTAACATCAACATATCCCATATCTGACAATTTATCTCTAAAGGCATGTCTTCCTGAATGCTTTCCCATTACTAAGGAAGTTTTTTTAACTCCAACGCTTTCAGGTGTCATAATCTCATATGTGTTTCTATTCTTTAACATTCCATCTTGGTGAATGCCTGACTCATGCGCAAATGCATTCTTACCAACAACAGCTTTATTAAATTGAACTGGAAAACCAGTTGCATTAGAAACTACTTTTGAAGCTTTACTCAAAAGTTTAGTGTTTATATTTGTAGTGTATGGCATTAAATCGTGTCTTGTTCTCATAGCCATTACAACTTCCTCTAAAGCTGCATTACCGGCTCTCTCTCCAATGCCATTTACAGTGCACTCAATTTGTCTTGCTCCAGCCATAACTCCTGCCAAAGAATTAGCTACTGCTAAACCTAAATCATTATGACAATGAGTTGATAAGATTGCTTTATCAATATTAGGTACTTTGTTTATTAGTGTTTCAATGATCTTTTTAAATTCTGAAGGAACTGTGTAACCTACAGTATCGGGTATATTAATAGTTTTAGCTCCACACTCAATCGCAAGTTCAACCGTTTTACACATATAATCCATATCTGTTCGTGTTCCATCTTCACATGACCACTCTACATCATCTGTAAATTTTCTTGCATAAGTAACACTCTCTTTAATTGCTCCTAAAACTTCTTCTGGAGACTTATTTAATTTGTGCTTCATATGTAGAGGGCTTGTAGAAATGAAAGTATGAATTCTAAAATTTTTTGCATACTTTAATGACTCATGACATGCATCAATATCTTTTTTTGTTGCTCTAGCTAATCCGGCGGGTATTGAACGTTTTAAAGTTTTACTTATTTCTGTCACAGCTTCAAAATCACCTGGTGATGCTATTGGAAAACCTGCTTCAATCACATCTACACCTAGCTCATCAAATACTCTAGAAATTTGTAATTTTTCCTCTAAGCTCATAGATGCACCTGGAGACTGTTCTCCATCTCGCATCGTTGTATCAAATATTATTATTCTATTTTTATCAGTCATATCTTTGTAAAAAATTTAAAGCTACTCATATTACAATCAAAGCTAGAATTTGCAAATAATTAAGTAGTTCAAGTTAGTGTTTTAGACTCAGTTTGGGTTAATTTTTATCTTTATCGACTAGTTTATTTTTACCAATCCAAGGCATCATAGCTCTTAGCTCTTTACCAACCTTCTCAATAGGATGTTTTGCTAAGTCTTGCCTCATTTTTAAGAAGTTTTTTTGGCCGGATTTATGCTCATCCATCCATTGTTTGGTAAACTTACCTGACTGAATATCCTTGAGGACTTCTTTCATCTTTTCTTTAGTTTTACTATCTACAACTCTTTTACCTGATACATACTCACCATATTCAGCCGTGTTTGAGATAGAGTAATTCATATTTGCTATCCCACCTTCGTAAATTAAATCTACAATTAATTTAACTTCATGAAGTGTTTCGAAGTATGCCATTTCAGGGGGATAACCCGCTTCAGTTAAAGTCTCAAAGCCATTTTTAATTAATTCAACTAAACCTCCACACAAAACTGTTTGTTCGCCAAACAAATCTGTTTCGCACTCATCTTTAAAAGTTGTTTCTATGATACCAGCCTTACCACCACCAACAGCCGAGGCATATGATAATGCTAAATCTTTTGCTTTTCCTGAACTGTCTTTGTGAACTGCCATTAAACAAGGAACTCCCCCTCCTTTTTGATATTCACTTCTAACAGTATGTCCTGGACCTTTTGGGGCGACCATAAAGACGTCTAGATCTTTTCTTGCATTAATAAGATCAAAGTGAATGTTTAAACCATGAGCGAATGCTAAACTTGTCCCCTCTTTCATTCTTTGCTCAATGTGATTTTTATAAATTTCAGATTGAAGTTCATCAGGAGTTAACATCATTACTACATCTGCCCATGCAGCTGCATCCGATAGGGACATAACTTTTAATCCAGCGCTCTCTGCTTTTTTAATACTTGATGAACCCTCTCTTAAAGCTACAACTACTTCTTTTACACCACTATCTTTTAAATTTAATGCATGAGCGTGACCTTGACTTCCATAGCCAAAGATAGCAACTTTTTTATTTTTTATTAAATCTTTATTTGTGTCTTTATCGTAATAAGTTTTCATAATTAACTAAATATTTTTGAACCTTTTGTCATCGCTACCGCACCTGTCCTAGAAGTGCTTATAAGTCCTAAACTTTTTAAATCAAGTGCTAATTTATCAATCTCTGCTCTCAACGCAGTTACTTGTATTACAACAGATTTCTTCGTTTTATCAAGGATTACAGGATTAAATTTTTTACAAACTTTTTTAACTTTTTCAATTTTTTTAGTATTTCCTAAAATTTTAAACATTGCCAATTCTCTAAATAAAATATCTTTTTCACCTCGTTTAAAATCCGCTACTTTATGAACAGGTACTAGTTTTTTAAGTTGTAAATTAATTTGCTCGATTACTTGTGGTGTACCTTCAGTAACTATTGTTATTCTGGAAATATGTTTTTTTTTATCTACTTCTGCTACTGCAAGAGACTCAATATTATATCCCCTGCCAGAAAAAAGTCCTGCAATTCTTGCAAGAACTCCTGCTTCATTATCAACCCATACTACAATAATATGTCTTTCAATTTTTCCAATTTTACCCGGGATACTATAAGCAGATTTAGATTTAGCCATTAAACTAAAACTTTCCCTTCATCAGAAATTTCTTCTTCTTCTTCAGGTCCTAAAATCATCTGATTATGTGGTTTACCTGAAGGTATCATCGGGAAACAATTTTCTGCTTTATCAACCACACAGTCAAATATCACCGGCCTATCAATACTAATCATTTCTTTAATCTTTTCATCTAACTCACTTGGTGTTTTCGCTCTAATACCAACACAACCATAAGACTCTGCAAGTTTAACAAAGTCTGGTAAAGCGGCTGTATAGCTTTCAGAATAATTCTTTTCATGTAAAAGCTCTTGCCATTGTCTAACCATTCCCATGTATTCATTATTTAAAATAAATATTTTAATTGGTAATCTGTATTGCACAGCAGTAGACATTTCTTGCATTGTCATCAAAACGGATGCTTCTCCTGCGATGTCAACAACTAGCTTTCCAGGATTTGCAATTTGAACACCGATTGCAGCTGGAAGCCCATACCCCATTGTCCCTAAACCTCCAGATGTCATCCATCTATTAGGCTTATTAAACTTATAATGTTGGGCTGCCCACATTTGATGCTGGCCTACCTCAGTAGTAATAAAGGTATCTTGATTTTTTGTTAATTCATATAATCTCTGTACAGCATGTTGAGGTTTGATAATCTTATCACTATTAATGAAGTTTAAAGATTTTTTTTCTCTCCACTTCCCAATTTGTTCCCACCATTTTGACGTTTTTTGTTTATTAGAGTTCAAAAAGTTCTTATTTTTCTCTTTAAATCTCTTAATTAAAGATTTTAATAGTTCGGTGACATCACTGATGATTGCAAGATCAACTTTTATATTTTTTCCTATTGAGGATGGATCAATATCGACGTGAATTTTTTTCGAGCCTGGTGAAAATTCATCCACTTTACCTGTAATTCTATCATCAAACCTTGCTCCAATATTTATCATTAAGTCACAATCATGCATTGCATTGTTTGCTTCATAAGTTCCGTGCATACCAAGCATGCCTAGAAATTGTGGATCGTCTCCAGGATATGCTCCAAGTCCTTGCAATGTAGAAGTAATTGGGAAACCAGTTAATGAAACTAGTTCTCTTAAATATTTACTGGCTTCCGGTCCAGAATTAATAACTCCACCTCCTGTATAAAAAATAGGCTTAGAAGACTTTTTAATCAGATCTATAAATTTATCTAAATCTGAATTAGATAATTTGTGAGTTGCTTTTCCATTAAGTTTTTTTCTTAAAGTATTTTTAAAAAATTTATATTTACCTTTTTTAAATTGTATATCTTTTGGAATATCAACTAAGACTGGACCAGGTCTACCAGTAGTAGCAACTTCGAAAGCTAAGTGTAAAATTTTAGAAAGATCGTTTACATCTTTTACTAACCAATTATGTTTTGTACATGGTCTTGTAATTCCAGTTGTATCACACTCTTGAAATGCATCAGTACCAATCAAGTGTGTTGGTACTTGTCCAGAAATACAAACGAGTGGAATTGAGTCCATGTAAGCATCTGTAAGAGCTGTTACTGCATTTGTAGCACCAGGTCCTGATGTAACTAATAAAACTCCTGGCTTTCCACTTGACCTTGCGTATCCCTCTGCTGAATGTCCTGCGCCTTGCTCGTGCCTGGCTAAAATATGTTTTATTGATTTATGATTTTTTAGTTCATCATAAATTGGTAACACCGCACCACCAGGATAACCAAAAATATATTCTACCTTTTGATCCTCCAGTACTTTAAATACAATTTCTGCTCCACTCAATAATTTTGGCATATATACAATCTAGCCTAGAAATGAGTTGCGTCAAGTTTTAGCTTACAACTTTTAATGATTTTTTTAAAAGATTTGAGAAATTTTTCGAATATAGCTTATTCCAATTCTTCATATGACCTCTGGCCCAAGTATTTTGTCTTTTTGCGTATTGTCTGGTCTTTATATTTATAAGTTCTTTGCACTGCTCTAAAGAGATAGAATTGCTCAAAAAATCATTAATTTCCTTTACGCCTATGAGTTTATTTGATGATAAAGTTTTGTTTATTTTTAAAGCATTAAATCTTTTGACTTCATTAATACATTTTTTCTTAAACATTTCTTCTGTTCTTAGAGAGATTTTTTTCAGTAATATCTCTCTAGGCATATCGATAAAAATTTTTTTTATTTCAAAATCCGAAAAATCAGATTTTGTATTTACAAACCAATCATATAATGATTTTTTTGTCTTAAGTTTTACTTCATACGCTCTTTGTAGTCTTTGAGAGTCTGTTCGAAGTATTCTTCCTTTAATTTTTGGATCAAGTTTGAGCAGTTGATGATAAAATTTTTTATAACCAAGTTTTCTAAATAAGTTTCTTACTTTATTTCTGGTTTTGGTATCGATGTCAGGTATTTTACTTATGCCCTTTGTAATTATATTAAAGTAAAGCCCAGTACCTCCAACAATTATTGGCACTTTCTTTTTTTTTTTACAAATATTAATCTTTTTTTTTACTTCTTTTAACCAATCGCCAGCTGAAAAATGTTTTTTAACTGAAATAATTCCATAAAGATGGTGTTGAATTTTTCTAGTTTGAGCTAAAGTTGGTCTTGAAGATAAAATAGAAAATTCTTTAAAAACTTGCATACTATCTGCATTTATAATTTCACCATTTATTTTTTCCGCTAATTTAATTGCTAAATTTGATTTTCCTGAAGCTGTTGGTCCTGCTAAGAGTATTAACTTTTTGAGCAAAACTAATTTATTTTAACGCCTAGGTAACGTCTTTGATTGTTTTTATTTATGACTGTTAATAGTAATGTTTTCTCACCTTTTGTAAAAAAACTATCAACTAACTTTTTTAAATCTGAGGTCGATTTTATTGGAGACTTTTGAACTTCAATTATTATATCATTTACGCTCAAAAGATTTTTTAGCGGGCTTCTGTTAGAAATTTCTGTAATTACTACACCAGAAGTTTTTTTATTTAAATTCCTAGAGGTAATGTCCTCGCTATTTATATCTCTTACAGCTATTTTTAATTTATCAATATCTACAACTTTTTTTACTGTTTTTGTTTTCTTATCTTTAAATTCTTCAGAAGATTCAAGTCGTCCAAGAACTAATCTTTTAGATATAAGCCTTTTGTTTCTCCAAATTTTTAGCTCTACACTTTTTCCAACCTCTGTAGAGGCAACGACTTTTGGTAGAGTTCTCATCGTATCAATTTTTTTTCCATCAAAATTTAAAATTATATCGCCTGCTTTTATTCCTGCTTTATCTGCGGGACTATTTTCACCCACGCTAGCAACCAAAGCACCTTGAGGTTTTTTGAGTTTTTCAACCTCGGCTATTTCTTTTGTAACCTCTTGAATTCGAACTCCTAACCAACCTCTTTTAGTTTCTCCAAATTTTATTAGTTGGTTAATTACGTTTGACGCTGCATTAGCTGGTATAGCAAATCCTATTCCAATTGAGCCAGATTGGCCCGGAGCAATAATTGCAGTGTTGATCCCAATTACTTCTCCTTTAAGATTAAACAAAGGTCCACCTGAGTTACCTTGATTTATAGAAGCATCAGTTTGAATGAAATCGTCATATCTTGTAAGATTAATATCTCTGTTTCTTGCAGATATGATTCCAGCTGTTACCGATCCTCCTAAACCAAAAGGATTTCCAATCGCAACAGCCCAATCTCCAACCCTTGCTTTATCAGAGTCACCAAAGCTTACTGGCTTAAATTGATCTCTAGTTTCCATTTTTAAAACTGCAATATCCATATAAGGATCTGCGCCAACTACGTTGGCTTTGTATTCTTTATCTCCTACCCTAACTAAAATATCATCAGCTCCAGAGATTACATGATTATTAGTTACAACTGTTCCTTTTGTATCAATAATAAATCCTGAACCTAGCGAAGAAGCTTTTCTCTCTGTAGGTCTTTCAAAATCTTTAAACATTTCACCAAATGGTGATCCTGGAGGGAATTGGAAAGGAAATTGATTTGTAGTTGTTCTAACTGTTTGAGTTGTAGAAATATTCACAACGGATGGCATTAGTTTATCTGCTAAATCCGCAAATGAATCTGGAACAGGTTTTGAATGTACAAAAGAAAAATTAATTACAATTAAAAAAAATAATGTTTTACTTATTAATTTCATCTAACTTTTTATATACCAAATTATTAAAAAACCGGTAATCAAAAAAAAAATTCCTAAAATTCTTAATTTATTCTCAGGCGTATTTTTAATTAATTCTAATATGCTTTTAATTCTTGACGGGAAAATGGCTAAAAACAGACCTTCCACAAAAAAAATTAATCCAATTGCGATAATAAACTCACTCACAAATATTTTAAATTCTTACCTTTTTATAGCAGGCTTCACAGACTTACCAAAAAACTTAAAAAATTCACTATCAGGTGATAAAACGAGTGATGTCTCGCCTCCAATTAAAGCCTTTTCATATGCTTGCATTGCTCTGTAAAAAGCAAAAAACTGTGGATCTCTTCCGAACGCATCGGCAAAAATTTTATTTCTTAGGCCATCACCTTCACCTTTCATAATTTCTGATTTTTTATTCGCTTGAGCTAAGATTACGGTTACGTCTTTATCTGCTGTTGATCTAATTTTTTGAGCTATCTCTGCACCTTGTGCTCTAAATTCTTTAGCTTCCCTCTCTCTTTCAGTTTGCATTCTTTTATAAATCGCTTCACTATTTGCTGGAGGTAAATCAGCTCTTTTTATTCGCACGTCAACTATATTAATTCCAAAATTCTGTGCCTCCTCATTTACTTGAGATTGGATTATCTGCATTTGTCTTGCTCTATCTGTAGATAATAATGTAGCCAATTCTTGTGTTCCTAATACACCTCTGATTCTAGAATTTATAATTGTAGATAACCTAGATCTTGCTACTCTTTCGTTTCCAACTGAAATGTAAAATTTTAAAGGGTCTACAATTTTAAATCTTGCAAAAGCGTCAACAATTAATCTTTTTTGATCTGCAGCAATAACTTCTTCGGGATCATTGTCTAGATTTAAAATTCTTTTATCTAAATAGACAACGTTTTGAATGAAAGGTAATTTAAAATTTAAACCAGCTTTAGTAACAATTTTTTTAGGATCACCAAATTGAAGAACAATTGCTTGGCTAATTTCTTGTACAATAAATAAAGACTGGAAAATCACTACACCAATTAAAATTATTGTAGGAACTATAAATTTAACGCCTCTCATTAATTATTACTCCCTTTTTTTAATTCTGGTAGTGGTAGATAAGGAACAACTCCTGAACCAGATTCTTTATCTATAATTACTTTATCGATATCTGCTAAAACTTTTTCCATTGTTTCTAAATACATTCTCTCTTGAGTAACTTCTTTTGCATCTTTATATTCATTATATATAGCTAAAAATCTGCTAGCCTCACCCTCAGCTTTCGCAACAACCTCTTTCTTATATGCTTCTGCTTGTTGTAAAACTTGCTCAGCTTCACCTCGAGCTCTTGGTATAACATCGTTAGCGTACGCCTCGGCTTCGTTCTTTGATCTTTCTCTGTCTGCTCTAGCGGCTTGTACATCCCTAAATGCATCTATAACTTGTTCAGGTGGGTCCGCCTGTTGTGTTTGTACCTGAGTTAATTGTATACCTGAACCATACTCATCTAAAATTAGTTGAGCTATTTCTTGAACCTCAACTTCTATTTTAGATCTTCCTTCGGTTAAAATATTTTGAATATTATTTTTTGCGATTACTTCTCTCATTGCAGTCTCTGAGGCAGCTTTAACTGTTTCAACTGGACTTTGAATGTTAAATAAAAATTTTTGTGCGTCTTTGATTACCCAAAAAACTGAGTAGTTAATATCCACTATATTTTCGTCACCCGTTAACATTAAACTTTCCTCTGGGACGTTTCCAACTCCGGATGATCTGCCTGTATCACTTGCTGGCCTGAAACCAACATCCACTCTGTTAACTTTAGTTACTTTAGGAGTTAATACTCTCTCAAAAGGTGTTGGGAAATGATAATGTAATCCTGGTTGAGTAGTATTTACATATTTACCAAATCTTAAAACTACACCTTGTTCATCTGGTAAAACTCTGTAAAGACCACTTGCAACATAAAGTAATGCTATAATAATTAAACCTATAATTATTGGTCGAGATCCACCTGATTTTCCACCAGAAAACTTATTAATGGTTTTTTGAAAGTTTTTTATAACATCGTCAAGGCTAGGCGGGTCTTGTCTAGATCCTGATCCATTTCCACCAGGCGAACCTCTTCCTCCGTCTCCACCTGGAGGTGCTCCCCATGGTGATTGGTTGTTTAAAATCTTATCTTTAAAACTCATGTCACTTTATATAGTGACTTTTATCCTAAAAACAAGTTAAGAAGGAGCGCTATAATGTCTAAAACATTTGATAAAACTGAAACATGAGCCAAAAACCTCCCCCAAAACAATTTGTTAAATCGCCAATTAAAGGCACGAAGTTCGCTATAATGGTTTCAAGTGCAAAAGGTGGGGTTGGTAAATCCACGGTAGCAATAAATCTTGCTTTTGCCTTGCAACATTTAGGATTAAAAATTGGAATACTTGATGCAGATGTTTATGGACCATCTTTGCCTAAACTTTTGAATTTAAACGAAAAACCTAAGAGTGAGGATAATAAAACAATTACACCTTTAGAAAAATTTGAAGTTCAATGTATGTCTATGGGCTTACTGATTGATGAGCAAACGCCGATGATGTGGAGAGGTCCAATGGTTATTAGCGCAATTAAAACAATGACCCAAAAGGTTTTGTGGAAAGATAGAGATGTAATAGTAATTGATATGCCGCCTGGGACAGGTGATACTCAATTAACTTTTGTTCAAGAGGTAAAAATAGATGGGGCAATAATAGTTTCTACACCTCAAGATCTTGCTTTATTAGATGTAAAAAGGGGAATTCAAATGTTTGAAAAAACTGGAGTAAAAATTTTAGGACTTATAGATAACATGAGTTTTTTTGAAGGTGATGATGGAAAAAAATATAAAATTTTTGGAGAAGGAGGTGTTGAAAAAACTGCTAAAGAATTTGATAAAGAATTCTTAGGTTTTTTACCTTTAAATGAAGACTTAAGAACTTCGGCTGATAATGGAGAACCTTTGACTTATTCAAAACCTGATCACAAAATTTCTAAAATATTTTTAAGCATAGCTAAAAAAATTAAACAATCTTTTCTGTAAAACCAAAAGACATCATCAATTCATTCCATTCTCTTTTTGAAAGACCTGAGCTTTCATGAGATACTTTTTCACCTTTTGCCATTAGCTGAATAACTTTCTTTCCCTTAGCAGAGACATGCACAGCTCCTACTCTATAATCTAAAAATGCTGCATGAGTGATTGGAACCCATTTTTTCACTGTATCTAGCATTGCTTCAGCATAAACTCTTATTTCATACTGCGCATGACTATCAGCTCTTAAAAATAAAAAGTTCAAAAGATTTAACAAATCTGTCTTCCAGTACCATTGAGTGTAAGAATTTAAGGTTAAATTCATTCTTGCAAGTTCTCTCGCTAAGCCAGACTTATTTTCATCTATAGTTGTCCCATCATATCTTTCGTTAAGCATCTTTTCATAATTATCGTAAGTTCTTGTTGCATCATCTTTCAAAATTTTTAAAACTTCATCTGCTTGATCTCCGGTTATCAAATCCCCTCTACCTTGGCGATTTGAAGTTGATTGAGCTGAGAGCTGATCTTTTGCGGGAATGTAAAACTCTTTATCCAAAATTGAATATCTTGCAGAATATTCATTTACGTTCGCTGTTCTATGTCTAATCCATTGCCTTGCTATGAATATAGGTAATTTTACATGATATTTTATTTCACACATTTCGAAAGGCGTCGAATGCCAATGTCTCATTAAATATTTAATTAAGCCCTCATCTGTTGAAACTTTTTTTGTTCCTTTTCCATATGAAACTCTTGCTGATTGAACTATCGAGGTGTCATCGCCCATATAATCTACCACTCTAACAAAACCATGGTCTAAAACAGGTAAAGCCTCGTAAAGAATTTTTTCTAATTCGGGTGAGGTAACTCTTTTAGTAGTATTTTTTTGAGCTTGTTGGTCCGCAATTTCTTGCTTTTGTTCATTTGTAAGTTTCATTATGAATTAATTATTGAATCTCTTCAAAAGAGTTTTATATTATTAGTGTTGGTTTTCCAACTATGACGATAAACGAATTTCGTAATAAACATCACGGACGTGGGGGCAGTACCCACCACCTCCACCATTTACAACTTACGGGGGTGAATTAGGATCGACGGGTGTCTAAAGGCTGTTCTTTCGTACGAGATGGTTCCGACGTAACGGGCTAATTTACAAATGCAAATCAAAAATTTGCACTTGCAGCTTAATTAACTTAGTTAATTAAGTTACGGGGTCTTGGGGCACCTGGCAACAGAACGCCCCTTAAAATCTTTTAAAATTTTTAAAAATAAATCCGTATATTAAAATATTAATGACTATCAATGTTATGCCAAGATATATCTGAATGTTATTAGTTAAGCCCTCGGGATAAATTATTGGATAAAGATAGTTGTTGATAAAACCATTAGAATAAGTTGCCAACTCAGCTTTAATTAAAAACCAATTTTCTAAATATGTTAATGGGCAAACAGAATTATTTAGTTCTATATAAATTCCCCATAATAATGCAGGAAGATGGATATAGACTACTTTTGAAAAAATAAAGAAGAGCAATCCACCAAAAATAACAAATAAGATAAAGATTAAATGTGTAATTAATGTAAGATTAGCAAATAATTCATACATTTAATATATTAACTAAAATTATGGGCACCTGGCAACAGAACGCCCCTTTTATTTTTGCAAATTTCTACATTGATAATGATAATTTTATATTTATTCGCTTGGAACAGCTATTAATTAGCTTGTAATCACGTTTTTTTTATTGAATTAGATATTGTGTTGGCAAGTCTAATGGCCAGTTGCACAATTGCAAAAGTTGGATTGGTATAGCCACCTGTAACAAAATTCGAACTTCCATTAACATAAAGATTATTAACATCATGTACTCTTAATTCAGAGTTAACAACTGAATTTTTTTTATCATTCCCCATTCTAGTTCCACCCATATGATGACCTCCATCCCCAACTAGCTTTAAATATTCTAAATTAAAAATATTTTCTTCTATAGCTATTCTACCTAAATCATTTTCTATACAGAAATTCGCAAACTCTTCTAAAAAAACTTTAGCTGTCTTAAGAGGTTTTGGTGACCTTTTATAAAATAATTTTACTTTTGGTATTCCATATTTATCTTTTTTATTTTGATTTAATACAATTTTATTATCTTCGGATGGTTCTTGTTCTAATAGTAAATTAATATTTACACATCTAAAACTTTCTTTGTGAAAAGTTTGAATTAATTTTTCACCATATTTAGGCGCCACACACATAATGTCCTTCACAACTTCTTTATCTATAACCTTCTCATTTCTAAAAACATCCTGTGTTAACATATACATATATGCACTTAAAATTTTTTGTTCATTAACAAATTTTTTAGTTGTTGCAATAAATGTCAAATCAGTAAAACCTAAAAAATTTTCTCTCATTTTATTTTCAAATTTTTTTCGACTCAATATGCCTCTACCTCCTAGAACATGAGGATGGTTCATCCAATATTTTCCTATGGGTAATTTTTCATTTAATAAACCTGGAGTTTTATTTTTTGTCCATAGTAAAAGTCTAGAGTTCTCGATACCACCGCATGATAAGATAAAATATTTACCTTTTATTTTTTTTTCTTGAGCATCGGAATGGCATATAGCATAATTTATATTGTTATTTTCTCCAACAAGATAAGAGAGCTGAGTATTTAAAACTAAGGCTATTTTATCAGAGCCCCTTAAATGGTTTTTGTACTTTTCAGCAAAATTAACTCTTGAAGTTTGAAACTCAATTTGGCTAAAGGATTTATTTATAAAAGTTTTTCTAAACTGATTTTTAATATCTAATATTTCACAAGCTCTCTCTAAATAAGGTTTTAAATCATTATTATTAATTGGCCATAAATCAAACGTGTAATCTTCAAGTGGTTTGCATGTGCCTCCCCAAAGCCCAGAGGTTCCTCCAAATTGCCTTAATCTGCTTTCTGATAAAGGCATGATCTGATCTCCTATAATTTTTCCTTTATAAAAATCTTGAGATATTTCGCTATAATTTTCATTTCCTGCTTCAATTATTATTGAGTTGATATTTTTTTTTTCTAATTCTAAAGCCGTTGAAATTCCAGCTGGGCCGCTACCAAATATAATAACCGGAAATTTATCTAATTGAAGACTATCTAAATTGTTTGAAATCATTAGTCATTGGCGCTCAAATGCCAGACAAAATTGTTACTTTTTTTAATTTTTTTCTTTTTTTTGTATAAAAAAAAAGGGTTCATTAAAAAAATCGTAGGTAAAGAAAATAAAAATGATTTTAAAAGGTTCCTTCTATTTAATTTCATTTATTAAAGATAATCAATATTTATAAAGAAGTCGAGAAACAATTTTTTTGTTAAAAAAAAATAAAATAGATATAATAGTGAGATCGATCACATTTATTCTCGGCATGAAAATATCATATCTGGACTAACTGGTAGGCTCAATACGGACCCACCCATCAAAGAAATAGCCATTTTTTATGATCTTGAATTGTTGTATAAAGTTAAAAGGTTAAGACACCTGACAACAGAACGCTTTAAAAGTATGCTAACATCTAACCACTTTGTGGTTAAATCTACTGTTTGAAATAAAATGATTTTATATAATTTTATAGACAAGTTTTTAATGAATGATTTTAATTCTGAAATTAAAAATCGATTAAATCATAAAAACCCAATTATTTTTGACGTAGGATGTTTTAATGGTAATTTTTCAAGAAAATTGATCAAAGATTTGAAATTAAAAAAGGTAAATTTCTATCTTTTTGATGCAAACCCAGATTTAAAAATAAAAGATTTTAAGTATTTTAATGAAGTATTTAGTAATAAGATAAGTTATAGAAAGTTTAATTTAAATACTTTTTTTCCATCCTCTGGCTCGTCCTTAAAAAAAACTATCAAAGATGACAAATTATGGAATTTTTCAAGAAAGTTAATTACCATGAAATTTAATCAACAATTTACAATAATCAAAGTTAAAACTAATACTTTAGATAATTTTTGTAAAATAAAGAAGATTAAAAGAGTTGATTTATTAAAAATTGACGTTGAGGGTTCTGAATTAGATGTTTTGAGGGGTGCCAAAAAATTGTTAAATTCAGTAAGTATTATTCAATTGGAAGTTTTACAAAGAAAAAACAAATTTTTACTTGAAAAAAATAAAATATTAATTTTTCTTAAAAAACATAATTTCAGGCTGATAAAAGAAAAAAAAATTCCATCAGTTGGGGTATTAAGTAGTTCAATTTCTGAAGACTTATTATTTATAAAAGATCAAGTAATTTCGTAGCTCATGATACTTAGCAACAGAACACCCCTTCTTAATCACATTAAATCTACGATTGACTTAATCTTTGTTTTTATATGTATAATACGTCAATGTTTTTTTTAAAAAATCTTTTTTATGCTTTTAGGAAAAGCGTTATGAAAAACTTTATTTCAAAGTTTTTATATGTAATTAAATATAAAAAAATTTCTAGAACAAATATAAAAATTTTTCCTTTTTTTTTTAAATTTTGGATTTCAGAGATTATAGTAAAAAAAAATATTACTCTTATTAATAAAAAAAGAAAATTTTATCAAGAGAAGTATTTTTTTCAAGATGGGGATTGGTTTTCACATAACATCCCAGTTTGGGAGGTTATTTTAAATAAAGAAGTAGATCATGAAAAAAAAACTAAATATTTAGAAATCGGAAGTTGGGAGGGAAGGTCTGTTGTTCATATTTGTGAAAAATTTAAAAATTTCCAAATAACGGTAGTTGATCCATATATAGAATATAAAGAGATCGATAAGTTTATCAAAAAACAGAATATGGATCACACATACAATACATTAAAAAAAAATTTAAAGAATTTTGAAGAAAGAGTTGAAATTTATAGAACAACATCGAAAAAATTTTTTCAAAATAATCAAAAAAAATTTAATATAATATATATAGATGGATCTCATAAATCAGAAGATGTAGAAGAAGATTTTATAAATAGTTTAAAAATATTGGAAGACGGTGGGTTAATAATTTTAGATGATTTTACTTGGGATCATTATGAAAATATTTGCGATAATCCGATTGGTGGTATTTTACCTGTTTTGAAAAAAAATAAACATTTAAGAATCATTTCAGCATCTAACCAGCTTATTGTGAAAAATTAATTATTTAATATTTGGTATTCTATATATCCCTATGCTTTGTTAATTTGTATAAAGATTTATCAAGCCAATTAAGTAAATAGAGGCTAGCCCTGTATTCAAAGCTACTAAAGATTTTTCATTCCATAACCAGGAAACTATTGCTAATCCGCTGTTTCCTATAAGAAAAATATAACAATACAATGGATAAAAACCTAGAGCTGCAGTTACAGCACCTGCTAAAATTGTTAAAGTTGAGCACCAAGCCCAAAATTGGTGAGGTTTTGGTTTTAATTTTTTCATTTAATTTTTAGAAAATATATTTGTCTATCATGTAGATAACTATGCCAGCCGCTATACCTAAGAGAATCCAGTGATAGTTTTTTTTCATCATGCTACAAATTTATTTAAGTTTGGCTTAAAATAATTTGGTCCTTTCATTACTTTGCCCTTATCATTGTAAATCGGTTTGCCATCTTCGCCTAATTTACTCATATTTGATTTTTGCACCTCAAGAAAACATTTATCTAAATCAATTCCAAAAGCGTGTCCTGCGCCATAAGTCACATATAATATATCTGTTAAAGCATCGGCTACTTCTTTAATATCTTTTCTTCTAATAGCATCTTGAAGTTCTTGTAATTCCTCATTAATTAAATCACATCTTAAAGAAGTTATTTTATCACCTGGAAATTCAGCCTTTTCTTTCACTTCTTGGCCAAATGCTTTCATAAATATTTTCACTTTTTCAAAATTGCTCATTTCTTTTCCTTTATATTTTATAATTATCTAATAAAGGTGTATTATATCAAAGAATCAAACATGAAATACAGAACAGAATTCGATAGTATTGGCAAAATAAAGGTACCTGGTGATAAGTATTGGGGTGCATCGACCGAAAGATCAAATAAATATTTTAATATTGGTGACTTTTTAGTCAGACCTCAAGTTATTAGATCAATAGCTATAATTAAAAAAGCTGCAGCTATTGTTAATACAAGAAACAAAGATTTAGACTCCAGACTAAGTAAATATATTATCAAAGCGGCAGAGGAAGTAATTAAAGGCAAACACGATAAACATTTTCCTTTGAAAGTATGGCAAACCGGTTCAGGAACTCAAACTAATATGAACGTAAACGAGGTTATTGCTAATAGGGCTATACAAATGATGGGGGGTAAAATGGGTACGAAAAAACCTATTCATCCTAATGATCACGTGAATAAATCTCAATCTACTAATGATGTATTTCCAACAGCTATGCACCTAGCTATAGCTTTAAAGTCTAAAGAAAAACTTTTGCCGTCTTTAAAACTTTTAGAGAAAGAGTTGGCGAAAAAATCTAATGAATTTAAAAATATTGTCAAAGTTGGAAGAACACACTTGCAAGATGCAACACCCTTAACATTGGGACAAGAATTTTCTGGATATCACACTCAGCTAAAAAAATGTATAATCAGAATTGAGGAAGCTTTAAAAGAAATTTACTATTTAGCGCAAGGTGGAACAGCAGTGGGTACTGGGCTAAATACAAGAAAAAATTTTGACAAAAAAATAATTAGAGAAATATGCAAAATAACTAAACTACCTTTTAAACCATCTACAAACAAATTTGCATCTTTAGCTGCTCATGATGAAATAGTAAATTTTTCAGGTACGCTAAATACCACTGCGGTGTGTTTAATGAAAATTGCTAATGATATAAGATTTCTAGGTTCTGGACCTAGAGCTGGATATGGTGAATTAATATTACCATCGAATGAACCTGGATCTTCCATCATGCCTGGTAAAGTAAATCCTACTCAATCTGAGGCGGTTACAATGGTTTGTGTTAAAGTAATTGGAAATCATAATGGTATCACAATGGCTGGCTCACACGGACATTTTGAGCTAAATGTTTTTAAACCGCTGATTATTCATAATATTTTACAATCTATAGAGATAATGAGTGACTCTTCAAAAACTTTTGCTCTTTACTGCGTAAAAGGTATTAAAGCTGATAAAAAAAGAATAAAAAATCTTTTAGAAAATTCTTTGATGCTAGTTACAGCTTTGGCTCCAAAGATTGGTTATGATAAAGCTGCCAAAATTGCAAAGACGGCTCATAAAAATGGTACCACTTTAAAACACGAAGTAATAAAATCTGGTCTTATAAAAGAAAAAGAATACGATCGAATAATGAACCCCCTCAAAATGACAAAGCCTAAATAATTACGAAATTTCTAAAATAAATTTTTTAATATTTTCTTTATTAAAATTCATTAAAGAATTCTTTTCCAAAAAGCTATTTTCAAAGGTGTTTTTGTAATATTTTAAGTCTTCAGCTGAAGCTTCGTAATTATTCATTTTTATATAATCAAAATTTACTTTATTCTTTAAAATATTGAGTTTGCCTCTTAAGCTTAAATTAAAAGGCTCGTTTTTCTTTTTATAATTTATACTGAACTTCTTTAAAAATTTTCTTTTATCCGGTGAAACAAAAGAACAATCAAAATCAAGAACAGGAAAATCTTCTAATAAATTTACTTCTCCTTTACAAATCGCGTTACTATTTATAACTGTAAAAATTTTTGAAACACTCAATCTTCCAACTTCTAATTTAGTTTTTAAAGAAATATCATTTATTAAGTTATTACTAAATTTTCTTGCCTTATAGTTTATATTTATTTGACTGTTTAGTTTTTTAATTAAATCTTTCATACTAAAAAACTTTGATAAATCTAAATATGAAAATATCTCTGATCTAAAATTTCTGATATTTGAATTAAGAATTATTTCAAAAAAAGGATTAATTTTTAATTTGCCGCTGCCATCAAAAGATAATCTTTTATCTCTAAAAAAAAGATCGTTAATTTTTAAAGAATTATCGTCATAAATAAAATTTAGTTTTAATTTTGAATTTAATAACTTACTTTTTAACTTACCTTTTTTATCGGAACCCTCTTCGATATTCTCAAAATCTATTTCGGCGAAGACGCCTGTATTTAACAGTTTAAATTTTAAATTTTGATATTTATCTGAAAATTTTATCTCAAATCCCCTATCGAATATCTCACCATCTATAATATTTCTTTTAAAACCATAATTTTTGAAATTGATGCTTTTTAAATTTACAAGATTGATTTTGTCATTTTGAACTTTTAAAACTGAATCTTTTAAAGATATTTTATTATCTAAGCTTAAAAGGTTTTTGATTAGTCCACTTATTTGATTAGCATCTATTTCTACTCTACTTTTATTTAATTTAATTTTATTAATTTGATAGTTATTAAAATTATAAACACTCGGAAGACTAGGGTATAATGTTAAATTATTAATTTTGACATCAATGTCATTAAAAAACAAATTTCCTGAAGAATTTATCAGTTGTAAATGAGGAGTTGGAAAAGGTTGATATTTAATGGTTTCAATTTCGTTAATTTTTAAACCATAAGACTGAAACAATTGATCGCTTATAATTATCTCTTTTTTTTTATAGTCAAAAAAAAGGGGTATAATTAGGAAAAAGAATGTTGCGACAAAGAAAACTACAAAAAGATATCTTATAAAAAAAACAAATTTAAAAAATATTGAAAATCTGTTGTGAATTCTTTTGTAGATTTTATTTATCATTTTTTTTATTTTTGTAACTAGTATATAAATGAAAATTTCAAATTATGAATAGCATAGTAAAATTAATAGAAAAATTAAACAAAGAGCAAAAAGATGCAGTGCTTAGCACTGAAGGGCCTAATTTAATTGTTGCAGGTGCTGGCTCAGGTAAGACAAGAGTTTTAACAACCAGATTAATGCACATTATCGATAAGAAAAAAGCATTTCCTAATCAAATACTATGTGTAACATTTACTAATAAAGCTGCAAAGGAAATGCAAAACCGAGTGATGCAGCATATAAAGGGAAGTTCAAGCTCTATACCTTGGCTTGGAACATTTCATTCAATAAGTGTAAAAATTTTAAGAAGACATGCTGAGGCTCTTGGTTATAAAAGTAATTTTACTATTTTAGATACTGACGATCAAAAAAAGCTTTTAAGGAATATAGTTAAAGCCGAGGATTTGGATGCTAAGAAATTTTCTCCCCAATTAATCTTATATCATATAGATCAATGGAAAAATAAAGGTTTATTGCCTAAAGATGTAAAACTTGAAAGATCAAGCTCAATTTTAAAATCAATATTAAAAGTTTATGAAATATATCAAAATAAAACAAAAGATTTAAACGCTTTTGATTTTGGAGATTTAATTTTATATTGTGTAAAACTTTTTGAAGATCATAAGGATATTAAAGAAATTTATAATAATAACTTTAAATATATATTAGTTGACGAATTTCAAGATACTAACTTTATTCAAAATAAATGGTTAAATTTATTGGTCAACGAAAAAGAAAATATTTGCTGTGTAGGAGATGATGACCAGTCAATTTACAGCTGGAGGGGCGCTGAAATTAAAAATTTTCTCACTTTTGATAAGATTTATAAAAACTGTAAAGTTTTTAAATTAGAACAAAATTATAGGTCTACAAAAAATATATTGGAAACTGCTTCGAATTTAATATCAAACAATTCAAATAGGGTCGGTAAAAAATTATGGTCATCAGCAATTCAGGGTGAGCTAGTTAAACTGAATTGCTATAGAACAGGAAAAGACGAAGCGCAAGGTATAAGCGATATAATTGAAAAAAAAATTAAAAATAAATATTCATTAAACGATACAGCGATTTTAGTCAGAGCAATCTATCAAACCAGGGAATTTGAGGAAAGATTTCTTCAAGTCGGTATTGGCTATCGAGTTTTAGGAGGTATAAAATTTTATGAAAGGGCAGAAATTAAAGATGCAGTTTCATATTTAAGAATCGTTAATCAAAAATTTGATGATTTGGCTTTGGAAAGAGTTATTGGCTCTCCAAAAAAGGGGATTGGGGAAAGCACACTCAATCTAATCTACAATTTTGGAAAAAAAAATAAATTATGTTTAGAGGACTCTATAATTAAAATTATTGAAAAAGGAGAGTTTAAGCCAAAGATTAAAACTACACTTAATCAACTTATCAAGATGATTCAAAAATGGCGTAAAGACTCGCTTAATATGAAGCATCCTGATTTACTCAAATTAATATTAGATGAGTCAGGATATTCATCAATGCTCAAAAATAAAAAAGATTTAGAAAATGAAAATAGATTAGAAAATTTAAAAGAGTTATTACGAGCTATGCAAGATTACGACAACTTACAAAATTTCTTAGAACATGTTGCTTTGGCTACCTCAATAGATCAAGAATGGGAAGGAGCTAAGATCAATTTAATGACAATGCATGCGGCTAAAGGTTTGGAGTTCGATGTTGTATTTCTTCCAGGTTGGGAAGAAGGGCTATTTCCTCATCAAAAATCTTTAGAAGAAAAAGGAGACTTTGCACTAGAGGAGGAGAGAAGACTTGCTTACGTCGGTATTACAAGAGCTAAAAAAGAAGCTTATTTGTCTTTTGCAATGAAAAGAGCATATCATGGAGATTGGATGGAATCATTGCCATCAAGATTTGTTAATGAAATACCTGATGAAAGCGTTGAAAAAAATGAAATGAGTGAGATTGAGAAAGATGAATTTGAATTTAACCAAGATAATTTCATAGACTTTGATGAAAGCTACAGAAGCCCTGGATGGGACAGGTATAAAAAAAATAAAATGCTAAAATGGAAAAAATAAGTAAATTAAGAAAAATTTTAAAAAGAGAAAAAATTGATGGTTACTTAATTCCAAAAAATAATGAATTTTTTGGTGAGTACGTTCCTGATTATAATGATAGGCTAAATTATATCAGTAACTTCTCAGGCTCTTACGGTTTCTCTTTGATTTTAAAAAAAAAGAATTATTTATTTATTGACGGGAGATATTCGCTACAGGCAAAAAAACAAAGCGGAGATTTTTTCAAAATAATTACTTTTCCTAAACAAATGCCTTTTGATATTTTAAAAAATAAAAAATACTTAATTGGATTTGATCCTAAATTATTTACCCAAAAAACCTTTGAAATATTTTTTGGAAGAACCAATTGTAAATTTAAACCATTAAATAAAAATTTAGTAGATGAGATATGGAAGAGAAAAATTCAAAAAAATATCAAGAAATTTTATAATCTACCGAGCAATTCAGTAAGTAAAAGTTATAAGTCTAAAATTAATAAAGTGGTTTCTTATCTTAAAAATAAAGGTGCAGATTTTCATTTTATTACTGCGAGTGAAAACAATGCTTGGTTACTAAATATTAGAGGGAAAGACTCAGATTATTCCCCTATTCCAGACAGCTATATTTTGATTGATAAATACAAAAAAGTAAATTTTTTTTGTGATTTAGGAAAAATATCTTTATCTTTTAGGAGAAAATTTAAAAATATAAACTTTACAGAATTGAAATTAACTAGTGAGTTTCTATCTAGAATTAATGAAAAAAAATTTATAATCGACAAAAATACTTGCTCCATTTACTTTGAAAATATAATTTTAAAAAAAAATAAAGTGTTAGATTTTCAAGATCCGATATATTCGTTTAAAGCAATTAAAACAAAAAAAGAAATAGAGAATATAAAATTGGCACACAAATATGATGGAGCTGCCCTAACAAAATATCTTTTTTGGATTAAGAAAAATTTCAGTAAAAAAAAAATTACTGAAATCAGTGGCTCTGATAAACTCTATCAATTTAGAAAAAAAAACAAAAAATTTAAATTTTTAAGTTTTCCTACTATTTCTGGAACGGGTCCAAATGGTTCAATAATTCATTACAAAGCTACAAAAAAAACAAATAGAACTCTATCAAATGGTGAAATTTATTTAGTAGACTCTGGAGGGCAATATGAATTTGGAACAACAGATGTAACAAGAACAATTTCGCTCAACAATTTAAATAAAAGAGTAAAGAATATATTTACAAGAGTTCTTAAAGGCCATATTGCAGTTGCTGATTTCAAGATTAAAAATGGTACATCTGGAGCAGAAATTGACACACAAGCGAGAAGATTTTTAAAACAAATAGGTCTAGACTATTCTCATGGAACTGGACACGGTGTAGGTTACTTTCTTAACGTTCATGAAGGCCCACATGCTATTTCTAAAAACAACAAAATTAAACTTCAGGAAGGTATGATCATTTCAAACGAACCAGGTTATTACGAGAAAAATAAATTTGGTATCAGAATTGAAAATTTAATATATGTAAAAAAAGAAAAAAATCGAAAATACTTTGAGAATTTAACGCTTGCTCCAATAGATAAAGATTTGATAGATAAAGATATTCTTAATTATAGGGAAAAGAAATGGATTAACAAATATCATAAAAAAGTATTTGATAGCCTGAAAAATATGATGAATAAAAGTGAAATTTTAGATCTCAAAAATGCTTGCTCAGCTATTTAAAATTTTTTCCCATTCTTTTTCTGTAATTACTTTAATCCCTAAATTCTTGGCTTGATCTATCTTTTTTTTTGTAGGTTTTGAATTCCCTACTATTAAAAAATCTAGTTTTTTTGATATCGACCCTAGTACTTTTCCTCCTTTATCTTCTGCGATTGTTTTTGCCTCGGATCTACTTATGTTTTTAAATCCTCCAGTAAACATCAGTTTTTTACCAGAAAATATACCTGATTTTTTTTTAAAAGAAATTTTAGATATGCTTAATTGATTAATTAAGTTCAAAACTGTCTTAACATTTTTGCTATCAGAAAAAAAAGTTTCAATTGACTCTATTTGTGTTTGGCCTATTCCATCTAAATCAGCTAAATTTTTTAAAATTGTCTCTCTATTTTTAGATTTGAACAAATTAGAAAATTGTTCAATTGAGACAAAAAAAGACGCCAAAATTTTAGCATTTTCTTGGCCTATATGTCTTATGCCTATTGAATAAATAAATCTGTCTAAGCTAATATTATTTGATTTATTTATTGCTTGTTTTAAATTCTCCACAGATAATTCGCCCCAACCTTCCAAAGATTTTATTTTTTTGTAATTTAATTGAAATATATCACTTGGCTCTTTAATCAAACCTAAATTCCAAAACTGATCTATTACTTTTTTACCTAAGCCATCGATATTGAATGCTTCCTTAGATACAATATGTTTAAGTTTTTCCCTAGCTGTGAATTTACAATCATATCCCTTTGTGCATCTTCTTACTGCATCCTCTTTTTTAGTACTTTTACTTATTTCTTTAATTGTAATTGAACCACACAAACATTTATCGGGAAAAATAAATTTTTTACTACTTTTTCCTCTTTTTGAGGTATCAACATTTAAAACTTGCGGAATGACATCGCCTGCTCTTTGAATTAGCACAGTATCACCTATTCTAATATCTTTTCTTTGGATTTCTTCTTCATTATGTAATGTTGCATTAGACACGACAACACCACCCACTGTAACTGGTTCAACTTTTGCTACAGGTGTAATTGCACCAGTTCGCCCTACTTGAATAATAATATCTTTAATTTTTGTGACTGCTTTTTCTGCTGAAAATTTATAAGCAATAGCCCATCTCGGAGAACTAGATGTAGATCCTAATCTTTTTTGTAAATTTAAATCATTTACTTTAAAAACTAAGCCATCAATATCATAATCTAAAGAGGATCTTTGTGCGTCAATTTCATTATGTTTTTTCTCTATTTCATCAATATTTCTAGTGATTTCTGATAATGAGTTTACAGAAAAACCCCAGTTAGATATTTTAGATAAAAATTCTGATTGTTTTGTAAATATCATTGGTTCAATCTCACCAAATCCATAAGCAAAATATTTCAGAGGAATCTTTGAAGTTTCTCGAGGATCTTTTTGTCTTAAGGATCCTCCTGCAGCATTTCTTGGATTAGCAAATTTTTCCCTTATCTCAAAAAAATCTTTTTTACCTATATAAATCTCACAACGAATTTCAAGCAATCTAGGAATATTATCGCTTTTTATTCTTTTAGGTATCTCTGATATTGTCTTCAGATTTTCAAGAATATCCTCACCAATAGTTCCGTCTCCTCTAGAAAGACCTTTGACTAAATTTCCATTTTCATAAACCAATGTTGCTGAAATCCCATCTATTTTCGGCTCGCAGTAAAACTCGATGTGATTTTCATTATAATTAAGATAGTTTTTAATTTTTTTAATAAAATCAATCATATCTTTTTTACCAAAAGCGTTTGATAATGAAAGCATTGGTTTTAAATGTTTGATTTTTTTAAATTTATTTGTTGGTGGAGATCCAACTAAATTTTCAATTAATTTCAGATCTTTTAAAAACTTGTACTTCTCCTGTAGATATATAATTTCTTTTTTAAGGTCATCGTATTCCTTATCTGAAATAACTGGATTATCGTTATTAAAATAAAGCTTATTATGTTTTTTTAGTTCATTTATTTTTTTTTTAAAATTTTTTGTGACATTGGTTTTATTTATCATTCAATTTATTTAATTTTTTTTATAATTTTTTTATACCAACTATCATCTTTTTTAATAACTTTATTATTAGTAAATTCGTAATTTTTATTTAAAATTTTATATGATTGTTCAAACCATTCACTAGAGTTGTAATTATATCCTAAAATATTAGCATATTTTTTTGCCTCATTTTCTAAACCAAGGTGGTAGTGAATTTCTACTAAGCGATGAAGTGCTTCCTCAATAAAAACGGTTTTATCATATTTTTTAACAATAATTTTTAACCTTTGAATAGCAGGAACCCATTTCTTAATTGAAATATAATATTTAGCTACAAATAGTTCTTTTGCTGCGATTTGATTTTGAATTAAGTCTTTTTTAAATTTTAAATCTATTGCATACTCCGTATCTGGAAAGTTTTTAAGAAAGAAATCAATTTTTTTATTTGCCTGCAATAAAGGTTTAAGATCTTTTTTTTCATCACTTATTTGTTCAAAATAAATTACTGCCTGAAGAAAATGAGCATATATTATGTTTTTGTCTGCTGGATATGTTTTAAAATATCTATCTAAATTTTCATTAGCTTCCTCGTAAAAATTTAATCCATAAAGTGAAAAAATAGACATTATTGCAGATTTAGCTGCGAACTCGGCTTGTTCAAAATTTAATTCCGCCTCTGAGAATTTTTTATTAGCGAAAAAAAAATCATTTCTTTCAAATGCGGCGAGACCCTCTTTGTACAACTCATATGGACTCGTTTTTTCCAATGGCTGATAAATAATTTCCTCTTGTTTTTTTGAGCAAGAGCTTAGTGCAATTAAAAATAATATGATGATAGGAACTTTTTTAAACATATGCAATTAATAACAGATTAAAATTAAAATAATATGTTAAAAATTTAACTTATGCGCTTACAGCTAATTTTATTGACTGTGAATTGTTAATTTTTTTTGAAATGACATCATCTTTAAGTTCATAAACTTTAATAGATGATTTTGAGTCCAAAAGTTTTTTTAAAAACGTATTTGTCAGAGCGTGACCACCCTGATAACAATTAACTTTTCCAAGAACTCTGAAGCCTGATAAAAGAAAATCTCCAGCTAAGTCTAAAATTTTATGATTAACAAATTCCTTCTCGTTTCTTAAGCCTTCATCATTAAGAACTTTATCATTATCTACCACGATTGCATTATCCAACGAACCGCCTTTCGCTAAACCCATTTTTTTAATTTTTTGTATATCGTCGAATAAACAAAAAGTTCTTGACTCACAAACATCTTTTAAATCGTCAATTTGAAAATTGACGTTGTTGCTTTGATTTCCTATAATTTTATTTTCATAATTCAACTCAAAATTTACTTCGAATGACTGATTGTTAGGTTCTATAGAAATATTTTTTTCACCTTCAATTAAAGAAATCTTATCTAAAATTTTAAGATACTTTCTTTTTTTATTTAAAGTTTTAAGTTTAGTTTTTTTCAAAATTTCTAAAAAATTTTTTGCTGACCCGTCCATTATTGGTACTTCCTGATTATTTATCTCTATAATAACATTATCTATTTCTGAAACATATAGAGCTGCGAGTAAGTGTTCGACGGTAGACACTTTTATTCCAAATTTATTTTCTAAAGTGGTGCATAATCTAGCTGATGAAACGCTTTTGTAATCTGCTAAAATTATATTATTTTTTGTTAAATCTACTCTCTTAAAAATTATACCCTGGTCTTCTTCTCCCGGATAAATAGTCATTTTAGATTTTTGTCCAGAGTGAAGGCCTATGCCACAAAATGTAAGTGGTTTTGTAATTGTTTGTTGGTAAATGTTTAACATTTGAGATGTTATACCCAACTAATTTATTTACCTTAAAACAACTAATGTTTCTGAAAAAAACAGAGACTAATCAAACAAAAAACTGAATAATCTTGCCAATATTGATCTTTTTTCGAGGATAATTGGAACGGCCTCTTTTTTCCACCCAAATTGAACAATATCGTTTGCATTGTTATAAAAATTTTCTATTTCATCATTATCAATAACATTTAAAGAGTAATCATCTTTATACGAGAAAAATAGCTTAAAAGGATTAATGAATTTTTGAAGAATTAATGAGTCGTTTAACTTTAAAAAAATCGGTATCTTTTTCTCCAAGAAAAATTTTGTATTGATATTCTTAAATAATATTATTTCAGATAGTTCTTCAATTCTCGCTTTTGCAACATCTATTATTAGTTTTTTACTTATTTTGCGATAATTATTATTTTTAAAGAAATTTTTTTCAACTAATTCCTCTAAATTTTTTTCTGAAAAATCTGAATTTATTAAAATGTTTTTAATAAGATCAATATTTAATCCTGTTACTTTTGAGATATCATTTATGATCAAATTCGAGCCAAATTTAAAGTCTTGAATATATTTTAATGATGAATTTTCGATAAAAATAACTTTTGAATAATCTTCGCTTATTTCAATTTTGAATAAGTTATTTAACTTTGAATCAGACTTTATGAGAGTAACACCCTCAACAAAGTTTTTGGAGATAATTTTTTTAATTTTTAAATTACAATCTCTTAAAACTTTTTTAAGATTGTGATAATCGTTATTGTCTAGAAGAAAAAATGATAATTCATGACAATAAAAGTTTCCAAATAAACCAATTGGCAAATTCACCATTTCCTTATCATCAAGAGTAAATTTAGTATTAAAAATATGCAGTATAGTTTTTCTATTTTCAATTTCGTTTATTTGAGATTTCAAAAAGTTCAAAATATAAGTAATATTTTCTTTTAATAATTGAGATCCATTTAATTTTTTAAATCCAGAAAAACTTATCAAAGAGTAATTAAAATTATCAATAATTATTATAGCTTCCTTAAAAATAAAATCTAAATTCTGTTCTAATGAATAAATTTTTTCTTTAAAAATTTTTAAAATCAAATTATGATCGATGATTAGATTATCTTCAATTCCTTGGATAGGAATATTTTCTTTAAAAATAATTTTTGAATAATTGTCATCGATCCTTTCAACTACGACAAATATAAAATCAAAGCTATTTATTTCTATAAAAAGATTGAGAGATTTAGTTTTCATAAATCATTTTAAAATAATTTGATTGTTTATTCTATAATCAAAAATTTTATATTTTCCAAAATTTATCTGATCTTTTAAATCAATGAAATTCTGCAAACTTATCTCAGAATTTTTAATTGGTAGTTTTATTGTTTGATTGTTTTTTGTAACAATATCCCATCTTTTAGACTCAAATAAATAAAATTTTTTAATTTCACTTAATGGAAAATTTACCTTTTTCAATATTTTATAAAAATCTGAAAAACTTTTATGGTCACCAAATACTATAGGTAAATTACTTAATTCATCTATTTCAAAAAATTTAATGGCTTTGTCATTTTTAGTATAAAATTTTTTTTCTGCTTTATTTTGAATAATCGCAATAGGAATATTTTCGTAAATCTTTATCTTTATTTTATTTGGAAAAATTTTTTTTACTTCAAAGCTATCAATTAAATCTACTTCATCTAATTTTAATTTAATATTTTTTTTGTTAAGTAAAAAAAGATTAGTTTCGTATAAGAATGAGAGTTTTTTTTTTATATTTTTCTCATCTATAAATTTATTATTTTCAATATAAATTTTCTCTATATTTAATCCAAAATTTAAATTTGTACTCTTTTGAATATTATAAGTGCTTAATAATAATAAAAGAACTGAAGCAAATAAAATTCTTTTTTTCATCGATTGATACTTGCATCTAATAAAATCTTTTCCACTAAATCCTCAAAAATTATTCCAGAGTGACTCGCAATCTCCGGGACTAAAGATAGACTTGTCATTCCTGGTTGTGTGTTAAGTTCCAATATATAAAATTTATTTTTATAAAATTTAAAATCAGTTCGTGTTACACCTCTACAGCCTAGGGCTTGATGTGCTTTTTTTGCTAATTTTAAAACTCTAGAGTAATTTTTTTGATCAAGTCTTGCTGGCATGATATGTTTCGTTTTTGCAGCTTTAGTATACTTTGCCTTATAATCATAAAATGATCTTTTTGGAACAAGTTCGATTGCACCTAGTACATTATTATTGATTACTGCAACTTGTATTTCTTGTCCTCCAATATATTTTTCAAACATTAATTGATTATACTTTTTAAATAGAAATTTTGAGGATATATACAAACTTTTGAAATCTTTGATAATCTTAACACCTAAACTTGAGCCTTCATTAATTGGTTTTATAACCAGAGGAAAGTTTATTTTTTTTTTTTTAATTAATTGTTTCAATTTTTTTTTATTGTGATCTTGTTTGGTTAAAGAAAAATATTTTGGTGTTAAAATTTTATTTTTAATGAAAAGATCTTTTGAGATAATTTTATTCATAGCATTGTATGAACTTATTACACCAGAGTGGGTATAAGGTATCTTCAAGTATTCGAAATAGCTTTGAGCAATACCATCTTCTCCACCTTTACCATGTAACGCATTGAAGATTGCATCTGTTTTTAATTTATTTATTAAATTTAGGTTTTTAAACTTTGGGTCAAATACTGAAACATTGTACTTTTTTTTTTTAAGTGCTTTAATACACTCCTTGCCGCTAGCCAAACTTATTTTTCTCTCACCCGATTTGCCACCAACTACGACTAAAATGTTTTTAAATTTTCTTTTAATCACCAATTATTTTGATCTCTAACTCCAGATCAATTCCTGTTTTTTTGCTTACAGTTTCTCTAACTTTTTTAATTAATTTTTCAATATCAGCTGCATTTGCCTTTCCATTATTTACAAAAAAATTACAGTGCTTTTTAGAAACTTCTGCATCACCTTCTTTAAAACTATCACATCCAGATTGTTTTATGAGCTGCCAAGCTTTTTGATTATTGTTAAAATTTTTGAATGTGCTTCCACATGTTTTAACTTGACTAGGTTGAGTAAGTTTTTTTTTCTGAATAAGATCGTTCTGTTTTTTTTCAACTATTTCTGTTAATTGTTTTTTCCCTTTTAACCTTACAGAAGTAATAATTAATTCATTTGGTAAATTTGATCCTCTGTAAAAAAACTTAACTTCATCTCTTTTAATTACTTTTTCTTTACAACTTTTCAGATCAATAACTTGCATTGATACTAACACTTTAGAAATATCATTTCCGTAACATCCACTATTCATAATAATTGCCCCTCCTAAAGAACCAGGTATACACGAGAGAAATTCAAGATTCCCGATACCATTATCTTTTGCAAAATTAGCAACTTTTCGGTCAAGGGCTGCGGCACCAGCTTCTATAATGTCTTGATCAATTAATTTTATTTCAGAAAAAGGTAATCCAAGTTTAATAACAACTCCTCTTATTCCTTTGTCTCTTATAAGTAAGTTAGAACCTGCACCAAGAATTGTTAATTTTAATTTGTTTTGCCGGTTTTCTTCTAAAAATTCAATTAGTTGTTCTTTATTTTTGGGTTTAAAAAAGTATTCTGCTGGGCCTCCTAAATTAAACCAACTGTAATTAGAAAGATTTGTGTTGTTAGAGATATTTTCACTAAATTTTTTAATTAATTCTTGATTTGATATCATATAATATTTTTAAGCTCCTTCATCCATTTTGAAATTGATCCAGCTCCCATTCCAATGAAAATCTCATTATGTTTTGAATTCTTTTTCAAAAATCTATTTAGATCATTTTGACTTTTAATTATAACAACTTGTGTCTTTGAAAATTTTGAAATAGATCTAGCAAAAACATATTGATTGTACTTTTGATTTTTTCTCTCTCCGGCTTCATACAAAGGACAAAGAAGCACTATGTCAGAGTCTTTAAATGATTTGGCAAATTCCTTTTTTAACGAAAGCACTCTTGAATATCGGTGAGGCTCAAAAACCGAGACTATCTTTTTATTTTTATGAACATTTTTAACTCCTTCTAAAATAGATCTTATTTCTGTTGGATGATGAGCATAGTCATCAAAAAATTCATTTTGATTTTTTGAAAATATTTTGGTCATTCTTCTTTGCACGCCACTAAATTTTTTTAAAGATCTTTTTATAACGTTTTTATTTACACCTAAATTAAGACATACGGATATAGCTGCAGCTGCATTTTGGACATTATGTTTTCCTAATAATTTCAAGTGAATATTTTTGATTTTCTTATTTTTTTTTTCTAAACTTTTATAGCTCAAATCGAAAATGGAGTAACCTATTTTATATCTAATATTAGAAATTCGATAATCTGCATATTCGCTAATACCATAAGTAAGAATATTTTTATTTTTAATCCTGCTAAGAATTTTTTTTACATTTTTATCATCTACACAAACTATTGCTTTTCCTGTAGGAGGTGTTTTTTCTATAAATCTAATGAATGAATTCTCTAAATTTTTAAAATTTTTGTAATAATCTAAATGTTCATGATCAATATTTGTTACTACTGAATAATTTATAGGTAGTTTAAGAAAACTACCATCGGACTCATCAGCTTCAAGTATAGCCCAATCTCCTTTTCCCAACTTTGCATTACTATTAAATGAATTTATAACGCCTCCATTGATAATAGTTGGATCTAATTTTTGATCCATTAAAATTTTTGAAACTAATGACGTTGTAGTTGTTTTCCCATGAGATCCTGTAATAATAATATTTTTTTTAAGAGAAACTACATCAGCTAAAATATCAGCCCTCGAATAAATCGGTATTTTTTTACTTTTAGCATGTTTAACTTCCTTATTATTATTTTTTATTGCTGAAGATTTAACTAGAATCGTAGAATTTTGAATATTTTTTTTTGAATGACCTATGTAAACTTTTATCCCCGATTTTGCGCAAGCATTTGTATTTTTATTTTTATTTTGATCACTTCCCTGAATTCTAAAACCCATATTTTTCATTATAATGGCTAAACCACTCATGCCTATACCTCCAATACCCACAAAATGGATTAGTTCTTTTTGTCCAAGATTAATTTTTTTCATTTAAAATTTTATCCAATACCTTATCGATATTCTCATAGACATGTTTGTCAGAATATTGTCTTTGATTAGCGCTAATTTCATCCAATTTTGACATATTTTCGTATATTTCTTTTAAAAGATTTAAAAGCTTATCGTTTAAATCTTTTTCTTCCACCAGAAATGAAAAATTTTTATTTTTATAAAAAGTAGCATTTTTTAATTGATGATCATCTGCTGAAGATGGAAGCGGAATTGATATAAAAGGAATATTTGCGTTTGTTAACTCAGCTAACATGGATGAACCAGATCTAGTTATTGCTAAATTTACTTTTGAAAAGAATTCAATTAGATTATCACTAAAATTAAATAATTCATGTTCGATATTTGACTCTTTATAAAAAGAGCTTAGTTCTCGATTTTGATGAGGTAGACAATGTTGAATTATCTTAATTGATATTCCTATATCATAACATTTTTTAAAAATTTTTGGTAAAATTTCTGCAAATATTTGAGCAGCTTGACTCCCTCCAAGCACAAGAATTTTAAGTTCTTTTTTTTTAATTCTAAAATCTAACGAAAAATTTATGATTTCTTTTTTAATAATATTTCCAATTTCAATGATTTTATAATTATATTTTGAGCTAATCCCTTCAAGTTTTTTATTAGAGACTAAAATCCTTTTAGCAAAAGGAAGTAATTTTTTATTTGCTCTTCCAATAATTAAATTATTTTCATAAATAACAAATTTAATCCTTAATATTGCTGCTGCGATACAAATCGGAAAAGATGCATAACCACCCATTCCAAAAATTATGTTTGGCCGATTGTATGACAAGAAAAACAATGATCTTAAAATTGAATATAAAATCAACGATAAAGAATATATTGATAAAACTATATTTTTTTTTATCAGTGGTGAAGAGGGAAAAACTAAAGTGTTTTTTTTATCTGTCTCTTTAAAAAATTTATATCCCCTTTTATCTGTTAAGATTTTGACACTGTAATTTTTTTCAATTAAAGCAGATGCTAAGTTTATACCAGGAAATACATGTCCTCCAGTTCCGCCAACAGCTATCAAAGCTTTAATTTTTTTATTCATAAAGATTAATTTTATTTTTTGTATAATTTAAAATTACACCCGCAAGTATTGCACTCCCAACTAAAGATGAGCCGCCGTAGCTCAAGAAGGGAAGTGTCATTCCAGTTGTGGGTATTAAATTAGTATTTACCCCAACGTGTATAAAAGTTTGAAATATTAACAGAGTTGCTAAACCGCAAAGAGAAATTTTTACTAGTTGATCTGATTCATTTATACAATTTTTAATTATTCTAAACGAGATAAATAAAAATATTAAAATAATCATAATTGAAATTATAGATCCATATTCTTCAGAAATAATTGCTATGATATAATCAGTATGTGCTTCAGGCACTCTCTCTTTCAAAATTCCTTCTCCCATTCCTTGCCCAGTTAATCCACCGAGCTTTATAGCATCCAGCGCCGAAGAGGATTGAAATTTATCACCTTTAGTTGGATCAATAAAAGATATCAACCGGTCTAAAACATATCCAAATTTATCTGGCAGCAAAATTAAGATTAAACTTAAAGATATTAGAAAAAGTGAAAAAAAACTCAAAATATAAATTAAACTCACACCAGATATAAATACAGTCGCTATCCAACTTCCAACTAACAAAATAGATTGACCAAGATCTGGCTGATCAATTAGAAGAATTATAACTGATGATAATAACAAAAAACTAAAAAAATATTTTATTTGCGAATTTTGAAATTTTTCCGAAGTCAAAATTTTTACTGTGACTAAAATAAAAAATGGTTTTAAGATTTCAATAGGTTGTAGTCTAAAAAAATAAAAGTCTAACCATCTTTTTGCACCTTTTACCTCGACACCTATCAATGGAACTAATGCTAAAAAAATGAACGAGAAAATAAAAAAAGGTATAATCGTTTTTTTCAAAATATTGGTACTTATAGTTGAAATTAAAATCATAATTGCTAATGCTAGAAATGTAAAAATTAAATGTTTTGAAAAAAAGAAATAATA
>CACJWN010000001.1 GCA_902597175.1 uncultured Pelagibacteraceae bacterium | reverse complement strand
TTTGACCTGCTCCAATTAAAGTAATTTTTTTTCTCACTAATCTCCTTTTACTATTTCATTGTTGGCATAACAAATTCTGGATCAGATCTAAGACCTGATGGCCATCTGGATGTTATTGTTTTTAATTTAGTGTAAAATCTCACACCTTCAGGCCCATGCATATGTTGATCTCCAAATAGTGACCTTTTCCAACCACCAAAACTGTGAAATGCCATAGGGACTGGTATCGGAATATTAATTCCCACCATTCCAATTTTTGCTTTATTTGAAAATGTTCTTCCCGAATCACCGTCTCTCGTAAATATACTTGCACCGTTTCCAAACTCATGGTCATTCACTAATTTCAAAGCTTCATCAAAGTTTTTAGCTCTGACTACTGATAAAACTGGCCCAAAAATTTCCTCCTTATAAATCCTCATATCTTTTTTTACATGGTCAAATAAACACCCTCCAATGTAAAATCCTTTTTCATACCCTTGGATCTTAAATTTTCTTCCATCAACAATTAGCTTCGCTCCCTCTTTGACCCCAATATCAACGTATCCTTTTACTTTTTCTAAATGATCTTTTGTAACAAGTGGTCCCATTTCAGATTCTTTATCCATACCAGGGCCCACTTTTAAAGCTTCAACTTTCTTTGATAATTCATTTACCAACTTGTCACCAATTCCTCCAACTGCAACTGCAACTGATTGAGCCATGCATCTCTCTCCTGCTGAACCATATGCTGCTCCCATGAGTCCATTAACCGCTTGGTCTAAGTCACAGTCTGGCATAACAACACAATGATTTTTAGCTCCACCTAGAGCTTGGACTCTCTTTTCATTTTTAGCGCAATTTTCGTAAATATATTTAGCTATAGGTGTTGAGCCAACAAAACTCATTGCTACTACATCTTTATTATTGATTAAAGCATCAACTGCTTCTTTATCTCCATTAATAACGTTAAATACTCCATCCGGTAACCCTGCTTCTTTTAATAATTCAGCAAGTCGGATTGAACAGGATGGATCTTTTTCTGAAGGTTTTAGTACAAAAGTATTTCCACAAGCAATCGCCATAGGAAACATCCACATTGGGACCATTGCAGGAAAATTAAAAGGAGTAATACCTGCACAAACTCCGAGGGGCTGTCGTATTGACCAGCTATCTACTTTTGAACCTACATTTTCAGTAAACTCACCTTTAAGCATTTGTGGAATTCCGCATGCATACTCCACAACTTCTAGGCCTCTAGTAAGTGAACCTTTTGCATCTTCGTAAACTTTTCCATGTTCTGAAACAATAATTTTTGTCAATTCATCATAATTTTTTTCTATAAGCTCTTTAAACTTAAACATAACCCTGGCCCTTTGAAGTGGTGGTTTTTCAGACCAAGACACAAAAGCTTTTTGTGCATTAGATACTGCATCATTAACATCTTTAGTTGATGCTAATTTTACTTCAGCGCTTTGTTCGCCTGTTGCTGGGTTAAACACTTTACTTGTCCTTTTGGACTGACCTGAAAAGCTTTTGCCACCAACAAAATGTTGAATTATTTTCATGATGTTATTGATTAAATAAGCTTTTAACTTGTTGCAAGCATTTTTTTAATAGAACCTATAGCTTTAGCAGGATTCAAGCCTTTGGGACAAGAGTTTGTACAATTCATAATAGTATGGCATCTGTATAATTTTAATTCGTCAGCAACTTTTTTTAATCTTTCTTTTTTATCTCCATCTCTGCTATCATTTATCCAACGGTAGGCTTGTAAAAGTACTGCTGGACCCAAATACTTGTCACCATTCCACCAATAACTTGGACAAGATGTTGAGCAACAAGCGCACAAAATACATTCATAATAACCATCAAGTTTTTCTCTCTCTTTTTGAGATTGTTTTAATTCTGTTTTTTCTTGGCCCGTTTGATCTACTTTCAACCAAGGTTGAATCGACTCATATTGTTTATACAAAGTAGTTAAATCACCAATTAAATCTTTAACTACTTTTAAATGTGGCAAGGGGTAAATATTTAGGTCTCCCTTAATATCTGTATGAGATTTAATACATGCGAGTCCATTGACACCATCTATATTCATAGCGCAAGATCCGCAAACACCATGAGCACAAGATCTTCTAAAAGTTAAAGATGGATCTATTTCATTTTTAATTTTAAACAAAATATCCAAAACTTTTGGACCACAATTGTCCATATCTACTTCAAATGTATCTACTCTAGGATTTTTTCCAGTAGAAGGATCCCACCTGTATATATTTACTTTTCTTAAATTTTTGGAGTTTGTCTTATCTTTGAAGTATTTTCCTACCTCGATTTTAGAATTTTGTGGTAGGTTAAATTGAACCATTCTTAATAAACTCTTTCCTTTGGAGGAAAGTATTGAACATCATTTGTAAGAGTTCTTGAGTGAACATCCCTATATTTAATCTCCACTTCCTTGCCTTTCTGCCATGCCAATGTGTGTTTCATGAAATTTTTATCATCTCTTTTAGTAAAATCTTCTCTAGCATGTGCACCTCTACTCTCTTTTCTATGATACGCAGAGTCCATAGTAGTTAACGCTTGGCTAATCAAATTATCAAACTCTAAAGTTTCAACCAAATCTGTGTTAAATAATAATGATTTGTCTTTTACAGATACGTCTCTCATCCCTTCGTATGGTTTTCTAATTTGATTAACACCTTCTTTAAGAGTTTTTTCTGTTCTAAAAACAGCACATTTTGACTGCATTGTTTTTTGCATTTCTATTCTTAGTTCTGAAGTTTTCGTCGATCCATTTGAATTTCTGATTTTATCAAATCTTTCCAAACATTTATCTGTTTCAGAATTTGAAACCTCTTCGTGCGCACTACCTGGTTTAACCAATTCAGCAGCTCTTTTAGCAGCAGCTCTTCCAAAAACCACTAAATCAATTAGGGAGTTTGAGCCCAATCTATTAGCTCCGTGAACTGATACGCAAGCGGCTTCGCCTATTGCCATCAAACCTGGCACTGTTTTTTCAGAACCATTCAGTGTAAGAACTTCTGCTTTATAATTTGTTGGTATACCACCCATATTATAATGGACTGTTGGCACCACAGGAATTGGCTCCTTACTTACATCTACATTTGCAAAAGTCTTTGCCGCCTCCGATATTCCTGGCAGCCTTTCATCTATTACTTTTTTATCTATATGATCTAAATGTAAATTAATGTGATCTTTATTTTTTCCTGCTCCCCGTCCCTCATTAATTTCTACTTCCATTGACCTGCTAACTACATCTCTTGAAGCTAAGTCTTTTGCGTTTGGAGCATACCTTTCCATAAATCTTTCTCCTTTGCCGTTGACCAAAAATCCACCTTCACCTCTTACTCCTTCGGTTATCAAACAGCCGACTCCATAAATACCTGTCGGATGAAACTGAACAAATTCCATATCTTGTAATGGAAGGCCTGCTCTTAATACCATTGCATTACCATCGCCAGTACAAGTATGTGCAGACGTGGCTGAGTAATAAACTTTTCCATACCCACCAGTGGCAATTATAGTTATGTGAGATCTAAATCTATGAATTGTCCCATCAGTTAAATTCCAGGCAATTACACCTTTACATTGTCCATTCTTCATTATTAAGTCTAAAGCGAAATACTCAATAAAAAATTCTGTTTGCTGTTTCAAAGCTTGACCATAAAGCGTATGTAAAATCGCATGCCCAGTCCTATCCGCAGCCGCGCAGGTTCTTTGAGCTGTGCCATTACCGTAATTTTTAGTCATTCCACCGAAAGGTCTTTGGTAGATTTTACCATCATCAGTCCTGCTGAAAGGAACTCCGTATCTTTCTAGTTCTACAACTGCTCTGGGCGCTTCTTTACATAAGTATTCAATTGCATCTTGATCACCAAGCCAATCAGAGCCTTTAACAGTATCGTACATGTGCCATCGCCAGTCATCTTCTCCCATGTTTCCTAAGGCTGCTGAAATACCACCTTGCGCCGCTGATGTATGGCTCCGAGTTGGAAAAACTTTTGAAATACATGCTGTTTTTAAACCTGACTCAGATAAACCAACGGCTGCTCTTAAACCCGATCCACCTGCTCCAAGAACCACAACATCATATTCATGATCTATTATTTTATAAGCACTCATATATTAAGGGTATATATACCTAAAATAGTTAATAATGGTATTATTATAGCAAATAAATATAACACTTTATTTGCGACATTTTTGATTTTTTCATCGTGTAAATAGTCCTCAAATATCTCACTTATCGTTAAAGCTGAAAAAAAGAAAGCAATTACAATAAATACAGAAAATAATATTTTTGATGGTTGTTTAGAAAAAAATTCTAAAATTTTATCGTATTCTTTATCATAAATCGAAACGAAATTTATTAAGAACCAAATCATTAAGGGAATTAGTATCAAAGAACTTATTTTAGTGAATAACCATTTTTTTGTAGATACGTGCATTTAAAAAAAACTTCTCCCTAATAAATAAAACAAAATTGTTAATACAAAAGAACCAGCCAAAGCTACTATACCGGTAATTTTTGCTACTTTTAAATCAAACCCATATCCTGCATCCCAGATTAAATGTCTTAATTCGTTTAAAATGTGAAAACTAAAGGTCCAACATAATGAAATAATCAAAAATTTCCCAAAGGTAGAGTTAAAGATATTGTAAATAATTTGGTAATTATTTTGACCAAAAATAATAAATACCGTCCAAATACAAATTAAGATTATTGAAAAAAAATTTACAACTCCTACAATTCTATGTGTAATAGACAACAAAGAAGATATTTGCCATTTATAGATTTGTAAATGTGGACTTAAAGGGTTTTTATTTTCCATAATCGACTTATAAACTAAAGTTACTTTTTTTTCATCAAACACTCTGCAATTTGCACAGTGTTTAAAGCCGCGCCTTTAAGCAAATTATCTGAAACTACCCACAAATTAATTGCTTTAATATTAGTATTATCTTTTCTTATCCTGGAAATGTAAGTTGTATAGTCACCCTCTGCTTCAATAGGTGTAATATAACCTCCATCTTTTCTTTCGTCGATTACTTTACATCCTGGAGCTGTTTTTAGAATTTTGATAATATTTTCAAAATCGTAAAGATTATCGAATTCAATATTAATTGACTCAGAATGACCTGTTCTTACTGGAACTCTCACACAAGTCGCAGTTACATCAATAGTATCATCCAAAATTTTTTTTGTTTCATTTGTCATTTTTAATTCTTCTTTTGTATATCCATCTTTGTCAAAAGCATCGATATGAGGAATCAAATTAAAGGCGATTTGTTTAGTAAAGTTTTCAGAACTAATTTTTTTTCCTTCTAAATATTTTTTGGTTTGGTCAAAAAGTTCATCCATAGGTCTTTTACCTGCACCAGATACAGCCTGATAAGTTGAAACTATAACTCTTTTAATTTTGTACTCATCATGTAAAGGTTTTAATGGCAATACCATCTGCATTGTTGAACAATTTGGATTTGAAATAATGTTATTGTGTTTATTAAGTGCTTCAGAATTAACCTCTGGAACAACAAGTGGAACATCATCTTTCATTCTAAAATAACTTGAATTATCTATTACAATTGTTTTTTTTGCAGCTTTAGGAATCCAGTCTTTAGCAATTTGACTTCCAACAGCAAAAAAAGTTATCTCAGCTTTTGAAAAATCATAATTTTCTAAATTTTCAATTTCAATTTCCTTTTTTCTAAATTTTATTTTTTTTCCAGAACTTTTTGTGGAAGCAACTAAGTATAGGTTGTTAAATGATAAGTTAGATTTCTCTAAAATTTCAATAGTTTTTCTACCAACGTTCCCAGATGCACCAATAATTGCAAGATTCATAATTATTCAGTTTATTTCAATTTGGAGATAATTGCATCACCCATATCTGAGGTAGAAACCTCTTTCATATTTTTAGATAAGATATCTTTTGTCCTTAATCCATCATCAAGAACACTTTGAACAGCTTTATCAATTTGATCAGCCTCTTTGTCTAGGTCTAACGAATATCTTAAAGCCATAGATAAACTAAGAATAGTGGCTATAGGGTTTGCAATATTTTTACCCGCAATATCAGGTGCTGAACCATGAACAGGTTCGTACATTGATCTAGTTTTACCATTTTTATCTCGGGCTCCTAGAGATGCAGACGGAAGCAATCCTAAGGATCCTGTAAGCATTGCCGCTTCATCAGATAAAATATCCCCAAAAAGGTTATCAGTAACAATCACATCGAATTGTTTTGGATTTCTAAGTAGTTGCATTGCACAATTATCTGCAAGCATATGTTCGAGTTCTATTTTTTTATACTCTTTATCTTTTAATGATTGAACTTCTTCTCTCCATAATATTCCTGCCTCCATTACATTAGATTTTTCGCAAGAGGTAACTTTATTTTTTCTTTTTTTCGCTAAGTCAAAAGCTACTCTAGCAACACGTTGAATTTCGCTTGTTGTATAAGTATGTGTGTTAATTCCTTTTCTTTCATTATTTTCTATTGGCTCAATACCACGTGGCTCACCAAAATAAATTCCACCTGTCAACTCACGGACAATCATTATATCCAAGCCTGAAATAATTTCAGGCTTTAATGAAGAAGCATCGACTAATTGTTTAAAACAGATAGCTGGACGTAAATTAGCAAAAAGCTTTAATTCTTTTCTAAGTTTTAGTAGAGCTCTTTCAGGACGTTTTGAAAATTCAAGATTGTCATATTTTGGCCCCCCAACTGCTCCAAGAATAACAGCTTCACTTTCTAATGCTTTATAGAATACTTCATCAGTGATTGGGTTTTTATGTTTATCATACGAGGCGCCTCCGACTAAACCTTCCTCGATTTTAAAATCTAGAGATTTATTTTTATTGAACCATTCTATTATTTTTCTTGCTTCTCTTACTACCTCAGGTCCAATTCCATCTCCCGGTAAAAGTAAAAGTTTTCTATCTTTTACTTTAATCATTTTTAAGTAGCCAAGGCCTATCTTCCTTTATTTTTTTTTCAAAATTTTCAACCAGATTTAGTTTTTCCATAGATATAGCTATATCGTCTAAACCTTCCAACAAACACTTTTTTTTAAATCCATCTACCTCAAAGTTTACAATTTCATTTCCAAATTTAACTGCTTGTTCCTCTAAATCTACTTCAATTTCTTTTTTTCTATTAGAGTATTCAGCCAATTGTAAAATAATTTTCTCATCTAATCTAATTGGCAAAATTCCATTCTTAAAACAATTATTATAAAATATATCTGCAAAACTAGAACTGATCACACATTTAATACCAAAGTCTAGAAGTGCCCACGGTGCATGTTCTCTCGACGACCCGCATCCAAAATTCTTACCTGCAATTAAAATTTTTGATTTATTATATGGCTCTTTGTGTAGAACAAAATCTTCAATTATCTTTCCTTTTTCATCATATCTCATCTCATAAAATAAACCTTTACCCAAACCAGTTCTTTTTATAGTTTTTAAAAATTGTTTTGGTACTATCATATCTGTATCTATATTTTGTAATGGTAAATATGATGGTATGGAATTTAATTTATTAAACTTGTCCATTATTGTAATTCTCTGACATCTGCAAGATGTCCTCTAATAGCTGCTGCAACAGCCATGCCAGGACTTACTAAGTGAGTCCTTCCTCCTCTTCCTTGCCTTCCTTCGAAGTTTCTATTTGATGTAGAAGCGCATCTTTCTTTTGGTTTTAATTGATCAGGGTTCATTCCTAAACACATAGAACAACCAGGTTCTCTCCATTCAAATCCAGCGTTTTTAAATACTTTATCTATACCTTCTTTTTCGGCTTGTTCTTTAACTAATCCAGAACCAGGCACTACCATTGCACTTACATGGCCTGCAATTTTTTTTCCTTTTAGAAGCTCTGCGGCTACTCTTAAGTCCTCTATTCTTCCATTTGTACAACTGCCTATAAAAATCTTATCTATTTTTATTTCAGAAATTTTTGTATTAGGTTTTAGTCCCATATATTCTAAAGATCTTTTAATAGCCATTTTTCTATCTTCATTTACCTCTTTATCTGGATCTGGCACAAAGCCGCTTACAGGTGAAATATCATGAGGAGAAGTTCCCCATGTTACTAAGGGTTCTATATCTTTTCCTTCAATGTTTATTTCTTTATCAAACTTACAATCATCATCAGAGTATAAGGTTTTCCAATAATCTAACGCTTTGTTCCAGTTTTCCCCTTGAGGCGACATTTTTTTTCCTTTTAAATAATCGAATGTTTTTTGATCTGGAGCTATCAAACCAGCTCTTGCGCCGGCCTCTATAGTCATATTACAAACAGTCATCCTTTCTTCCATACTGAAATTTCTGATCACATCTCCAGCGTATTCTATTACATAACCAGTTCCTCCAGCGGTGCTAATAGTGCCTATAATTTTTAAAATTACATCTTTGGCTGTAACACCTTTCGGTAAAGCTCCATTAATATTAATTCTGAAGTTTTTTGATTTCTTTTGCATTAATGTTTGAGTGGCTAAAACGTGCTCAACCTCTGATGTTCCTATACCAAATGCAAGAGCTCCAAAAGCTCCGTGTGTAGCTGTATGACTATCTCCACAAACAATAACAGAACCTGGTTGTGTAAACCCTTGTTCTGGACCTATAATATGAACTATACCTTGTCTTTTGTCATTAACGTCAAATAATTGCACACCAAAGTCTTTGCAATTTTTTCTTAGTGTTTCTATTTGTATTTTAGCTTCATTGTCATCAATTCCTTTTGACCTATCAGTTGTAGGAATATTATGATCTGGCACAGCTAAAGTTAAATCAGGTCTTCTCACTTTTCTATTGTTCAATCTCAATCCCTCGAAAGCTTGTGGACTTGTTACCTCATGAACTAAATGTCTATCAACATATATTAAGGAGGTACCGTCTACCTGTTCGTGCACAAGATTTTTTTTCCAAAGTTTGTCGTATAAAGTCTTTGACATAAAATTTTATTTTTTTTCGGTAGTTGGTTTTACAGTTTTAGTTTCGGATTTTGAAGGTGTTTTTTTTTCTTCATCAGTTTTAGTCTCTTCTTTTATAGGTTGTTCAGAAGGATTTTCTTTAACCTCATCTGACTTCACTGAAACATCAACACCAATTTTCTTTTTAATTTTTTCTGCGATCCTTGCAGATTTTCCTTTTCTATCTCTTAAATAGTAAAGTTTTGCCCTACGTACTTTACCAGACCGAATAACTTTTATTGAGTCAACATTAGGACTATAAAGGGCGAAAGTTCTTTCAACTCCTTCACCAAAAGAAATCTTTCTTACGGTAAAAGAGGAATTAATGTCTCTATTTTTTTTTGCAATGCAAACGCCTTCAAAAAATTGAATTCTTTCCCTTTTTCCCTCTACAATTTTGACACCAACTTTAATTGTGTCTCCGGGAGAAAAGTCTGTAATTTTTTTATTAGCAGCTATTTTTTTAATTGCTGCTTTGTTAATTTCTTCAATGTTTTTCATCTTTTTTCTCTAAATATTTTTTCCAAAGATCGGGTCTCTGGCGACGTGTTATAGCCTCTGATTGAGACAAACGCCACCCTTTTATTTTAGCGTGATCACCTGAAAATAAGACCTCTGGTGGGCTTTTACCTTCCCATTCTCTAGGTTTAGTATATTGAGGATATTCTAAAAGGTGATTTTCAAAACTTTCTTCTTTGACGGAATCTTTATTTCCGAGAACTCCAGGTAATAATCTAACTAAAGCATCAACAAACACAAAAGAAGCAGGCTCTCCCCCTGATAAGACAAAGTCGCCCAGACTATATTCTTCAATATTTCTTGTCTCTATGAGTCTTTGATCAACACCCTCAAAATGACCACAGATAAGGTTTAAGTTTTTTTCTTTACTTAAAGATCTAGCAACGTTTTGATCAAATTTTTTACCTCTTGGAGATAAGTAAATAATTTTTTCTCCTTTTTTTATATTCTTATCAAGAGCTGATGCTAATATATCAGGACGTAAAAGCATTCCACTTCCACCTCCAAAGGGAGTATCATCTACTGCACCATGTTTATCTTTAGAATAGTCCCTAATATTTATTACTTTTAAATTCCAAATTTTGTTTTCCCTTGCCTTTTTAAATATTCCAATATCTAAAGGTCCAGGAAATAGATCTGGATATAAAGTAAAAATTTTTACCTCTAACATCTCCAATTACCTTTTAGTTAAGCCTTTTTCTCTTCCTTCTTTGGTTCTTCCTTTTTAGCCTCTGCTTTAGGTTGCTCCTTTTTAGGTTCTTCCTTCTTTGGCTCTTCCTTTTTGGCCTCTGCTTTAGGTTGCTCCTTTTTAGGATCCTCTTTTTTTGCTTCAGCTTTTTGATCTGGCTTTTTACCGTCAGCTGCTGGAGCATCTTTTTTAGTCTCTTCTTTTTTATCTCCTTCAGCTTTTTTTCTATCTTTTTTTGGTATTGCCTTTTGAGGATTGTTCCCAGGCTTTGGCATTGGCATTAACTGCACCTCTCCTAGTAATCTAGAAACCCTCATCGTTGGCTGGGCTCCTTTGCTCATCCAATATTTTACTCTTTCTGCCTCTACTTTTATTCTTTCCTTTTTATCTTTCGGAAGTAACGGATTGTAAGAACCAATTTTTTCAATAAATTTTCCATCTCTTGGGTATCTACTGTCAGCAATTACAATTTTATAAATGGGTCTTTTTCTTACTCCACCCATTGATAGTCTTATTCTTAACATTTTATACCTTTCATTTTAGTTGATTAAGCATTTCATCTGGGATCATCCCGGATGGAATTTTTTTTCCTTGAGACATTTTTTTCATCATGTCTGACATCATTTTAAATTGTTTTAATAGTTTATTAATTTTTGAAACATCTATACCTGCTCCTTTAGAAATTCTTTTCCGTCTTGATCCACTAATAATTTTTGGATTTTCTCTTTCATTTTTAGTCATTGATAAAATGATTGCCTCATTCTCTACTAACATTTTTTCATCTATATTTGCTTGATCCATTTTTGCTTTCATTTTATTCACACCAGGCAACATAGACATAACTCCTTCCATGCCACCCATCTTTTTCATTTGCCTAAGTTGCGAAAGATATGAGTCCATTGTAAAAATTCCTTTTTTTAATTCATCCTCTGTTTCTTTAATTTTTTCTTCACTTAAATCTTGTTGGGCTTTCTCTACTAGGGTTACTACATCACCCATTCCTAATATTCTATTGGCTAATCGATCTGGATGGAAAAGTTCAAGATCAGTAATTTTTTCTCCAACACCAATATATTTAATTGGTTTACCTGTTACATGTTTCATGCTTAATGCTGCACCACCTCGCGCATCACCATCAACTCTTGTGAGAATGATTCCAGAAAGATTAACAGTGGTGTCAAATTCCTTTGCTACATTTACAGCTATTTGTCCTGTTAATGCATCAGCTACTAAAATTGTTTCAGCTGGTTTTGTAATGTCTTTAATTTGCTTAATCTCAGACATCATTGGTAGATCTATCTGGGTTCTTCCTGCAGTATCAAATATAATTACATCTGATCCATTAAGGTTGGCTACATTTAATGCTCTCTTAGTAATATCTATTGGTTGTTGCTTTTCAACTATAGGCAAACATTGAATTCCGTTTGCTTCGGCAAGTAATTTAAGTTGTTCTTGAGCAGCTGGTCTATAAACGTCTAAACTAACTACCATTACTTTTTTTTTATAATTCTTTTCTATATTTTTGGCTAACTTTGCTGCAGACGTTGTTTTACCTGAACCCTGTAACCCAACTAATAAAAGTGAAACTGGTGGAACAGCTTTGAAATTAAGTTCTTCGTTTTTAGAGCCTAAAATATTAACTAGTTCATCATAAACAATTTTAACTATCATCTGCCCAGCAGATGTTGATTTTATTATTTCTTTACCAATAGCTTTTGGTTTTACATTAGCTATAAATTCTTTAGTAACAGGAAGAGCTACATCAGCCTCTAATAAAGCTAATCGTATCTCTTTTAAGCCAGAATCAACTTGTTCCTCACTCAATGAGGGAGTGCTTTTAAGCTTAGAAAAAATACTTTCTAATTTATTTGTTAAATTTTCAAACATTTTTATAACACCCAACACCTATCGCACTAGTGGGCGAACCTTCGCTGACTAGTGTCGACACTCTTGTTTTCAAGAGCACCGCAAAAACATAAGTATTTGCGGAAAGTTTGAGGAAACTACAATTTGGGGTTTTAAAAGTCAATGAATAATTATACTAATCAATTATGGCAACGATTAACGCTTATAAAATGGATGGATTGGGTAATGATTTCATTATTATCGATAGAAGATCAAATCCAATTAACTTAACCAAAGATAAAATTATTGAGTTAGGAAAAAGAGGCAATATTGGTTTTGATCAAATAATTTTTATCGAAAAAGAGAAAGAGAATTCTTTTCCAATAACAATTTTCAATTCTGACGGGGGTGAAGTAAGCGCTTGTGGAAATGGTTCAAGATGTGTTGCCTATCTTTTGAGTAAAAATTTAAATGCCAACCAAATTAAATTAAAAACAAGTAATCGAAGTCTTAATGCTAAAATTGTTGGAAATTTAATGGTAGAACTTGAAATGGGAAAACCTTTATTTAATTTTGAAGATATTCCATTATCAAAAAAAGTAAATACTGCTGACGTCTCGCTAGATATCAAAGGCGAAAAATTTACTGGTGGATTTTGTTTAAACGTAGGAAACCCACACATAGTTTTTTTTGTAGATGATTGTTTTAAATACGATTTGAAAGAAATAGGTCCTTTAATTGAAAATCATGAATTATTTCCCGAAAAAACAAATGTAACATTTGCTCAAATTTTAGATAAAAGAAATATTTTAGTTAATGTTTGGGAAAGAGGTGCTGGCCTTACTAAAGCATGTGGAACAGCAGCTTGCGCAACAGCTGTTGCTGGAAAAAATAATAAATTAATAGAAAACAAAGTTGCTATTAAATTTAAAGAAGGAATCTTAAATATAGTTTTAGATGAAAAAAATAATATATTTATGTCTGGTCCAGTGTCAGAAGTAAAGAATATAAAAGTAGAAATATAAAATGGGAATTTTTGATAAGTTTAAATCAGGACTTGGAAAAAGTTCATCGAGTCTTACAGACGGCTTTAAAAATATTTTTTCTAAAAAAAAGATAGATTCAACTATTCTTGAGAAATTTGAAGAATTAATCATTTCATCTGATGCCGGTGTTGATGTAGCAAAAGAACTTAGAAAAGATTTTGAGAGCTTAAAGGTTGATAAAAAATTAGACGATCACAAAGAAATTTTGAAACTCTTAGCTGATAAATTAGCGATAAATCTCCAAAAGTACGAGAAAGATTTAAGCCTAATGGGGAATGCAAAATCTGCTGTAATTGTAGTATCTGGTGTAAACGGCGTTGGAAAAACAACTAGTATCGGAAAACTTGGAAAATATTTTAAAGACAATAATAGATCTGTTGTCTTTGGAGCTGCAGATACATTTAGAGCAGCAGCCATAGATCAGCTACAAGTTTGGGCTGCAAAAGTAAAAGTAGATATAATTAAATCAGAGATAAATAGTGATCCGGCCTCAGTTGCCTTTAAAACTGCTGAATTTGCAAAAAAAAATGAAATTGATGTTGCTTTGATTGATACAGCAGGAAGGCTGCAAAATAAAAAAAATTTAATGGAAGAATACAAGAAGATTATTAATGTCTTGAAAAAAATTGATGAGTCTTTTCCAAATGAAGTAATTCTAGTTCTTGATGCAACTACTGGCCAAAATGCATTAAATCAAGTTGAAGAGTTTAGTAAAATACATAATCTAACGGGGCTAATAATTACAAAACTTGATAGCACTGCCAAAGGCGGGGTAGTCCTTGCTATTTGTAAGAAGTATAATTTACCTATTGTTGCAATCGGAATGGGAGAAAAAGAAGATGACTTACAACCTTTCAATGCTGAATATTTTTCAAAAGCTCTTTTAGGTATTGAAACCTAAAAATTTTCTCAAAGCATTCATTAGTTGATCATTAAATTCCATCATATGATCGTCGTTATCGGAAAAGTAATTGAATTTTGGATTATTGGCCTTCTCAAATAATTCTACACCCATTTTAAAAGGAACAACGTCATCTTTCTTACCGTGCATAATTAAAATAGGAATATTTATATTCTTAATCTTTTTTAAAGAGTCGTACCTGTCTTTAATCAATAAATCGATAGGTAAATAGGGATAATAAATTTTTGCTGCATCTGCGATTGAGGTAAAAGGTGACTCTAAAACAATGCCTGAAAAAGAATTGTCCTGGCCCAACTCTGTAGCAACACCTGTGCCTAGTGATTCACCGTATAGAATTATATTTTTATTTATTACTCCAGCCTTGTTAAGCCATTCAACAGATTTTCTAGCATCATTGTACAGATTTTTTTCTGTAGGTTTACCTGGATTACCGCTGAACCCTCTCCATGAAATAATAAGAATATTTACGTTTAATTTTTTTAATTCATTAAGCTTGTGAACCCTATTAGTTAGATCACCTGCGTTACCATGAAAGTATAAAATTGTTTTATCTTTTTTAACGTTTTTTTCCAAAAACCATGATTTAAGTTTTATATCTTTATCTACCTCAATAAAAACTTCTTTATATTCAAATTGAATTTCATCTCCCGTATAATTATTTTCACTCGGGTGATAAAGTAATTTTCTTTGATACAAATAAGTGAAAAGTACAATTATTATGTATGCTAATAAAATAGATGATAGCGCTAAGTAAAGATACTTCATGCTTTTTTCCTAGCGAAATAAACTCCTGTAAAAACCAGTAAGCCACCTAAATAATGAAAACCAAGAAGTGGTTCTTCAAAAATAATAATTCCAAAAATTGATCCGTAAACTGCGAATAAATATAAAGTGAACCCGGCAAAGGACGCGCCTACATATTTTTGTAATCGTGTATATAAGGAAAAAGCTATAATACTTGGAGAAATAGCTGCAAATATAACCCAGAACAAAAATGTCTGATTATAGTTTGTTTTAGCAAAGTAAATATTTTCTAAAACAAAAAATGGGAAAAGCGATATAAATCCAAACATTGCAATTAAGGTAAATCGAGCCATTAAGCTAAATTTTGATTTCCAGTTCAATAAATAAATTGAGTATAGAGCCCAGCCTAAAGCTGCTCCCAAAACCCATAAGTCACCTATTGTAAAATTTAGGTTTATTAAAAAATCTAAATTACCTTTAGATATAATTGTAAAAACTCCTACAATACAAATTAGTAAACCAAATATCCTAAAAAAATTAATTTTTTCTCTAAAAAATAAAATTGACAAAAAAATTATTATTACAGGTGAAGATGTATAGATTATACCAATATTCGCCATAGTTGTCGTCATACCTGCAAGGTTAGGTAAAGCTCCGCAAACACCACATCCCATTGAACCCAAAAAAAATAATTTAAGGAACTCTTTGTTAAGCTCTTTTTTGCTTTTCAATATCTCACTAAAAAAAAAAGGAAATAAAATGATGAATACAGTAAACCATCTCCAGAATGCTAAAGATATAGGAGGCACTGACTCTACACCGCCTCTTGCAACTATGGTGTTTGTGGCCATAAAAATTGGCTGGACGAACAAAAGTATGTATGGAGTAAAATTATTTTTTGTTGGCAAAGAACGCTTCATACAACATCATACCTATTGCAAGTGTCATTACAATAAATACTGGCAATACGTCTAGAAAGCCTATCATAGGAGATCTTGTTAATGTGGTAGCCAAACCTACTAAAAATATTATAGCTAAAGAACACCCTACTATTTTTGAAATTTTGTCATTCATCTTTACAATTATCCTCTAACCATTTAGCTGTACCCAAAAATCTTAAATCATCAAACTTGTTACCAACTAACTGCAATCCCAAGGGTAAGTCATTTTCTCCTGTAAGTAAAGGTAGAGAAATTGCGGGCAAACCAAGGTATGTCCAAATCTTTTGGAAATCTGCACTTCCAGTTGATCCAAAACCTTTATCTGCTACTCCATTAGTGGATGGAGTAAGAATACCGTAATAATCATCAAATACTTCTTTGTATGACTCATAGCTTTGTTTCATAAAATCTATTGCGTCAGAATATTCTTTTGCGCTGTACTTAAGTCCTCTTAATATGGCATCATTAATTTCTTTTGATAATTTAGTTTTGTCTTTCTTGTAATAGACTTGAAAATTGTTAGCCATATCAACCTCATGAATAATCTGGTGGAATTTTGGAATATCTTTAAAGTAAGATGGTTCATCAAATACTTCTATATTTTTTTTAAAAGATTTTATTAAAAATTCAAACGCTTCTTGAGATTTTTTATGTATATTATTCCAATTTTTAGTTTTATAAAAAATAAACTTAGGATCAAACTCCAACTTTTCTTCACATACTTCTATCATTCTATCTGATGAAAAATAGGTAGTGCTTGGATCGTATAAGTCCTTCCTAATTAATGACTTAGCTAGCATGGCAACATCTTTTACTGATCTTCCAAATACTCCAATTGTATCCAATTTATCTGAAACTTTTAAAACTCCATTTCTTGAAATTAGACCGTATGAAGGTTTATAGCCGACAACTCCACAATAAGATGCCGGTCGTATAACTGATCCTCCTGTTTGAGATCCAATTGACAAATGAGCCATATACGATGCTACAACTGCAGCTGAACCGCTTGATGAGCCACCCGGGGTTCTATTATAGTCGTGAGGGTTTTTTGTTCTTGATGGATGAATATAAGCTAATTCGCATGTAACAGTTTTGCCCATTACAATCGCTCCTGCGTTTTTTAGTAGATTAACAATCTCTGAGTCTTGGGAACTAGACTGCTTTTTTCTAAATACAGTTCCACACTCTGTTGGCATATCATAAGTCCCAATAATATCTTTTATTGCAATTGGCATTCCATGCAAAGGACCTAAAGGTTTTCCTGATTTTCTATAATCATCTGCCTCCTCTGCTTTTTCTAGTAATATTTTCTTATCAAAGAACTGCCACGCTTGAACGTCTTTTTCAAATTTATTAATTCTGTCAATATATGCTTTGCAAAGATCTACTGATGAAATTTCTCCAGTCTTAAGTTTTAACGACAACTCATATGCACTTAAAGATGAGACTTCAATCATTGAGATCTAATTTGCAAACAATGTTTCGGGTAACCAAAGTGCAATGCCGGGAAACATGTACATTAAAAACATTGCAAATATAACTATTCCTAAAAACGGGATTATTCCTCTAAAAATTTCTAATAATTCAACATTTTTTGATTGAACTCCCTTGAGATAGTAAGCAGACATTGCCATTGGCGGTGTTAAAAATGAAGTCTGTAAATTCAATGCTATTAACATCGCAAATAAATAAGGATTAACACCGAATAGGTCTAGTAATGGTAAAAATATTGGAACAAATATAATCAATATCTCTGTCCATTCTAATGGCCAACCTAAAATAAAAATAATTATTTGAGTTATCACAAGAAACTGCCATGGAGCTAAATCCATTGATTTAAAAAAATGTTCAAAGACTTCATGTCCTCCTAAATAAGAAAAAACAGAGGAAAATGTCCATGATCCTACAAATAGCCACATAATCATAGCAGAAGTTTTTGCTGTCAAAAAAACGGATTCTTTAAAGTTTTTCCATTTCAAAGATTTATAAACATAAGATAAGACTAGTGCTCCGAAAGCTCCAACCGCAGCGGCCTCCGCTGGTGTTGCTAAACCTCCAAGAATTGATCCTAAAACTAAAAGTATTAAAGAAAACAATGGAACAAAAGAAACCAAAATTTCTTTAACTATTACTGAAGGTGCTGGAATTTCCTCTTTAGGTGGTTTTGGAGCTATTTTTGGATTTAGATAAGCTAAAACAATTGAGTAAGTTATATAAAGACCAGCTAACAATAATCCTGGGAAAATTGCAGCTGCAAAAAGTCTAAGCGGTGATAATTGAGCTATTACTGAATAAACAATTAACATTATGCTTGGAGGAATTAATATTCCTAGACATCCACCAGCACATATTACTCCAGAAGAAAACTTTTTATCGTATCCTGCTTTAATCATTGCTGGCCAAGCTAAAAGGCCCATTAGTGTTACAACAGCACCTATTATTCCAGTAGCTGTGGAGAATAAAGCGCAAGTAATCAAAGCCGCTACCGCCATTGAGGCGGGCAACTTATGTGAGGCCAATCTGATTGCAAAAAATAATCTTGATACAATTCCAGCTCTCTCAACTAAATACCCCATGAATAAAAACAAAGGAACAGCTGTAAGAACAGTATTATCCATTACTGTGTAAGTGTTTTGAACAAATAACCCAAATATCCTATTATCGAATATATGTTCCATTAAACCCCAGTCAAAATAAGCGTAATAACCAAATCCGATTCCCATAGCCATTAATGTAAAAGCTATTGGAAAACCAAGAAGCACTGCTCCGAGGAAAACAAACATCATTATCATTGCTACTACAGGATCTGGGATGTAAAAATACATTTTAATTTTCCTTAAATTCGTTTTGTGACGTTCTCATTAAAATCTTTTCTGTTTCCTCATCTGTGTCCTGTCGCACTTCCCATTTTCCAGTTTTTAAACAATTTAAACATCTAAAAACTTCAGCAACACCTTGTAGAGTAAGGAGTAATCCAGATAGAGGTATTAACGATTTTGCCATATAAATTTGAATCTGCGCTGGGCTATTCCAACTAGTCTCTTTTATTTTCCAAGCTAATCCTGCATAATCTAGTCCATAAAATGTCAACGCTAGAACTCCTGGGAAAAAAAATATGATATAAAGAACCAAATCTAACTTGGCTTGTGTCTTAGTCTTCATTAATCTGTATAATACATCTCCTCTTACATGGGCTTGTGTTGAAAGAGTGTAAGCGCCAGCCATCATGAATATGGCACCATACATTTGTAAACTAAAGTCGAAATTCCATAATGTTGGCTTGTTAAAAGCATACGCCATAATAACTTCGTAGCATGTGCCTAGGCATAAAATAACTATACACCATGAAAATGCTTTACCAACTGCCACACTTAAACTATCTGCAAATTTAATATATTTATCCATGTGTATTTTTAAATTGAAAAAGGGGGATTGTAAACATCCCCCTTTTTTTATGAATAATTAGATTTTTACGTCTGAAAGTTTACCAAATTCATTCTCGTAAGCGAGTTTATAATTTGGCTGATTCATTAGTAAATATTTCATCACTCTTTTCGCATAAGTTTTTTGCGAATCTACAATTTTCTTAAAGAAAGGATCTTTACCAGAAAATTCACCGATAACTTGATCCCAACCTTTTAGCTGTTGAGCTAAAATTGCATCTGAAGTTTGATACACATTTACTTGATGTTCGTTCATCAGTTTACTCAAATCAGCTGAGTATCTTACTAATGCTTTGAAATAGTTATCACTATTAGCACTGTAAGCAGCATATTTTAATATAGCCTGGTGCTCAGGTGATAAACTCTCATACCTTTTTCTGTTTATTGGTATTTCGAACATTTCTTGAGACTGATGGAAGCTACCTAAATGGTAATGCTTAGATACATCTTGCATTCCAAATTGAGAGTCTGATGTAGGGTTATTAAACTCTGCAGCTTCGATTAGTCCAGTTTTCATAGCTGGTTGGATTTCACCGCCTGGTAATTGTCTTACGACCATTCCCATTGCAGTAAGAACGTTAGTAGCAAGTCCAACTGTTCGGTATTTCATACCTGTAACATCTGAAACTTGTGTTACGTTTTTCTTAAACCAACCAAATGGTTGTGCTGGCATAGGCATGTGGAAAAAACCTACGTAATCAAAGCCAACTTTTTTCAAAGTTTCTTCATAAAGTTTTCTTCCTCCGCCGTACTCAATCCATCCCATTACCTCTTGTGAAGATAAACCGTAAGACGGTCCAGTTCCAAAAAGTGACGCTGCTGGATTCTTTCCGTACCAGTAAGCCGTTACCCAGTGACCCATATCAAGTGAACCTGAACTTACAGCTTGTCCGATTTCAGAAGTCTTAACTACTGAACCAACCGGCTGTAAATCAATCTTAAGTGAGCCGCCAGACATCTCCTCAACCATTCGCGCATAATCACCAGCCATTTCGAAGAAAATGTTTGCACCACTTGGCCATGCTGCTTGCATTTTAAGTGTTACAGTTTTTCCTCCGCCGCCGCCGCCAGCGCCTCCTTGAGGTTTACAAGCCGCTAAAATTCCAGTAGCTGCTACTGCTCCAGCAACTTTAAAGAATTTACGTCTTGAAGGAGATTTCTTTTTTATGATCTTTTTTTCTTTAGACATATGTCCTCCTATTGTTAATTAACATCAAGATTTAAGCACAAACTCAAATCAGAGTCTCGATTTATTTTAGAACAATTTTAAAGTAAATATTATAAATTCAATCTGTAGGTGTACTAATTAACTTGATCTTGTGGTTTCTTTCCAGAGAAAAAGTCCTCTAAATTTTTTGTAGCTCTAAACGCCATGTCCCACCTAGTCCTTTTTGTTGCGCTTCCTAAGTGTGGAAGTAAGAAAATATTTTTTAATTTTAAATACTCTGGATGGATTTTAGGCTCACCATTATAAACGTCTAGACCGTAAGCAAAAACTTTTCCACTTTTTATTGCTTCAATCATAGCATCATCATCCACAATATCTCCTCTGGCTGCGTTACCAACTACAGTATTTTCTTCTAAGTAGCTTAGAGTTTCTTTATTAACAAGTTTTGTTGTCTCAGGTGTAGCGGGACAGTTTATTGACAAAAATTCACTTTGCTTAAAAAGACTTTTTAGATCTTTGTGATAAATTGCACCATTTTCCAATTCTGGTGAAAGTTTTGATCTATTATGATAATGAATTTCCATATTAAAAGCTTTAGCTCTTTTAGCGACTGCTCTTCCTATCCTGCCCATCCCAAGTATTCCAAGTCTTTTATTTGACATTTGCTTGCCTAATAAAAAATCCCAAGACCACTTCCAACTTTGAGTTTCTGCAGCTAGTCTCCCCTCATAAGCTTTTCTTGATGCTCCTAATAAAAGTAAAATCTGAATATCGGCAGTCGCATCTGTTAATACATCAGGTGTATTTGTTACAATAATACCTCTTTCTTTTGCAGCTTTAATATCTATGTTTCCAAAACCTACCGCGCCATTAGCAATTATTTTGATAGAGTTGGAGAGTTTAGATATTGTGTCAGCGTTAATTGGGTCTGAAACAGAACTTAATATTCCATCAAAATTTTTAGAATTTTCTATAATTTCCTGAGGCTTATAAATCTTGTCATCTTTATTTAAAGTGACTTCAAATAATTCTTTTAGCTTCTCCTCATTTTCTTTGAGAAGTCTTCTTGTTACAAATATTTTTTTTTTCATTTTAGAAGTTATTTAATTTATATGGCTTTGGACCACCCGTAAACCAGTCAAGTAATTCTACTGTATGTATGATAGGTATTCTAGTACCAGCAGAAATTTGTGTCATACATCCAATATTACCAGTTGATATAAAGTCGGGCGAAATTTTCTCAATATTTTTTACTTTATTTTTCAGAAGCGTTTTAGCCATTTTTTGATGTAAAATATTATATGTTCCTGCAGATCCGCAGCACAAATGTCCTTCGGGTATATCTAATACTTCATTACCAGTTTTTGAAATCAAATCTTTTGGTTGTTGATGAACTTTTTGACCATGCTGCATAGAGCAAGCTGAATGATAAGCTATTTTATATTTTTTATTAGTATGAACGTTGATATTTAATTTAAGATTTTCATCCAAATACTCGGTTATATCTTTTGTTAGTTCTGAAATCTTTTTAGCTTTTTTCTTTAAATTTTTATCATGTTTGAAAATATGGCCGTAGTCTTTTAAAGTAGTTCCACATCCAGATGTATTACTAATTATCGCATCTAAGCCATTCTTAAGATATTCCTCATGCCAACTTTCAATATTTTTTTTAAAAGAATCATGGGCTAATTTTTTTTTTCCTAAATGATGGTTTAAAGAGCCGCAACAATTTATATCCGGCATAACGACAACCTCTACTTTATGTCTGTTTAAAAGTCTTATAGTTGCCTCATTGATCTCTGGTGAAATGACTCTTTGAACGCATCCAGTTAATAGAGCAACTCTTGAGATTTTTTTACCTTCGGTAACCTCATAAACTTTTTTTTCTTTTAATTTTTTTCCTGGTATTTTATCTGGCATTAAACTTAATGCGTTTCTTAAAAATTTCGGAAATAAAAAGCTAAAGGGTTTAATAATCTTTGATGAAAGAGCCATCAATAAAAACATATTTGGTCTTGGTAATACAAAAGAAAGAATATTTCTAAATAATCTATCTAAAAAAGGTCTTTTATAAGTTTCTTCAACATAATTTCTTCCATGGTCGATTAAATGCATATAGTTTACACCTGATGGACAAGTAGTCATACAAGAGTAACAAGATAAACAGCTATCTATGTGTTTTGCAATTTCTTTAGTTGCGGGTTTTTTGTTTTCCAACATGTCTTTAATTAAATAAATTCTGCCTCTTGGACCTTCCAGCTCCTCTCCGTTAACTCCATAGGTGGGGCACGTTGCATTACACATTCCGCAATGAACACATTTTCTTATAATTGTTTCACTTGTTTTATTGTCTTTGTTTAAAAGTTGTTTATCAGTAAATGAAGTTTGCATTTAAATTCCTGTATACATTTTTCCCGGGTTAAAAATTCTCTTAGGATCAAAACTCCTCTTTATTTTTTCACTTATTTTATACTTAATTGGATCTATTGTAAAAATGTCTGCAGAAGCCTTTAAATCTTCTTCAATTTTAATGATTGTGTAATAACCATGATGTTTTTTCACTATTTGTTTAGTTTCATTAAGTATTTTGGTATTAATCTCATTAAAAGCCATCCAAACCAAACTTCCTCCCCAATCTATAAAATAATTTACATCATTGCTTTTAAGTTTTTGGATGACTTGTAAAGTCTCACTTATTGGAACAACTATTCTGAGTAAATTACTTTTTAAATTTTTGAAAACTTCTAAATTTTTTGTTCTATTCCAAAAAATATTACTTTGTTCTGTGTCTAAAATTGAAATTTCCTGACTTAATAGACCAAGTTCTTTTGATAAACTATCAATTCTTTGGTCTACAGATATTGTCGGGCCTTCAATTCTAACAGCTGTTAAGCCGCCTTCATAAGTAAGATCATTTAAAATAAAATTTTTTCCAAAATAATCTGGATAAAATACACCTCCAGATGGATCCGTCGAAGAAGAAAGAGATTGACCGAGATAACTCAGTGCTTTTTTTAAATGAGGATTATTTATTATCAAAGTTTTACTCGTCTCAGGTTTTGGTAAAACTTTTATTGAAAGCTCTGTTAATATGGATAGTGTTCCGAATGACCCTGATAATAATTTAGATAAATCATAGCCAGTAACATTTTTTACAACAGTGCCTCCAGATTTTATAGTTTCACCTTTTCCATTTAAACCTTGAAAACCTAATACATGATCCCTAACACTTCCAACTTTAAATCTTCTTGATCCAGCAAAATTACAAGAAACGACTCCACCGATAGAACCGCTATTACTTTCTCCATTAAACAAATAACCGAAATCATTAGGTTCAAATGCCAATTGTTGATTATTTTTATCCAATTGCTCAACTATTTCTTTTATTGGAGTTCCTGCTTTAACTTTTATATAAAGTTCTTCAGGCTTATACTCAATTACTCCGCTGTAATTTGAAAGATCTAGTGTTTTTTCGGATTGAAAATTTCTACCAATTTTATTTTTGGATTTTAGGCCATTAATTTCTAGGGGGATGTTTTTTTTGAAACAATTTTTTACTATTTCAACTATCTCTTCTCTAGTTGATGGTTTAAAAACGTTCTGATTAAAATCTAGGGATGTCTGGGAATTTTGTTTTTCCTCCATGGACATGAACTCTTCCTTCCTCAGCACATTTTCTAAGTATGGGATAAACTTTGCCTGGATTTAATAATGAGTTAGGGTCTAAAGCTACTTTAATTGTTAATTGTTGTTGAATATCTTTATCATTGAAAGCTTCGCACATTAACTCTCTTTTCTCTATTCCAACACCATGTTCACCTGTAAGTGCACCACCTACTTTTACACAGTATTTAAGTATATCCGCACCAAACTCCTCACATTTCCTTAAAGACTCTTTGTCATTTGCATCAAACATTATCAGGGGATGAAGATTTCCATCACCTGCATGAAAAGCGTTAGCAACTGGCAAATCATATTTTTTAGACAACCTTGTGATTTCATTTAAAACCTCTGCTAATTTTCCTCTTGGTATTGAACCGTCCATACACATATAATCAGGAGCTAAAACACCACAAGCTGGAAAAGCTGCTTTTCTTCCTGCCCAAAATTTTAATCTTTCCTCTTTTGATTTATTTACTTTTAAGCTAGAAGAATTGTTCTTTTCTGCAATCTCTTTTACCTTTTGAATATAAGCTTCAACCTCATGTTCTGTTCCATCAAATTCTATTATCATTATTGCCTCAGCGTCTGTTGGATAACCAGCTTTGGAATAATCGTTAGTAGCTTTCGTTAAAGCCTTATCCATTATTTCGCAGCCTGCAGGTATACAACCTTTAGCAATTATTTCTGCAACACAATTTCCTGCATCTTCAATAGTTGGAAAACCTATCAAAGCTGCTTTTACAATCTCAGGAGATTTTAGAATTTTTACAGTGACCTCCGTGATCACTCCTAAGAGACCCTCTGAACCTGTCATCAAACCTAAAAAGTCATAACCTTCAGCATCCATTGCCTTTCCTCCGAATCTAGTAATTGTGCCATCCATCAAAACTACTTCGATGCCTAAAAGGTTATTTGTAGTAGCCCCATACTTTAAAGAATGAACACCCCCGGAATTTTCAGCAACGTTTCCACCAATTGAACAAGCAATTTGACTTGATGGATCTGGAGCATAATAAAAACCTTTGTCTTGGACAGCATGAGTGATTGCTAAGTTTGTTACACAAGGTTGAGTAACTACACATCTGTTTTCATAATCAATTTCAATAATTTTGTTGAATTTTCCCATTGCCATTAGAACACAATCCTCTAAAGGTAAAGAGCCGCCTGACAATCCTGTTCCGGCTCCTCTCGGAACCACTTTAACCTTATTTTCATTACAGTATTTTAAAATCTTACTAACTTCATCTACAGTCTCAGGCATAACCACGACTAGAGGCATTTTTCTGTAAGCAGTTAAAGCGTCTGTTTCGAAAGGTCTCAATTCATCAAGATGATGAAGTACATTTTTAGAGTTTATAATTTCTTTAAGATCTGAAACAATTTTATCCTTTTTAGATAAGACTACTTCATCAACTTTTGGCATTTGTAAAATACTCATAATCAGTCCTACTTAAGCATTTTCGAGATTTTTTCTAGTGCTTTTTGAATGTTATCCCTAGAAGCTGCAAAGCTAAAACGAACGTAATCTGTAGATGTTTTTCCAAAAGCTGTTCCAGGTACAATTGCCACACCAGCCTCATGCATACATTTTTTTGAAAATTCTGACCCACTCATGCCTGTTCCTTTAACATTTGGGAAAGCATAAAATGCTCCTCCTGGCATACTACATGTTACTCCTGGTAAATCATTTAATCCTTTGTGAATTAATTTTCTTCTCTGATCAAATTTTTCCATCATATGATGAATAGAGTCGTCAGGTCCATCTAATGCTGCTATTCCAGCAAACTGAGAAGGTGCATTTACACAGGAAAAACTATTTATAGCTAATTTTGTTACATGCGAAATTAATTTTTCCGGCCAAACACTCCAACCCATTCTCCAACCAGTCATGGAGTAAGCTTTGCTCCATCCATCTAAAACTATTAATCTATCCTGTAAATCAGGATAATTAAAAAAAGTTGGCATTTCTTTTCCATCAAAAATTTGCCTACTGTAAATTTCATCACTAAGTATCGTGACATGTGGATGTTTCTTTAAACCTTCTGCAAGAAAATCAATTGCTGGTTTTTCTACAAAACTCCCCGTAGGATTATTTGGATTTATTAGGATCACAAGTCGAGTTTTATCTGTTATCAAAGATAAAATTTTTTCAGGATCAAACTTTAAATCTTTCTCTTTTGTTAAATCATAAGGCACTGCTTTAGCACCTGTGTAATTAATCATAGACTCATAAATTGGAAAACCAGGTGTCGGATGAACTATTTCAGCGCCAGGCTCACCAATCATTTGAATTGCAAAGTACATTGTAGGTTTGCCGCCTGGCATAATCATAATTCTTTCAGGATCAACTTCTTTCTTATATAGACTTTTTATTTTTCGAGAAACTGCCTGTCTACATTCTGTGATACCATTAGCTAAAACATATCCGTGATGTCCATCATCAATAGCTTTTTTTGCTGCATCCATTATGTGCTGAGGTGTTTTAAAATCAGGTTGACCAAGTCCTAAGTGAATCATTTCTTTTCCTTGGGCTTCAAGTTTTTTAGCTTCAGCTAAAACACTAAAGGCCGTTTCTGTTCCAAGCCTGTCTAAATTTTTTGCTATTTTCATATTTTAAACCTAGTATTTATTGGCACTTTTGCAAACTAGTTTTTTTGCATCACCTATATGCGATTTTTGTTTTATTTAGCTCTTTTATGCTTTTACAGCCTAGTAAAATCATATCTCTCCTTATTTCATCTCTCATTCTAGTCAGAATCTGTTCTACACCTTTCTGGCCGCCTGCACCTAATGCAAATAAAAAACCTTTTCCAAAACTACATGCTGTTGCTCCTAAAGAAAGTGCTTTTAGAACATGTGTCCCCCTTCTAATTCCACCATCTAAAATAATTTCTATTTTTCCTCCAACTGCATCTGCAATTGCAGGTAATTGATCGAACGGAGATCTCGATCCATCGAGTTGTCTTCCCCCATGATTAGAAAGAATAATTGCAGATGCTCCAATATCAACAGCTCTTTTTGCATCTTCAACAGACATAACTCCTTTTAAAGCAAACGGTCTACCCCATTTCTTTACAACATATTCAGCGTCTTTCCAGCTCATCGCAGGATCATATTGTTCATTGATATAATCCATTACTCCTTTAGCGATGCTAGATCCTTTTTTTGTCCAATGAGACACGTTTGCTAATTGGAATTTTTCATGTGTTAAATAATTAAATGACCATTTAGGATGCATTGCAAAACTCATCAGACTTTTTAAAGTAAGTTTTGGAGGAGTGGTGAAGCCCCATCTGTGATCTCTTTCACGATTTCCTGCAACGACAGTATCAACAGTTAAACACATTGCTTTAAAGCCAGAACTTTTACATCTATCAATCAAGTTATCTGTCAAGCCTTGATCCTTATGAATATAGAGTTGAAAAAGTTTTGGACCTCCAGAAATATTAGCTATTTCTTCTATTGAAGAAGTCGCCATTGTGGACATGCTATAAAAAGTTCCAAATTTTTCTGCTGCTCTTGCTGAAGCCTTGTCTCCATCATGATGGTAAAGTCTTTGCATGGCTGTAGGTGATAAGAAAATTGGTAAATCGATTTTCTGTCCAAACACTGTCGTTGATAAATCGGGTTCTCCTACACTTGCAAGAATATTTGGCACCAGGTCGCATTTCAAAAAAGACTCTGTATTTCTTTTCAAAGTAGTTTCATCATCTGCGCCACCGTCAATATAATGAAATATTGGAGCTGGAAGATTCTTTTTTGCTAATTTTCTAAAATCATCAAAATTATAACAATCGTTTAAATTCATTGTTATTAAAAGTTTTTAGAAAATGTAATTTGTTGGTTATCTGTACCTGGATTTGTATCTCCCCAGTCATTGTTAGAAATATGACTATAACTATAACTTAGCTTAGAGTTTTCAAAAATATCTAATCCAAACTTAATTTCACTTTTAAATTCTAAAACGCTTCCTAAGTCTTTACCGTCTCCCTTTTCATAATACCCTGGAGTAAAACTTGGTAAAATTTTTAGTGGACCTAGACCATATTGTCCTTCAATTCCTGTATACAAGTATACTGAACTGTTTCCTGTTATAAACGCGCCACTAACAGGTTTAAATTTTCCTAAAAAGGTGTCTCTGAATAAATCAGGATTTTTATGTTCAATACCAAATAAAGTTGTTTTATCGTCACCTTCTTTATCAATTACATCAAAAGTTCCTGTATAGAAGGAAAGTTCTTTGTTGTCATCATCAGCTAAAACTTGAGACGAAAAAATTACTAATATTGTTAAAACTCTTAAAATTTTAAGATTCATTTTGAAAAAATACAACTAAATAGTTAATAAGTACAGTTAGCAATTTATGTTTTTTTTTGGCGTTTTCTTATTAAAAAAACGATTATAAAGCCTCCAAAAACTAATACTAAATAAGGAAATGACCAAAGTAAAAAATTTTCGTAATTGAACTTGGGTTTATACAAAATCCAATCTCCATATTTATCTGAAAGAAAATTATAGATCTCATCCTCAGTTTTTCCTTGCTTAATTAAATCTTTAACAACCATTTTTAAAGTTTGAGCAAATTCAGAATTTGAGTCTGAAATTGATTGACCTTGACAGACTAAACAACGGAGATTTTTGTGAATTTGACTTTCATTTAAAATTTCATTTGAGGAGGCACAAATAGAGATGTTAAAAAAAAGGATTAAATAAAGTATCTTTATTTTCATTAGGATTTTATAATTTCTTTAATTTCCTCTAAATCTTTTTCATTAAGAGGACCAATAATCTTTTTTAAAATTTTAAATTTATTATCAATCAATATACTCTCAGGTATACCATAAATTCCAAAATTGACTGATTGTTTTCCAAAGCTATCTTTTGCAAGGTAATGGTAGGGATCGCCTAGTTCCTCTAAAAATTTTAAAGCATTAATCTTTTTATCTTTAAAATTAATACCTAATATTTTGAGATGTTGGTGCTTTGATAGCATCATTAGATATGGATGTTCAACTCTGCAAGGTGCACACCACGATGCCCAAAAATTTATTAAAGTATATTTATTGTTTTTAAAATCATCATTCGTAAAAAATTTTTCATTTTGTAAGCTTTTTAATTCAATATCAGCTATTTTATTTCCGACAAGAAATTTAGTATCGTAATTAGAACTTCTATTTAAAGAAAGGTAAAATATTCCAAGAATGAACACTAATAAAGATACTGTGATTAATTTAATTATATTTTGCATGTCTTAGTAAACTTAGAAAACCTCCTAAAGAAAGCATAGCGACTGATATCCAAATCCAAATCATAAGTGGTTTTTTTTGAAATTTAATATTGTAATAGTCAGACCTATCAATATTACTCATGGTTAAGTAATAATCTCTTAAAAAATTTGTTTGAATTGAAGCTTCGTAGGTTAAAGTTCGAGGATTATCATAAATTCTTATTTCAGGTTTTAAAACCCTCTCTTCTTTTGTTAACAAATCGTTGACTTTTAGTTGGCCAATTACAGCTTTAAAGTTTGTATCTTGAACTAACTTTAAATCTTTAAGATGAAATTTAAAATTATCAATTTTTTTGGTTTCTCCTATTTTTAAATTAAAATCTTTTTCAATCGAGAAATTGTGATTTAACCCGATAAATAGGATAAGAAATCCAAAAGATAAATGCGATATCACTCTTGGAAAATTAAAACTTTCTTTTTTAAGAAGATCTAAAATAGATGATAAAATCAAAAATAATGAAGAGATAACTATTAAATTAGATAAAATACTATAGCTTTTGAGAAAGAAAAAAATAATAAAATTAAGCAATACTGCAGCTAATATTATCAATGAATAAATTTTTAGATCAATAAATTTATTTTTTACCCATTTCGCATTAGGTCCTATCGCCATAAAAAATAAAAATATGACAACAACTGGTATAATTACTGAATTGTAAAAAGGAGGACCAACTGAAATTTTATTATTTGAAATTGCATCTGTAAATATTGGGTACAAGGTACCAAGTAATACTGTAATAAGATAAAACATCATAAACCAATTATTTACTAAAACAAAAGTTTCTTTACTATTTGAATTTATTTCAGTGCTTGCTGGTTTATATTTTGAAAATAAAATGTAAACAGATGCTAGAATCATTAAGCTTAAAAATACTAAGATATAAATACCTCTTGTTGGATCATTAGCAAAAGTATGAACTGAATTAAGTATTCCAGATCTTACTAAAAAGGTCCCCGTAACACTTAAAACAAAAGTTAGTAAACAAAGAATTATAGACCAAAAATATAATACATTTCTTCTCTCTAAAACTAATAAAGAATGTAAAAGAGCTGTCATTGCAAACCATGGTAAGAGCGAAGCGTTTTCTACTGGATCCCAAAACCAGAAACCACCCCAGCCTAATTCATAATAAGCCCAAATAGACCCAACTAAAATTCCAAGAGTTTGAAAGGACCAAGATATTAAAACCCAGCTCTTAATAGAGCTTGCAAATGATTTATCAGAGTAATTTGTAATCATCGATGCTATGGCTGCTGAAAAATAAATTGAAGATCCTACAAAGCCCACATAAAGTAAAGGCGGGTGTATCGCTAAAGCGGGATCCTGTAAAATTGGATTTAATCCTAACCCTTCATTTGGTGGAGGGCTAACAAAACTAAATGGATTTGAATTAAATAATATAAAAAATAAAAAACCTAAGATGAGAAAATTTTGTATTATTAAAGTATAAAGTCTATAATTTTTTGGGTGTTTCTTATTATAAATTAAAAATAAAAAAGAGAATAATGTTAAAATTATTACCCATAACAACAAACTTCCTTCATGATTTCCCCAGGTTCCCGATATTTTATAAAAAATTGGCTTAAGTGTGTGAGAATTTTGGTAAACGGTGATCAATGAAAAATCAGAAACCAAAAAAGCAGACACAAGAGTAAAGAAGCATATTAAAATTGACGTACTTTGCAGTATACTAATTTTAAATACTTTTTTAGAAATTAAATTCTCTGCCGTTTTAAGATCATTATAAGAGTAATAAATAATTAGAGTACTTAGTAGGACATTAAGAGATAGTAAAAAGTTCCCAGTATTACTTAGCATTGTCACTTAAAATATTCTTTAATTCTGGAGGCATATAATTTTCATCATGTTTAGCTAAAATTCTATCAGCTTCAAAAAATCTTTTATCTTTCAACATCCCCTCCGCCACCACTCCTTTGCCCTCGGCAAATAAATTTGGGATTGTTCCTCTAAAGCTTACACTAATCTCATTTTTGAAATCTGTAATAATAAACTTTATTTCTTGATTGCTAATTTCTAAAGTATTTTTTTTTACCATGCCCCCTATTCTAATCTTTTTATTATAATTTAAGTCCTGACTTATTTTGATATCTGTAGGTGAATTAAAATATAAAATATTTTTATTCAGGGTATTTAAAATTAGAAAAACACCTAGAATAGAAGCTAAAAGAAAAATGGCTAAAAGAGAGGCTCTTTTTTTTACTTTTTTTGGAAGCATTAAATGCTTTAGATCGTTTTGTTATAAGCTGATAAAATTTTTGAAGCAATTTTAGAATTTTCTAAAACAATTTTTTTTTGCTCAGCAGATAAATTTTCAATCTCTTTTGCAAATTCTTTTTCATACTTTTTCAAAGTTTTGCGAGTTTTGTAGTAAAAAATTCCACAAACTGAGAAAGTAATTACAAATGACGACCACACGAAAATCCCGTAACCGTCCATTAATATTAAATTATTTATCATATTCTTTTTAAATTTTTTTTCTTAATTCTAATGATTTCTGTCTTATATTTCATTAGAAAAATTAACGCACAGTACAAAATGAATACAAAAAACATTAGTAATAGAGGCATTAACATTGATGAGTGTATTGAACTTGTTCCGCTAATTTTAATACTAGCTGGTTGGTGAAGAGTTGCCCACCATTCTACCGAGTATTTGACTATTGGTATATTAATCAAGCCTACAATGGCTATTAAACTTGAAACATTATTAGCTTTGCTTTCTTCCGACAAATATTTATGTGTAAAAATAAAAAGTAAATAGAAAATAGCTAGAATAACCATTGAGGTTATCCTTGCATCCCAAGCCCAGAAAGTTCCCCATGTAGGTTGACCCCAAATAGATCCTGTGACAATCGCAATACAAGTGAACAATAGTCCTATCGGAGCTATACTTTTTGCTATTAATGTTAAATTTTTAATTTTGAAAATAAAATTTATTATCGATAGAAAAGCAATGGCCGTAAAAGAAGCCAGACCTATCCAGGCAGCAGGAACATGCACATACATTATTCTTACACTTTCTCCTTGTAAATAATCTGGAGGAGAAAAAATTAAAGCAAATGAAAGGGCAACCAAAAGCAAAACAAAGAAGATAGAATTTATAAAATTTATTAATTTTTCTATCCAAATAAAGATATTGCTATTATGAAAAAAATTAAACATTTCCCTTAACTACTATAATAATTTTTTTTTGTGAAGGTCTATTATAGGCCCAATTGAGAATTGGAGGGAGTAATATAAGAAGTTTATTCTCAATTGAGCTAAAACTTGAAAAAAATATATAATCTCTGTGTTCCAGATTTGAGTAAATGTTGTTTTATTTAAGGCGGGTAATTATTAATTAGATATTTTAAAGTAACTTGAGCCTTTTTTGCCCGAAAAAATTTCCTCTATAAGCGGATGCTTCACAGGCTCTTTTGAATTATCAATTAATAAATTCTGCTCTGAAACATAAGCTTCGTAAGTAACGTCATTACTCTCAGCTAATAAATGATAAAATGGCTGATCTTTTCTTGGGCGAACTTCTTTAGGAATTGATTGATACCATTCTTCAGAATTATTAAATTCAAAATCCACATCGTAAATTACTCCTCTAAAATCAAAATGACGATGTTTGACTATTTCTCCGATAGAAAATTTTGCATTGTTACTTATTGTCATACCTCATAGTTAGTAATTTTTTTGTTAAAATCAATATCTAATTTGTTTAAAATTTATAATGTGTTAGTCTCTTATATTGTGAATAAGTCATTCTTAAAATTTATCTGTGACTTTGGTCCATTATTAATATTTTTTACAATTTATTACAAAAGTGGGAATAATCTTACTACTGCCATCCCTCCACTTATAATCGCAACAGTATTAGCTGTAGCGGTGATTTACTTTGTAGAAAAACAAATCCCGTATGTGCCGTTGATTGGTGGTATTGTTATAACCCTTTTTGGGGGTCTTACTTTATATTTTAATAATCCAGTATTCATTTATATGAAGCCTACAATTGTAAATGTAATTTTTGCAGGAACCTTGATAGTCAGTAAAGTTTTTTTCAACAAAAATTTCCTAAAATTTTTCTTACAAACTGCCTTTCAATTGAATGAAATTGGCTGGGATAAATTAAATTTCAGATGGGCTTATTTTTTTATTTTTTTAGCATTTATTAATGAGATTGTATGGAGAACCCAACCTGAAACTACTTGGGTAAACTTTAAAGTTTGGGGAATTTTACCAATTACATTTATATTTACAGTTTTTCAATTACCGCTAATTAGAAGATATAAGATATGAAACGTATTCAATTAGTTATAAATAACGACGTAAAAAAATATAGTGAAGAATTTTTTATCAAAGGAGAACTTAAATGTATCTTAAATCTTTATGCGAAAATGGTTTCAAATGGATCTTGGAAAGACTATTCCTTTTCTTCCGGATCTAAAGAAGTTTCATTCGATGTTTATCAAAGAGCGTCTGAAAAACCAGTTTTGAGGATTACGAAAAATTTTAAACCTAAATATTTTAACGAAAAATTTTTTATAAAAGATAGAAATGGAAATATTTTGCGAAAATCCGAAAATTTGGATAATTTAATTAGCAAGACAAGTTGGAATAAACTTAAGATAATTAAGTGATTATCTTCTTTGGCCAAAAAGCCTTAGAAGCATTATGAAAAGGTTTATGAAATCTAAGTAAAGCGTTAAAGCTCCCATGACGGCTTTCTTGCCCATTAATTCGCCGCTATCACTTACCATATACATATTTTTAATTTTTTGAGTGTCATAAGCTGTTAAACCGACAAACACTAGGACACCAATAATTGAGATAACAAAATACATCATTGAAGATTTCATAAAAATATTTACTAATGATGCAATTATTATTCCGAATAGACCCATCATTAAAAAAGAGCCAAGTTTTGTAAGATCTTTTTTAGTTGTATAGCCATAAATGCTCATAGCTCCAAAAGTACCAGCCGTAATAAAGAAAACTCTTGTTATGCTAGCGCCAGTATATATTAGAAATATTGATGATAGTGATGCTCCCATTAATGCTGCGAAAATCCAAAAAGTAGTTTGTGCTTTAGCTGCAGACATTTTTGCTATTCCAAAACTCATATAAAAAACAATTGCTAATGGAGCTAACATTATTACCCATTTTAAACCCGAGGCATAAATTGTATTACCAAAATTAGTAAGACCTAATATTTGACCTTCAGTAGAAGTGACGACTGCCATTTTAAAAAAGAATAAAGCAACAAATCCTGTTAACAGCACACCAGAAGCCATGTAATTATAAACTTTAAGCATATAAGATCTTAATCCTTGATCTATAATTGCTTCAGAGGCTGATGAACGTACTGTTGATCTTTGTTTATTGATTTCCATAACTTAATATATATGTTTTTTTAAATACTTTTCAATAGGCAAAAATTGACCTAAAAAACTATTATAATTGTTGCAATTTTATGAAATTTAAAAAACTGGGCACCACTGACTTAGACGTAAGTTTGATATGTTTAGGGACTATGACATGGGGCACACAAAACACTGAAAAAGATGCGTTTGAACAAATGGATTATTCCATAGGGAGTGGAATAAATTTTTTTGACACGGCAGAACTTTATTCCGTACCACCCAATTCAGAGTCTTACGGTAAAACTGAAACTATGATTGGAAATTGGTTTGAAAAAAGAAAAAATAGAGAAAAAATAATTCTAGCTACAAAAGTAGCAGGTCCGGGATGCAACTGGATAAGAGGTGGAGGAAACAATTTTGATGAAAAAACAATAGGTGAAGCAATCGATGGGAGTTTAAGAAGGCTTAAAACAGATTATATTGATTTGTATCAGTTACATTGGCCAGAAAGGTCTACAAATTATTTTGGTAAAAGAGATTTCACTTTGGACAGCGAAGAGGGTGATTGGAATAGTTTTGAAAGTATTCTCAAAGCTCTAGAAAAATTTATTAAAAGCGGTAAAATTAGATACATTGGTATGTCAAATGAAACACCATATGGACTATCAAGATATATTGAACTATCAAAAAATAAAAATTTACCTAGGATGATGTCAGTTCAAAACCCTTATAATTTAGTAAACAGGACTTATGAAATTGGTATGTCTGAAATATCAATAAGAGAAAAATGTGGTCTTCTAGTTTATTACCCTTTAGCCACAGGAGCTCTCTCAGGAAAATATAGAAACGGTAATATGCCAAAAAATTCTAGACAAGCTTTATTTAAAGGATGGGAAAGACATCTTAATCCTTTAGCAATGCATGCTTATGAAGAGTACTTTAAACTTGCTAAAGAATACGATATGACAATGGCACAATTAGCTCAGGCATTCGTTAACTCTAGGCCTTTTGTTACTAGTAATATAATAGGCGCAACAACTATGGAACAATTAAAGGAAAATATAAATAGTGTTAATATTGAGCTGTCTGATGAAATTATGGAAAAGATTAATGTGATTCACAACAATAATCCAAACCCATCTCCTTAATTCAAAGCATTGAAATAGATAATTTTTAGTATAAAAATAAATTATGTTATTAAAAAAAATTTTTATATTACTAATTTTAGTTATTTTTTCTTCTAATGCTCTTGCCGTTGCACCTAGATCAACTGGAAAATATAAAAACTGGGAAAGTTTTGTAGCAGAGACTGATAAAGGAAAAATTTGTTTTGCTCAAACTGTTCCTACAAAAAGAGCACCTGCAGCAGTAAAAAGAGATAAATCTAAACTATTTGTAACATTTAGGCCATCAGAAGAAATCAAAGATGAAGTAAGTTTGACAAGTGGTCATGATTACAAAACATCTAGCGTAACTGCAAGCTCTGGGAAGAGAAGATACTCATTTTTTTCTCAAAAAGAATTTGCTTGGTTATTAGACGATCAAGAAGAAAAAAAATTTATTCAACTTATGAAAAAAGCAACAGATATAATTGTCAAAGCAAGAACTACAGAAGGAGCTGAAACTACAGATCATTATTCAATGATGGGTTTCACAAAAGCATACAACACAGCAAAAAAGACTTGCAGTTAAATGAAAAAAATTGTTTTAGCCTACTCAGGCGGTTTAGATACATCTATAATTTTAAGATGGTTACAAGAAAATTATAATGCTGAGATAATAGCTTACACCTCTGATATTGGACAAGTTTTAGATAAAAAAAAGATTGTTAGAAATGCTAAAAGACTAGGTGTTAAAAAGATAATTATAGAAAATCTTAAAAATATATTTGTTAAAGATTATGTTTTCCCCATGATAAGGGCGCATGCAGTTTATGAAGGAGTATATTTGTTAGGTACATCTATTGCCAGGCCATTGATTGCAAAAAGACAAGTTGAAATTGCAAAAAAATTTAAGGCTTTTGCAGTTTCACATGGCGCGACTGGAAAAGGCAACGATCAAGTGAGATTTGAACTTGGATATGCATATTTTGGTAAGAATAAGGTTAAAATAATAGCACCGTGGAGAGAGTGGAAATTACAATCAAGAGCAGATTTAATTAGATACGCAAAAAAAAACAATATACCAATTCCTAAAGATAAAAAAGGTGCTCCACCTTTTTCTGTGGATGATAATATTTTTCATACCTCAACGGAGGGTAAAGTTTTAGAAGACCCAAAAAACTCAGCTCCTGAATTTATTTATCAAAGAACAGTTTCACCTCAAAAAGCTCCTAACAGACCTACAAAAGTAAAAATTACTTTTAAAAACAGTGACCCTATTGCAGTAAATGGAAAAAAATTAAGTCCTGAAAAGCTTTTGAGTAAATTGAATATTCTGGCTGGGAAAAATGGAATTGGAAGAGTTGATTTAGTTGAAAATAGATTTATTGGAATCAAATCTAGAGGTGTTTATGAAACTCCAGGTGGAACTTTGTTGTATACTGCACATAGAGCTATCGAGTCTGTAACTCTAGATAAAGAAACTACTCATAAAAAAGAGAGAATAATGCCAGAGTATGCTGAGCTGGTATATAACGGTTACTGGTTTTCAAAAAAAAGATTAAAATTACAAAAACTAATTGATAAAAAAAGAGACAAAGTATCTGGTGATATTGTTTTAAGCTTATTCAAAGGTAACGTAACTATTTTATCAAGAAGGACAAAAAATAAAGCTTATTCAATGAAAAAAGTTTCTTTTGAGGAAAATAAAACATTTAATAAAAGAAAAGTTGAAAATTTCATAAAATTTCACTCTAAACAGTTAAATAAAGCCTAAATTTTTGGTAGATTAATATCAAATGAACAGTTCGATTCGAAATATTCAGTTAGTTGCGGTTATAGTTGTTCTTGTATCAACTATTATTGCTTTCTTTTTAGAAATGAAAGAAATGTACGAAAACAAAGACATTACATTAGCTGATTTACTTTTAATGTTCATTTATATCGAAGTAATTGGTTTAGTGAGATCATATTGGGAAACTCAATCCGTAAGAATAACATATCCTTTAATCATAGCTATTACAGCGCTGGCTCGGTTCATAATATTACAAGATAAAGAGAGTGACCCTGCAAACTTAATTTATATTTCTTTAGCTATTTTAATAGTTGCGATTGCTACAGTTATTATAAGATTTAGAAATAGCAGGTACTTAAAAATTGAAAAGTCTAGGTCAAGCGAGCTTTAAAACAAGTTAGAGTATTCTTTAACAAACATGCAATTGTCATTGGCCCTACACCTCCAGGAACAGGAGTTATTGCTTTAACATTGTTCTTTAATTCGTCAAAGTTAACATCTCCTACTATTTTTTCTCCTACTTTATTAATTCCAACATCTATAACAATCGTATTTTTTTTTACCCAATTTTTTTTGATTAAATTTGGAACTCCGGCAGCTGCTACTAAAATATCTGCTTTAAGGCACTCATTTTGTAAATCATCAGTTTTTGAATGAGCAATAGTTACTGTGCAATTTTCTTTTAATAATAATTGAGCCATTGGTTTTCCGTTTAAATTAGATCTTCCTATTATAACAGCGTGTTTACCTGCTAAATTTGGTTCTATCTTTTTAATCAAATAAAGACATCCTAAAGGTGTACAGGGAACAATTGATTCATAACCTGATGAAAGATTACCAACATTTAATGGGTTAAAGCCATCAACATCTTTAGATGGATGTATTGCATTAATAATTTTCTTTTTACTGATTTGGCTAGGCAAAGGGAGCTGAACTAAAATACCAGAAATTTCATCGTTTTTATTTAGCTCTTTAATTTTTTCTAAAATATCCTTTTCGCTCACATTTTTTGGATATTTTATAATTTCAGATTTGATACCGACCTCTTTAGCGCTTTTTTCTTTGTTCTTTACATAGATTAAACTTGGTGCAAAATCTCCGATTAGAATAACTGTCAAAGTGGGTGTTTTGCCATTCATTTTCTTCAAATCTGAAATTTCTTTTTTAATTTCATTTCTAATAATCTCTGCTTCTTTTTTCCCATCAATAATCATCTTAAAAATAACCCTGGTGCTAACATTTCAAAAACTAAATTTCTAAAAAACATTAATCCTAAGATCAGTATCACAGGAGAAATATCTATAGACCCTAAGTTAGGCAAAAACTTTCTTATAAAGTTAAGAGGTGGTGCTGTCAGTTTGTAAGAAATGTCTAAAACAGAATAAACAAAACGATTACTTGTGTTTAAAACATTAAAGGCAACTAACCAACTAAATATAACGTGTATTATCAAAACCCATATGTATAGACTGACAATATTATCAAACAGAATTAATATTGATTTCATTAATTTTTCTCCACATAAATTGATGTGCTCGGGAAAGCAAAAGATGCCTTATGTTTTTCAACAATATTTTTGATTTCGATAGCGAGAATATCTTTTACTTTCATCCATTCTAGATAGTGTTTAGTTTTGGTAAAACATATTAATTTAATATCTATAGAGCTTGCTGCAAACTGATCAATTTTTACAGAGAGAATAGTGTTTTCAGAAGTAGTGAAATGCTCACTCTTTTTTATATATTCTTCAATTTCTTTTTTAATATCTGAAAGTTGCTTGCTAGTTGTTCTGTATTCAAGGCCTATAATCCAATTAATTCTTCTATTGGTAATTTGAGAATTATTTATTACTGCTTTCTCAGCAAATTGAAAATTCGGTATTGTAGCTAAAGATTTATCAAATCTTCTAACAACGGTAGACCTAAAGCCAATAGACTCAACTGTTCCCTCTATAACATCCTCAACAAAAATCCAATCACCAACTTGGAATCTCCTTTCGACTAAAACTAAAATTCCTGAAATAAGATTCTTAAATAAATCTTGTGCGCCTAATGCTACTGCAACACCAAATAAACCTAGACCAGCAATGATGGGCCCAATTTTTATTCCCCAAAGTTCTAATACCGCAGCTACTCCTAATATAAAGATTAAAACTTTTATGGCTTTTATAATCCAGTTCACAAGATCCCGAGAAATAAGATCTCCTATTGATTTAATGACAGCTGAAAGTGGTCCAATTATTTGATGAAAGGTCCAAAAAATTAAAATTGTTATCAAAGAACGATTAATGGTTTCAAGGAATTCTGCTGCTTGACTTTCAATGGTTAAATAGCTTGTAGATACAAAAAATCCTAAAACAATTGGAAAGAATTTTGCTGGTCCTTCCATAGAAAAAACTAACGAATTATCAAAATTATTTGTAGTTTTTGATACGTAATTTTCTAATCGCCTAATAACAAATTTTGAAAAGATGCCTCTTAAAAAAAGAAAAAAAAGAAATATTAACAATGCTATGACAATTTCGGAAATATTAACTCCAGATATTCCCTTGTTCCAAACATCAAAAAATAAATTTTTAAAATTTTCTAATACTTCCATTAAACTATTTTTTTAATTTTGTTAATTCTTCCCCAGCTTCGAAAATTTCTAGTTTTTTCCAACCAGACTGTTTTAATACATTTAAAACTTTATCACTTATACACATAACTCTTGACTCTGTCATCAGCCCTTTAAGTGAATATTTTTTCATAAGTTCATTAAAGCTTTCCGCGCTCCTTTTGGAGTAAATAAAAATTATGTCAGGAGGATGATTGTTAATTAAATTATTCGTATCCGCGTTTAATTCTTTAATTTTTTCTGAAGTATAATTGATGATTTTATCTATTTGAAATCCCTCTTTTTGCAGCTCTAAATCTAAGTCTGAAGCGATATTGTCTCCACATATATACGCTAAGATTTTTTTTTTATCTAAGTCACCTGAATTAACAATAATATTTTTTAAGGCGTTTATCGTGCCGCCAGCTGAAATAGTATTGTTATAACCTTGTTGTCTTACAATCTTTTCTGTAATTGCTCCAACGCAGAAACAAAGTTTATTTCTATCTGGTTTTAATAGTTTTAAAAACCTAATTGCATTAGCACTTGTAAATATAAAAGCGTTGTATTTCTCAGGATCAATAGGATCAAGTTCTACTTTAGAGATTTTTAAGGTTGGCAGATGAATAATTTTATGACCTAAAGAAAATAATTTTCCCATTAAATCCTCAGAATCTATTAGCGGTCTCGTTATTATAATATTCATTTTTTTTTAAATTTTTCTCCAGCTAGATCTAATAATTTTTCTCCAACACTTTTTCCAATAAAAGACGCGTCTGCCTCTCTTCCTATAAGCTCGTATTCAAAACTCTCTTGACCGGTATCGGAAAAAAGCTGAGCTTTAAGTTTTAAATTATGGTTTTCAATTTCAGCTAACCCACCTATTGCAGTTTCGCAATCACCTCCGATAGTTTGAAGCATTTTTCTTTCGGCTATTGCGCAAAGACTAGTTGCACTATCATTTATTCTTTTAATCAAATTTTTAATTTCATCTTCCTTTCTACATTGCACAGCAATTATTCCTTGTCCAACCGCTGGTAGAATATGCTCACAATTAAAAGTAAAGCTTATTTTTTTATCGAGTTTAAGTGATTTAACTCCGGCAGCCGCAAGAATGATTCCATCTAATTTGTTTTCATTAATCTTATTTATTCTAGTGTCAATATTTCCCCGAATATTGATTACAGAAATTTTATTATTAATTTTTTTTAATTGAAGTTCTCTCCTTTTTGAACTTGAACCGATTTTTACGCCTTTTTTTAAATCAGAAATACTTTTAATTTTTTCACTAATTATTACATCACGGTAATCGTTTCTTTTTAAATACGCTCCTATCAAAAGGCCTTCATTTTCATTTGCCTCCATATCTTTTAGAGAATGCACAGCAATATCTATTTCTTTTTTTAATAAGCTTTCTTCAATTTCTTTACAAAATAAATTTTTTCCACCTATTTCTGAGATGTTCTTATTTAAATTCAAATCGCCTGATGTTTTTATTGCTTTAAAATTAATGTTCTCCTCTTTAAGGTCTTTATTATTTTTTACTAATAGCTCCTTAACTTTTGTTACATAGGCTAATGAGAGTTTACTGCCTCGAGCTCCAATTGTAATTTTTGTCATTAATTGATTATATATTTGATAGAATTATTTTATACTATTTTAATTTTTTAAAGAGATGACAAAAAAGATTACATTTTTAGGAATTGAAACAAGCTGCGATGAAACTGCAGCAGCTGTAATAAGGGAAAATGATAAGGGCACTGCAGATGTTTTATCAAATATCGTTTCGAGTCAGATTTCAGAGCATAAAAAATTTGGAGGAGTGGTACCTGAATTAGCAGCTAGAGCGCATTTAGAAAATATTGAATATATAATCAAAGCTGCTTTAGAGGAAAGTAAAGTTTCTTTAGATGAAATAGATGGCATTGCAGCTACTGCAGGTCCAGGCTTAATTGTATGTTTAACAGTTGGTCTAAACATAGGTAAAACAATTGCTGCATTTTCAAATAAGCCATTTGTAGCAGTTAATCATTTAGAAGGTCATGCTCTTAGTCCAGGATTAGAAAATAAAATTCAATTCCCATATTTACTTTTATTAATCTCTGGAGGTCATTCCCAATATCTAATAGTGAAAAATATTAATGAATACGAACAATTAGGAACCACAATCGACGATGCTTTAGGCGAAGCATTTGATAAAACTGCGAAGATGCTAGATCTAGGATATCCAGGAGGACCGAGTGTTGAGAAATTTGCAAAATTAGGAGACAAAGACTTTTTTAAACTTCCTGAACCAATAATAAATAAAGCAGGATGTAATTTGTCATTTGCTGGACTAAAAACTGCAGTTTTAAGACAGGCAAAAAAAATAAATGGTAACGATAAATTAAAATTTAATCTTGCAGCGTCTTTTCAAAATACGATAAACAAAATTCTTTATAAAAAAACAAAAATTGCAATTGAAATGTTTAAAGAAAAAATTAATACATTAAATATTAATTTAGTTGTAGCTGGAGGTGTGGCTGCTAATCTTTCGATAAGAGAAAATTTAAAAAAACTTTCCGACGAGGTAGGATTTAAAACTGTTTATCCTAATTTAAAATTTTGTGGTGATAACGCTGCTATGATTGCCTGGGCTGGTATTCAAAGATTTAAAAAAAATTTATTAAATAAAATTGATGTCGAAGCCAAATCCAGATGGCCTTTAGATGAAAATGCTCCCTACATGAAAGGGCCAGGTTTAAAGTTATAATGAATTACTGGTTACTTAAGTCTGAACCCGATGTTTGGTCGATTGAGCAACAAAAAAAAGCTGGCATAAAGGGTGCTGCCTGGGATGGTGTAAGAAATTATCAAGCTGCAAATAATTTAAGGAAAATGAAAAAAGGTGATTTATGTTTTTTCTACCATTCAAATATTGGAAAAGAAATTGTTGGTATAGTTAAAATAATTAAATCAGCGTTTATCGATAAAACTGATAAGGAAAAGAGGTTTGTGGCCGTTCAAGTTAGGTTTGTGAGTAAATTTAAAACGGCTATTTCTCTTAAAAAAATTAAAGAAAACAAGAGAATTTCTCATTTGTCGTTGATAAAACAAAGCAGATTGTCAGTAATGCCAATAGATTATAAAAGCTGGAAAATTATTTGTAAGATGGGTAAAGTATAAAAATATTGGGGTATTTGTGGCTAAAAAGAAAAAAAAGAAAAAATCAAAAATAAAAAAGTCTAGAAAAAAATCTAGAAAAGTAAAAAAATCTAGAAAAATAAATAGGCCTAGAAAAAAAACTAAGAAATCTAGAAAAAGAAAAAAATCCAAAAAAAAAGCCAGAAAGGCAAGGAGAATTATTTTAAAATCTCCTACACACTCAAAAGATAGCGACGGTAATTCAGTTATAAAAGTCTCGGATAGCTGGGCAAATCATGCTTACGTGAACGAATCTAAATATAAAAAGAAATATAAGATGTCCATCAAAGAAAACGATAAGTTTTGGGCTAAGGAAGGTAAAAGAATTACTTGGATGAAGAAGTATACCAAAATTAAAGATGTTAAGTACAGCAAAGATGAAGTTAAAATAAAGTGGTATTATGATGGAACTCTAAATGCCTCAGCGAATTGTATAGATAGACATTTAAAGAAAAATCCAACCAAAACAGCAATCATTTGGGTTGGTGACGATCCCGCTGATACAAAGAAAATTTCTTACAAAGAACTGCACCAAAACGTGTGTAAAGCTGCAAATGGTTTAAAAAGTTTAGGTATTCAAAAAGGAGATAGAGTTACAATTTATCTGACTATGATCCCTGAATTAGCTTACATAATGTTAGCTTGTGCGAGAATTGGCGCTGTCCATTCTATTATTTTTGGTGGTTTTTCACCTGACTCAATAGCTACTAGGATTACAGATTGCGAGTCTGAATATTTAATAACTGCAGATGAAGGAGTAAGAGGTGGAAAAATAATTCCGTTAAAAAAAATTGCTGATGAGGCTTTAGATCAATGTCCCGGAGTAAAAAAATGTGTAGTTGTTGAAAGAACTGGAAATCAAGTTGATTGGAATAACGAAAGAGATGTTTCTTACAAGGAACTTATCTCATCAGTTCCATCAAAATGTGATCCGGAAGAAATGAATGCAGAAGACCCACTATTTATTTTATATACCTCTGGATCTACTGGAAAACCTAAAGGAGTCCTACACACTACGGGTGGATACATGGTTTATGCTTCGATGACCCATCAGTATATTTTTGACTACAAGGCTAATGATATTTATTGGTGTACAGCTGATATAGGTTGGGTAACAGGTCATAGTTATATTATTTACGGACCTCTCTCGAACGGAGCGACAACTATCATGTTTGAAGGAGTTCCAAATTATCCAGATAGTTCCAGATGGTGGCAAATAGTCGATAAACATAAAGTAAATATTTTTTATACTGCTCCAACAGCAATAAGAGCTTTGATGCGTGAGGGAGATAAGCCTGTAAAAAAAACAAGTAGAAAGACGCTAAAATTATTAGGAACTGTTGGAGAGCCCATAAATCCAGAAGCTTGGATGTGGTATTACAAAACAGTAGGGGACTCTAGATGTCCAATTGTTGATACTTGGTGGCAAACAGAAACTGGAGGTATTTTAATTGCACCTCAACCTGGTGCTATAGACTTAAAACCGGGCTCAGCTACTAAACCTTTTTACGGCATTAAACCAGTTTTAGTTGATAAAGATGGTAAAACTATAAAAGGAGAAGGTAAAGGAAGACTTTGTATGGCTGCTTCTTGGCCGGGTCAAATGCGAACAGTTTATGGAGATCATCAAAGATTTATAGATACTTACTTTTCTCAATTTGATGGAAAGTACTTCACTGGAGACGGATGTAGAAGAGATAAAGATGGGTATTATTGGATTACAGGAAGAGTGGATGATGTAATTATTGTATCAGGCCACAACCTAGGAACAGCTGAAATTGAAAGTGCATTCGTTGCGCATCCTAAAGTAGCTGAGGCTGCTGTGGTTGGATTTCCGCATAGTATAAAAGGTAATGGGTTATATTGTTATGTGACTTTAAACGCTGGTGAAAACCCTACTGGGGATTTAGAAAGAGATCTTAAACTTTGGGTTAGAAAACAAATCGGTCCAATAGCGACACCTGACGTTATTCAATTTGCACCTGGGTTACCAAAAACAAGATCTGGAAAAATTATGAGAAGAATTTTAAGAAAAATTGCTGCCAATGAGCCTGATAATTTGGGAGATACAACAACTTTAGCGGATCCTAGTGTAGTAACGTCTCTAGTAGAGAATAGACAAAATAAAGGTTAATTAAATTTTAAATCTTTTGTTAATTTTTTAAACTCGTCTTTCATCAATCCCCATTTTAAATGAATAGAATTTAAAACTATTTTTTTATCAAGTGATTTTAGTTCATCTGCAATAGGTGACCAATAATATAATGCTTGACCACTTTCCTTAAAGGGATCATCTAAATGATAGTTTGAAAAATTTACTTTATTTATCCTCTCTAAAAAATTTTTTTTACCTCTGTCAAAAATTTCATCATTTAAACCATTTTTTTTTTCATTTTCTAAGATATTTAAAAAAACTTCTTTACATTCATTCTCCTTTAAGTTTTTTTCTGAAATAAGATAGGAGAAAACATAAAAAGCACAGTCAGCTAATGCGACCACGTAAATGTTCCATTTTGCGATATTAATGGATTTTAGAAAAACCTCATCCTCCATCATCGCAATATATTTAACTCCTATTCTTGTTTTCAAGTAACCGTATAAAGTTGTTTGTGCAACATGTGCGGATCTTTCTTGAATGAAATTTTCTAAATCTTGTTTGGATTTTATTCTTTTAAAAAGACCAGATATTTTCCAAATTGGAATTACATATTCCCAAATGTCAATTAGAGTAGTTCTAAGAGTGTTTCGTAATTTATCTAGATTCAATTTCACGTTGTATATAAAAAACCCTTTATTTACTTGTCTTATAGCATTTCATATTGGTTTTGGGGTCCTTTTTTCTCTTTTAATTCAACTCATAATCAGTATGCTCCCCAGCAATAAGAGTACTTTTTACGTAAAAAGTTAAAAATAAATAGGGGGAAATATGTCAAATAAAGACGCATATTGGAATAAGACCAAAAACCATATGATCGTAACATTGGTTCTTTGGGCTTTCTTCTCATTAGTGATCTTCATGTTTGGTTCTGAACTGAACACGATGTCTTTTCTTGGCTATCCATTAGCATATTACATGACTGCGCAAGGTTCACTTCTTGCCTTTGTGATAATTTTGTTTTGGACTGCAAATAAACAAGAAAAAATCGACGAAGAACATGGTTTCTCAGAAAGAGAGGATGACTAATGTTTAAAGGAGATTTTATACAAAACCTTCCTAAAATATATGGTACCTACACTGGTGGCTTTATAGTGTTCATCATTTTGATGGCATTAGCAGAGCAAGCAGGTGTGTCAGCTAAAAACATCGGAGTGATGTTCGTAGCTTTCACGGTATTGATTTATGCCTTAATCGGATATTTATCAAGAACCGTTCAAGTAGATGCCTACTATGTTGCAGGAAGACAAGTGCCAACCGTATTTAACGGAATGGCAACAGCAGCTGACTGGATGTCAGGTGCATCATTCGTAGCTTTAGCGGGTGGAGTTTACTTTGGTGGCTATACTTATATGGCTTTCTTAGTAGGTTGGACAGGTGGATACGTACTTGTTGCAACACTAATGGCTCCGTACCTAAGAAAGTTTGGATGTTACACAGTTCCTGATTTTATCGGAACACGATACGGTGGTAACCTCGTAAGAGCTTGCTCTGTGTTCGTGCTTTTCATAGCATCATTTACTTACGTAACAGCACAAATTAATGCTACGGGAACAATTGCTTCTAGAGCTCTTGGAATTCCGTTTGAAGCAGGTGTATGGGTAGGATTAATAAGTATCCTTATCTGTTCAATGCTTGGTGGAATGAGAGCTGTAACTTGGACACAGGTTGCTCAGTACATTGTATTAATCATCGCATACTTAATACCAGTATTCTGGATTAGTTCTAACGTAGGTGGAGGAATTTTCCCTCACTTGATGTTGGGTGATGAAGTTGCAAGACTTGGCGAACTTGAACAACAATTTGGACTAGTTAAAAACAGCGCCGCAGATATGAAAGCAGCTGGGGTACCAGGAGGATTGAAATACATCTCTGGATCTCACTCTGGAGTACCTGAAGGTGGAATGGCTGTCTGGAAATACTTATCGTTAGCGATTTGTATGATGGTAGGAACTGCATCGTTACCTCATATCTTAATGAGATACTTTACAACTCCTACAGTAAGAGCAGCAAGAAAATCAGTAGCTTGGTCGCTATTCTTTATTTTCTTACTTTACTCTTCAGCGCCTATGTTAGCGACATTGTCTAAATTAGCATTGATGGATCCAAATCTACCAACTGGAATTATCGGAAAATCTATTTCTGAAGTTCAGTCGATAGAGTGGGTACAAAGATGGTCTGAAGTTAAACAAGTATTTATCGCAGACTTTAATGGTGACGGAATACTTCAGTTGAACGAGTGGTTCATGAGAGGTGACGTTGTAGTATTAGCTACTCCAGAAGTAGCAGGTCTACCGTTCGTAATCTCAGGACTAGTGTTTGCTGGTGGTATGGCTGCTGCTATGTCAACTGCTGATGGATTAGTATTAGCGATCTCAAATGCGTTATCACACGACATTTACTACAAGATCATTAATCCAAAAGCGGAAACTGCTAAAAGACTATTAGTTGCTCGTGTACTTCTAGTAATAATCGGAGCTGCTGGTGCTTACATAGCCTCTTTCAGGCTAACAAGTATCTTAGGTTCGGTTGCTTGGGCATTCGACTTTGCAATGTCAGGCTTATTCTTCCCACTTGTACTTGGTGTATGGTGGAAGAGAGCTACTAGAGAAGGTGCAATCGCTGGTATCATTGCGGGAATTGTATCAGGAACATTATACTTAACGTGGGTGTTCCCTAAATTCTCAGTTCCAATGTGGGGCGGTGTAAATACTCCATTCTTAGGTATTGACCACTTAAGATTTGGATTAATTGGAGCACCAATTTGTTTAGTTGTAATGGTGGTAGTCAGTTTAATGACTAAAGAGCCAAGCCCAGCTACACAAAAATTAGTAGACGATACAAGAATACCAACAGGTAAGGCTATTCTTGGTAAGCAACACTAATTAACAATTATTTAAAATTAAAAGGGGCGATTTATTCGCCCCTTTTTTTTTACCTAAATCATGGTAATTTAGAAATATGATACCAACTTGGGCAATAGTTTTAGATTATACGCTCGGAACAATAATGTGGACTTTAATTGGTCGTGCATTCATGAATATTTTTCAAAAAGAAGATTCTACTTTTTTTTTCATGAGAATATTTGTAAAAACCACGAACCCTATAATTAATTTATTTAAATTTATTACTCCAAGTTTCTTATTTGGACCTTTCATAGCCTTATATGTGGCATGGTTTTTTTATTTATTCAGATTTTACGCCATGCCTTACATTCTTGGTTATGATGTTTGGGGAATGTTAGCATTTCCTCTAGAAAGCGATTTTTCAAGACAATTATATCAACTGTTTAATTAATCTAATTTTTTTGACAAAATTTAAGATTAAAATATAAATGTAGAATGAGTAATCTAATCAAAATATCACCGTCTATTTTATCAGCTGATTTTAGTAAATTGGGTGCAGAAGTTATTTCTTTAGAGAGGGCAGGTGCTGATTATATACATATAGATGTAATGGATGGACATTTTGTGCCAAATCTCACTATTGGCCCAGAAGTAATTAAAAAACTGAGACCTCTCACAAAAAAAGTATTCGACGTTCATTTAATGATTTCTCCAGTAGATAATTTTATTAAAGACTACGCTAATGCGGGAGCGGATATTATTACCTTTCACCCTGAAGCTACTAAAGATACTTCTAAAACTATAGAGCTAATAAAAAAAGAAAACAAAAAAGTTGGAATTTCTCTCAAACCAAAATCAAGTATTGATTTAATAAAAGATCATCTAGATGAAATTGATCTAGTTCTAATAATGAGTGTTGAGCCAGGATTTGGGGGGCAAAAGTTTATGCCAGAAGTATTAGAAAAAACAAAACAACTAAAAGAAATAATTAAGTCAAAAAGTTTTAATGTAGACATTGAAATAGACGGTGGGATTAATTTTGAAAATTGCTCTTTAGCGAAACAAGCTGGAGCAAATATTCTTGTTTCAGGATCAACTATTTTTAAAGAGAACAAAGGCGATCTTAAAAAAAATATAGAAATTCTTAGAAAAAATTAGTAGATGTTCGGCTTAAAAGGTGCCTATTTTTATTTTGTTGCAATTCAAATAACTTTTATCAAATTTTTTAAAAAAGTTTATTTCCTATCTAATCATTATCACGAGACTCTAAAATCAAAAATTCCTACTCAAGTTTATTTTAGCCCAAATCCATTTTTATTATCTCTTATTTCTCCCTATAAAAAAAAATCATTTAAAATTAATGAAATAAATGTCAATGACTTTTGGATTGAAAGTAAGAATAAGAATATTTACGATCATCATAATTTTTTATGGTTAAATTTAATTGATAGAAAAGTAGATGGTAAAAGTATTCAAAAAATTATTTATCTATGGATGTTTAAATATTCAAAATTTAAACGAAAAGTTTGGGAAACCTCCACTTTAAGCAATAGAATAATTAGTTGGATACTTAATATTGATATTATCATTAATAATGGAACATTTGAATTTAAAAAAAATTTTTTTCAAAATATAATTTTGCAGTGTAACCATTTAAAAAAGAATATAAAATTTGAGAAGAATCCTATCAAAAAAATTGAGGCATTATCTGCACTAATATTATCAGGAATAATTTTTAAAGAATATGAAGAAAACTATAATTTTGGTATTAAGGCTTTAGAAAAATTTGTTAATTCATATTTTGATGATGATGGTTTCCCATTAACTAGAAGTCCTAATGACCTTATATTTTTTACTAAATATTTTTTATTATGTCATGAAAACATAAAAGATGCTCAACAGTATATACCTGAATTTCTTGATGAAATTATTCAAAAAAATTTAATGTGTATTAAATTTTTTAAAGCTCCAAATAATCAGACTCCACTTTTTAATGGAGCCTCTGAAAAAATGCTTAATCATTACGAAAAATATCTTGAGAATTTTAAAGTAAGCAAAAAAAGTAACAAGGAAATAATCGGAGGTATATTCTATGCAAAATCTAAACAGCAAGTTCTGTACTTTGACATTGGTGGACCTCCTGGCAAAAATTTCTCAAAAAATTATCAATCAGGCCCTCTTTCTTTTGAGTATTTTTTAGATGGAATAAAAATAATTACTAATTGTGGATTTGGAAATAATATCTCACCGAAAGCAGAACTTATTAGTCGATTAACTGCTAGTCAATCTACATTAACTATAAATGATACTAGTATAACAAAATTTGAGAGGAATAAGCTAATCAACAGAGTTTTTGGAAATTCAATTAAAAATACTTTTAAAACAAGTGACTTAGAATTTAAAACTGACAAAAATTTAATTGGTTGTTCCGCATCTCACAATGGATATGAAAAAAATTTCAATTGTATTCATAAAAGAGAAGTTTATCTTGATCAAAATAACAATAAGTTAAACGGTGTTGATCATATCTTTAAAAAGAAAGATGGAATTCCAATAAGGTATGTACTAAGATTTCATCTAAATCCTGAATTATCTGCTGTAAAAACAATTAGCGGAAATAGCGCTTTAATACAAATATCAAAGAATAAGTCACTTATTTTTACAATTAAAGATGAAAATCTTGAATTGGAGAAGAGTATTTATTTAGGAGGAAAAAAAATATTAGATAATACTTGTATAACTATTTCTGGTAATCTAGTTAATAAAGATAAGTTTTTTAATTGGGAAATTAAGAAAAAAATTTAGTAATGAATTTAAAAATTAAAAGTGCCTTAGTTTCTGTGTTTGATAAAGAAAATATTCCCTCCTTATTAAAGTGTCTAAAAAAACACAATATCAAAATTATTAGTTCTGGAGGAACTTATAAATCTATAAAAAAACTTGGGTACAAATGTATTGAGTTATCTCATTACACTGGATTTAAAGAAATGCTGGATGGGAGAGTCAAAACTCTTCATCCAAAGATTCATGCAGGGATTTTACATGACAGAAAGAACAAAGCTCACAAGACTGAAATGTCTGAGCAAAAGTTTTCTCCGATAGATTTGATTGTAGTTAATTTTTATCCGTTTCAAAAAGTAGTTTCCGAGACTAAAAATCCCAATAAAATTATTGAAAATATAGATATTGGTGGACCAACAATGGTTCGTGCTGCAGCAAAAAATTTTAAGAATGTAACTATAATTACCAACAAAAATGATTATACCTCGCTGATAAAAGAGTTAGAAAAAAACAACGGAGCAACCTCATTAAAATTTAGAGAGATCATGTCCTCTAAAGCATTTGGTTTAACTGCATACTATGATGCTATGATTGCTAATTGGTTTAACAATAAATTAAATATTCAATTTCCAGAAAGAAAAACTATTTTCGGACGAAGACTAAAAAAGTTAAGATATGGTGAAAATCCACATCAAGAAAGCTCTATTTATATTAACGATTATGAAGATAAAAAACTTGGATTTACCCAAATTCACGGTAAAGAATTGAGTTATAATAATTTTAACGATATGTTTGCCTCATTAGATGTTCTTGAGTCTATTAAAGGAAAAGCTAGCACAGTAATTATTAAACATGCAAATCCTTGCGGGGTTTCTGAACATAAAAATCCTTTAGACTCATTTAAAAATGCATATGCATGTGATCCGATTAGTGCTTTTGGTGGAGTAATTGCGTGTAATTATAAAATTACTAAAAATATTGCGCTAGAAATTAATAAGAATTTTCTTGAAGTTATACTTGGTAAAGGTTTCGACAAAGAGTCTTTGAAAATATTAAAAAAGAAAAAAAACTTGAGAATAATAGATATATCGAAATTCAAGCCTAAAAATGTTTCTTCATTTAAAATTTTTGATGGATCCTTTTTGGTACAAAATAAAAACAAGATAGTCTTTGATAGAAGGAAAATTAAATGTGTCACAAAACTAAAACCTAGTAAGAAAGAGCTCGCAGAAGTAAGATTCGCTTTTAATGTAAGTAAATATGTTAAATCTAACGCAATCGTTTTATGTAATAATCATTCAACTATTGGAATTGGTGCAGGCCAACCTAGTAGACTCGATAGCTGTAAAATAGCGATTCAAAAAGCAAGGCAATTTCAATTAGAAAAAATTAAAAATTCAGTTGCTGCTTCAGATGCTTTTTTCCCTTTTGCAGACGGTATAGAAGCACTAATAAAAGCAGGGATAAAAATAATAGTTCAGCCCGGGGGATCAATAAGAGATCAGGAAGTAATTAATGTTGCTAATAAAGCAAAAATTAAAATGCTATTTACAGGTGTAAGACATTTCAATCATTAATTAATCTTATCTATTTTAGCAGCTAGTATAAAATCACTTTCAGCAAGACCTTTTATTGCATGCGTAAAAATTTTCACTTTGCAATAACCCCACCCAAAATGAATATCAGGATGGTGATTTTCTGTCTCTGCGATTTCACCTACTTTATTCACAAATTTTTGACTTTCTCGGAAATTTTTAAATTTAAATTCTTTAATTAAGTAAAAGTTTTCCTCTTCACTTTTTTTAACTTCCCAATCATCTACTTTTTTTAAATATTTATGTATTTCACTTTTGTCGAATGGAGGAATATCACCATTACATGCAATACATTTTTTTTTTGAAAGATCAGACATTATAAAAAATTTTTTAACCAGTTGATAACTTCTTTTGGTTTCTCCTCTTGCAAATAATGTCCACAATCAAGACCCTCACCAATTGGTTTTGAAATACTATAGTCTCCCCAAACGTTTAAAACATCACCCCAAACTTTTCCAGTATCACTTTTGTTGCCCCATAATACTAAAAGAGGGCAACGTATCTTATTCTTTTTTTCGAAATCAATGTTGTCCATATCTAAATCACAAGAAGGTGATGCTCTATAATCTTCACATGATCCCCTAATAGTTTTGTAATTAAAACATTTGACATATTCATCAAAAGTTTCTTTGCAAAAATCTAAGCTCGCGCCTCTTTTTGATAATTTTTTTTTCATATAATAATCAGCTGGTATGGAGGATAGCATTTTTTCTGGAAGATCATAAGGTTGCATCATTAAAAGCCAATGCCATTTAGAAATTGACCATCCTTTTTTTTGAACAGTCCAAATATGTCGATTAGGCATAATATCAAACAATGCTAACTTTTTTATTTTATCGCTAGCATCTAAAGCCATCCTATGTGCTGTTCTTGCCCCTCGATCATGACCAACTATGTGAAACTTGTCATATCCTAGAATTTTCATTAAATTAATTTGATCATTTGCCATTGCTCTAAATGAATAGTTTATATGATTTTCGCCACCGTCCTCTGGGCCTATGCTTTCTCCGTATCCTCTAAGATCTGCAGCCACAATATAGAATTTATTTTTTAATTCGTCGGTTATTTTATGCCATGTTACATGTGACATAGGATTTCCATGTAATAACAATAATGGCTCTCCCGAACCACCATGTCTAAATGTGATTTCTGCTTTTCCAAAACCTTGGTTTTCAATAGTAATTTTTTCTTTTTTAAATTCTGAAAACATAAATATGGAGCGGGCAAAGGGACTTGAACCCTCGACCTTCTCGTTGGCAACGAGACGCTCTACCACTGAGCTATGCCCGCTTGTAAATCAACATGGAATGTATTAGCTTTTTTCTAATTAAGCAATAAACAAAATTTGCAAATAATGTCACTACCAGTAATATAAAATTTTTAATATATTAATTAAATGAAATCTTTTCCTAATGTAATTCCAGTTTTTCCTCTAAGTGGGGTAATCTATTTTCCAAAGACTAATCTGCCTTTAAATATTTTTGAGCAGCGCTATTTAGATCTTGTAAATGATACTTACAAAAAAGATAAACTAATGGGAATGGTTCAATCTCAAAGAAATGGAAATCAAGTTTATAAAATTGGGTGCTTAGGTAAAATTAGTGACCTTCAAAAAAGTGAGGATGGGAGAATATTAATAAATCTCACTGGGATTACTAGATTTAAAATACTGGAAGAAGTGGAAAATAATAAATTGTATAGAGAATTTAAAGTTGATTATAAAAGTTTTGAGGAGGACCTTAAAGATACATCAGGTGATTTGGACACAGTAGATCTTATGAACAAAGCTAAAACATTTTTTAGAAAAAATGGATTATTATTAAACTGGAGAGAATTTGAAAAATTAGATAAAGCACAAAAAATAAATACCCTTTCAATGATTTCACCAGTCACTAATGAAGAAAAACAGAAACTTTTAGAGGCTATAACAATAAAAGATAAAGTTAATACTCTTGAGAGTATTATAAGTTTTTACTTACATGAAGTAAATTTTAGCAATCAAACTGTTCAGTAAAGTTAGTTAGCGGACTTATTCATTGAGTCAAAAAAATCAGAATTGTTTTTTGTATTTTTTAATTTGGAAATTAAAAACTCTATCCCATCCATAGTGCCCATAGGACTAATTATTCTTCTTAAGACGTTCATTTTCGATAGTTCATCTTTTGCAAATAACAATTCTTCTCTTCTTGTCCCTGATCTAGTAATATCTAGCGCAGGATAAATTCTTTTATCGGCAACTTTTCTATCAAGAATTAATTCGGAGTTACCTGTTCCTTTAAATTCTTCAAAGATTACCTCGTCCATTCTGCTTCCTGTATCTATCAAAGCAGTTGAAATAATTGTAAGGGATCCCCCTTCTTCGACATTTCTTGCTGCGCCAAAGAATCTTTTGGGTCTTTGAAGAGCGTTAGCATCAACACCTCCAGTCAAAACTTTACCAGAACTTGGTATAACAGCGTTGTATGCTCTTCCCAATCTTGTAATAGAATCCAATAAAATAACTACATCCTTCTTATGCTCAACTAATCTTTTTGCTTTCTCAATCACCATCTCAGCAACAGCTACATGCCTAGAGGCCGGCTCGTCAAAAGTTGAGGCTACAACTTCGCCCTTAACAGACCTTTGCATATCAGTAACTTCTTCGGGCCTTTCGTCAATTAACAAAACCATCAAGTAACATTCAGGATGATTGGCTGTAATTGATTGAGCGATGTTCTGAAGGATTATTGTTTTACCAGCCCTTGGCGGTGAGACTATCAAAGATCTTTGTCCTTTTCCTATTGGGCTCACAAGATCAATTAGTCTTGCTGTGTTGTCTGGTTTTTTTTCAATTTTTGATGTTTCTACTTCTAATTTAATTCTTTCGTTTGGATAAAGAGGGGTTAAATTATCAAAAGCTATTTTATTTTTTCCTTTATCAGAGTCATCAAAATTTATTTTATTTACTTTAAGGAGTGCAAAGTATCTTTCGGCGTCCTTTGGCCCTCTAATTTCCCCTTCAACCGAGTCACCAGTTCTTAAACCGAACCTTCTGATCTGACTTGGACTTACATAAATATCATCAGGTCCAGGAAGATAATTTGATTCGATCGCTCGTAAAAAACCAAAGCCGTCTTGTAAAACTTCTAAAACTCCAATGGCTGTTATTTGTTCGTTTTTTTCAGCCAATTTTTTTAAAATAGCAAATAAAATTTCTTGTTTTCTTAAAGTGCTTGGATTTTCTATACCGAGTTTTTCAGCTTCAGTTATAAGCTCTGCAGGATTTTTTTGCTTTAATTCTTGTAAATTCATGTGATTATTTTTAGTTTAAGAGAAGTTATAAAAATATATGTCTTTTTAGAAAAATTTCAACCCCTAATTATAAAGGTTTAAAAATAACAACAAAAATTACTACTATTAGTATTATTGTTGGTATTTCATTATATATCCTAAAAAATTTTGAGGTTTTCTGATTATTGTTGAGAGCAAAATCATTTAAATATTTTGCTAAAGTAAAGTGATAATAAGTAAGAATAACTACTGCAACAGTCTTTATTTGCATCCACAATTCTGAAAAAACACCAAAACCGAGACTATGAATAAGCAAAATACCAAACAGCCATGAAAGAAGCATTGCGGGCATCATGATGTAGTTATAAAGTCTTTTTTCCATAATCTTAAAGATTGTTTTTTGAGACTCATGATCAGCCTCTGAATGATAAACAAATATTCTCGGTAGATAAAGAAGGCCTGCCATCCAAGAAATTACAGCAATAAGATGCAAGGATTTAAAAAGAAGATATAAGTTCATTCTATAAATATTTGCTTACTAATTTTTCGAATAGATTAATGTGTTTTGAATTATCATTTAAACAAGGAATTAAATCGAAATTTTTACCACCTTTTTCAATAAAGCTTTCTCTTCCTTGAATATTTATTTCCTCTAGCGTTTCAACACAGTCAGAGGCAAAACCAGGACAAATAATTAATAAATTCTTAATTCCTTCTCCTGGTAATTTTTCTAAAGTTTTATCCGTGTAAGGTGTAAGCCATTCTTGTGGGCCGAATCTTGACTGAAAAGTTGTCTGTATTTCAACTTTATTGAACTTTTCCTTCATTAGTCTGGTTGTTTTATGACAATAACAATGATACGGGTCTCCTTTATCAAAATAGGATTTTGGAATTCCGTGATAGGAAGAAATTATCAGATCGGGTTTCCAGTCTATTTCACTAATTTTTTTTTCAATACTGTCAATCAAAGCATCAATATATAAAGGGTCACTCTCATAGTGTGGTATTATCTGTAGACTTGGCTGCCACCTCATTTTCATTAATGATCTATAGATTTCATCACAGACAGTTGCAGTTGTTGCTGCAGCATATTGAGGGTAAAGAGGTAATACTATTATATTTTCACAACCCTTTTCTTTCATTGTGCTCAGTTTAGATCTGATACTTGGATTACCGTATCTCATTGCAAAATCCACTAATACATTTTCATTTCCTATTTTGTCATTTAATTTCTCTGACTGTTGTTTTGTAAAATATAATAATGGAGACTCGTTGCTTTCCTTTCTCCAGATTTGCTTATAAGCATGTGCGGTTTTAGAAGGTCGAAAATTAAGAATAAATAAGTTCAGAATTATTTGCCAAATTATTGGATTAATTTCTATTACTCTTCTATCAGATAAAAATTCTTTTAAATATCTTCTTATATCCCACCAACTTGTTGAGTCTGGTGTTCCGAGGTTTATAATTAAAACTCCAGTTTTGCCAAATTTTACTTCGGGGTGATTTTTATCCATTAAAGTTCCTATAAAATTTTATTAACCTACCTACTTTATCAGGATCTGTTTCAGGAAGTAACCCGTGACCTAAATTGAAAACATAAGGAATATCCTTGAAAGTTCGAATGTATTTAGTCGCCCCCTTAATAATATCTTCATCATCTTTTAATAATATATTGGGATTTAGACCTCCTTGGATCACTACATTTCTTAACTTTTCTCTTGCCCATGCCGGATCGATGTCTGGGTCCAAATTAATTCCATCTGGTTTAACAATGTCGTTAAAATCTTCGTATCTTTCTCTTATTCCTTTAGGAAAGCAAATGGTAGGTATTTTTTGTTTTCTACAAAAATTCAAAATTTTTGCGTTAGGTGTGTAACAATAGTCATTTAAATTCTTTGTGGGAATTAAGCCTGCCCAAGAGTCGAAAATTTGTATTACATCTGCACCGGCATTTATCTGGTTTTTGATATGAATGCACAAAAAGTTGATTAAAGTTTCTATTATTTGATTGAGTTCCTTTTTTTTATCTTGAAGTTTTCGTAGATTTATTTCTCCTTTATCCTCTTTAACATTCAACATGTACACGATAAGAGTCCATGGCGCCCCAATAAAAGAAATAAGCGACTTACTTTTTTTTAATTTTTTTCTTGTGATATCTATTGCTTTGTAGACTGGACTAAGTTTATCGGAAAAAATATTTTCTTCACTCTTTAAAAATTGATTTAAATTAAAATCACTCAGCTTTGGTCCGGAACCTTTTGTGAATTTTACATTCTGCCCTAATGCGTAAGGAACCATCAAAATATCAGAAAAAATAATTGCAGAGTCTAAATCAAATCTTTCAATTGGTTGTAATGTAATTTCTGAACTCAACTCACTATTTAAGCATAATTTAACAAAATCTTGGTTTTTAGATCGAATTCTTTGAAATTCTGGAAGGTACCTACCTGCTTGTCTCATAAACCATACAGATTTACAATTAATTTTATTTAATAAGATTTTATTAAGATTGCTCATATTATATAAAAGTATTTTAAAAGTATTGTTTGAGTAATTGACCCTGTTTAATAGTCATATAACTATTTATACAATTTTTATACATAGAAAGATGAATAACTTTCATCAAAAAGTCCTATTTTGAAGACTTTATTAATCTTGTAAACATTAGTAAAACAACATTATTAACATCTAACAAAATGTTTAAATATTGTGAATTAATGTTAATTTTTTTTACTCTAGTAAATTAAAAAGTGAATAAATTTATTTATTAATTATTTATTAACACACATATGAACCAAAAATACAATGTATATCTTGTGTCTGACTCTACTGGCGAAACTTTAGATAGAATATTTCTTTCTCTAAAATCACAATTTTCAAACTTTGATTATGAAAAAAGGGAGTTTGCTTTTGTTAGAACTGAACAACAGATAGACAAAATAATTAAAGAGTGTTTAAGACTAGAAAGCTCATTAATTTTATATACAATAGTTGAAACTAAACTGGCGAAATATATCTCAAATCAAGCTGAAAAAAACAAGGTTCCATGTTTCGGCATTCTAGGGAATCTTATTTTAAGTTTTTCAAAATTACTTAACCAAAAGGCAATTCATAAACCCAGCGCACAACACGTATTAGATGATGATTATTACAAACGTATAGAAGCTATTCAATTTACCATGTCACATGATGATGGGAAGAAAGTAGATGATATAAATGATGCAGACGTTATTTTGCTAGGTGTAAGCAGAACTAGTAAAACACCTACCTCCATATATTTAGCTAATAGGGGATATAAAACTATAAATATACCTTTAGTACTAGACCATAAAATACCACCAAAATTAAATTCTAAAACAAAAGCCTGCGTTATTGGTCTTATAGCTGATCCTGAACGGTTAGCAGACATTAGACGGAATAGAGTTGCGATAATGAATGAACATCAAATTAAAGATTACACAAATTTAGAATTTATTAAAAAAGAGGTAAATGATTCAAAAAATCTTTTTAAAAAAAACAATTGGCCAATAATAGACGTTACAAGAAGGTCTGTTGAAGAAACAGCTGCGTCTATATTAAAGATAATAGAAATTAAAAAAAACATATGAAATTAATTTTGGCCTCAAAAAGCGGTGTCAGAAAAAAGATCTTAGATGATAATAATATTGATGCTGATGTAATTGTTTCAAACGTAGACGAAGACGAAGTAAAAGCAGCTCTTCTCAGCGAGGGAGCAGATCCATTGATAATTTCAAAAAATTTAGCAGAGATAAAATCTATTAAAGTTAGTAGTAAAAATCCAGATATAATGGTCCTAGGAGCTGATAGTGTAATTTCTTTAGACAACAAACTGATTAACAAACCAAAAAATCGAAATGAGGCATTTGATATTTTAAAAAAGTTGAATAATTCTAAACATTACCTAATAAGTTCTGTGTGTATTTCTAAGAATGGAGCAATGGTCTGGAATCATACGGACTCTTCTGAGTTGAAAATGAAAAATTTTACTGATGAAAAACTATTAAATTATCTAAATAAAATTAAGACTGAAACTTTACTAGCTTATGGTGTCTATCAAGTTGAAGCTGAGGGCTTGGAATTGTTTGAGTATATAAAAGGCGACCACAACTCAATTATGGGTTTGCCTATTAAAGATATTATCAACTATATTAATAAATATAAAAAATGACAAAAAAATACGGGATAATTGGAAACCCTATAAAACACTCTTTATCACCTATTCTACATAATTACTGGTTTGAAAAATACAAAATAGATGCAAACTATTCAATAATAGAAATTGAAAACAGTGAAATACAAAATCTAATTAATAGAATTAAAAATAAAGATTTAATTGGCATTAATATAACACTTCCATATAAACAAAAAATCGTCCCACACATTGATGTTCTTATCAACGATGCTGAAATTACAAGCTCAGTTAATACAGTTTTTTTAGATGATAAAGGGACAATTGTCGGAGAAAATACAGACGTATTTGGATTACAGGCGGCTTATTTTAAAGAGGTAGATAATATTAATAAGAAGAACGCCCTAGTTATAGGTGCAGGAGGAGTTTCGCCATCAGTAATCTTATCTCTTGAAAAATGTGGAGTGAAGAATATTTCTATAGTTAATCGAACGGAAGATAAGTGTATTTTCTTAAAGAAAAAATTTAAATATCTGAACATAATAAACTGGACAAATTTAAAAAATGAGTTGAAAAATTATGATATAATCATCAATGCAACTAGTTTGGGTCTTAAAAATGGACAAGATTTTAATTTTAATTTTGATCAAGTGAAAAACAGTTTAATTTATATTGATACAATTTATAATCCTTTAGAGACTAAAACTTTTAAATATTTGAAAGAAAAGAATATAAGAGTTTTTAATGGTCTTGAAATGTTCATTTATCAAGGACAAAAAGCTTTTTATTTATGGACTAAAATTAATCCAGAGATTGATCAAAAGTTAATCGAACTCTTATTATCTAAATTAAAATAATGATCAAGGTTGGTATTACAGGTTCTTTAGCCTCAGGAAAAACAACAGCAAGTAAAATCTTGTCAGCAGGTCGAGGACCTCTCTTTAGTGCAGACGCAGTTGTAAAAAAACTATACACAAAAAATAGTATTAAAAAGAATATTATTAAAAAACTTGATTTAAAAAAATCTTTAAATATTAAAAAATTACTGAGAGAAAAAATCAAGGAAGACAAATCAAACATCCAAAAGCTCGAAAAAATTATTCATCCTTTAGTAAGAAAGGAGATGCTAAAGTTTATAAGAAAAAATATAAAAAAAAAATTTGTTTTCTTAGAAATTCCGCTTCTTATTGAAAGTAATTTAATTAATATTTTTGACATTATTTTTTATATTAAAGCAAAAAAATCCATAAGGTTAAAAAGATTTAAGTTGAAAGGCGGAAAAATATCTACCTTTAATATCTTAAATTCAAAACAATTAAGTGATGTCAAAAAAGGTAAATATTGTGATCATATTATTGTTAATGAAAAAAATATTAAGATTTTAAAAAAAAATTTATCGGTTATATTTAAAAAATATGAATGAAATATTTTTAGACACAGAAACAACTGGCTTATCATTCAAAGATGGACATAAAATTGTTGAGATCGCCTGTGTAGAAACAAAAGATCTAATTGCAACTGGAAATGTATTTCATCGATTAATAAACCCTGAAAGAAATATACCAGAAGAAGCTTTTAAAATTCACGGATTTTCAGAAAAATTTTTAAGTACAAAAGAAAAATTCGATAAAATAGCAGATGATTTTTTAAATTTCATTGATGGAAAAAAAATTATCATACACAATGCATCTTTTGATTTAGGTTTTTTAAACAGCGAACTTAGGTTATTAAATAAAAACATAATAGATCCTAAAAATGTTGTAGACTCACTTGAAATTGCAAGAAATAAGTTTCCTGGTATATCTAATTCTTTAGATGCCTTATGTAAAAGATTTAATATTGATCTTTCAAAAAGAACTAAACATAATGCGTTACTTGACTGTCAGTTATTAAGGGAGGTCTATATTAATTTATTAGATGCAAAGGAACCAAAGTTTAATTTATCTACTAAAGATCTAGAGCAAAATCTTGTTAGAGACAAAAGTTATAATAAAAAAATATTAGAAGTTCCTGTAGATGAAATTAATATGCACAAGGAATTTTTAAAAAAAGAGTTGAAAAAGAATTTTTATTGAGCATTCCTCGTTTTATAAAGACTTAGAAAATCAACGTTTTCACTAATTTTAACATCTTTAAATCCTGAATTTTCAAATAAACTAACAAATATTTTTCTAAGGTCACCATAAATTTTCGACGGCACTTCTACTAAAATAATTTTTTCTAACTGGCTTTTTTCTACTTTGTCATTTTGCAACTCAATGATTGTAGCGAAAATAATTTTACTATCAATTACCTCAAAATCAGTTTTAGTGGGTGATAAATTAAGTGAGGTTAAAACCTCAATAATATTTTGTTTAATTCTATTACTTTTTATATCAATATTAATTTTGTAGTTTACAATATCCTTTGATAGTAAATAAAAAGTTTTAGTATTTGGAATATTAAAGTTTAATTCTTTTATGTATTTACCAATAATTTTATAGCTCATCCTTATCCTTATTAACTATTTCACCATCAATTGTTTCAATATTCTTTCTAGTTTCGTTTGTTTCTCCTCCTTTTCTAAATATTATTTTTAATAAAATTTTTCTTGAAAAAGGAAATAATAATATAAATCCGACGCTATCAGTTAAAAAACCAGGAATGATCAACAGCAAAGCAGCGCAAGCTATAGATGCACCAGACATCATTTCATAAATTGGAGCCTTATTTTTATATATACTAGCAATTCCAGACTTTAAAGTTTGAATACTTTGTATCCTAGCGTAGTAAATACCTATTATTGCTGTTAGAAAAATAAGAGATATAGTGTTAAAGGCTCCGATTTGCGCACCGATTTTGATCATAATAAATATTTCTAGAGCAGGCAAACCTATTAAAAGTAGGAAAAATGTGTTCATTTGTCTGATACAAAATTATATTATTCATGTATATTTATCAAACTATGAGTAATAATTTTGGCTATTTAGACATAATTTTATTAGGAATGATTGCGGGTTTTATAATCTTGCGATTAAGAAGCATATTAGGAAGAAAAACTGGTCATGAGACAAAAGTTTATCCTAACTTTGCTGAAAAAAAATTCAGCATGCCTCAAAAAGACAACAAAGCTGATGAACAAAACTTTGAAATTCTTGAAGGAAAAGATAAAAAAGAATTTTTGAAAGGTGCTGAAATAGCTTATGAGAGCATTTTAACTTCTTTCGCATCAGGTGATTTGATCAAACTAAAGGCTTTGTTATCACCGAACATGTTTTCTAATTTTTCTGATGCAATAAAATCAAGAAAAAAAGATAATATTAAATCAGAGTTTACATTTATTGGAGTAAAAGAGTCTTCTGTGGAAAAATATGAGAAAATTAAAGATAATCTGTTTGCTACAGTTAAGTTTGTTGCAGAAGTGATCTCTGTAAAAAAAGATAAAAATAATAAAATAATCGAAGGAAATCCGGACAAAATTAAATTTGTAACTGATAGTTGGAAATTTACAAAAAATATTAACAACAAAAGTCCAAACTGGTATTTATCTGAAATTATTAGTCAGTGAGTAAAAAAAAAGATCTTTCCCAAGAAGATAAACAAACTTGGGAAGATTATATTAAAGATCCGACAGATATTTACGATAAAGATAAAAATAATCGAAAAAAAGTCAGAAAAGATAGATTTAAGTTTGATCTTCATGGTTTCACCTTAGATAAAGCAAATAAGAAGGTAAAAGAAATTTTACTTTTTTGCGTCAAGAATAAGTATAAAGAACTTTTATTAATTACAGGTAAAGGGCTTCATTCTAAAAGTGATAAAGATACATATATTTCTAAAGACTTCGGAAAATTAAAATTTTCTGTTCCAGAATTTATTAGATCTAATCTTGAGATCAATAAACTTATAGTTTCAATTAATGAAGCCGATGTAAAAGATGGTGGAGAAGGTGCAATTTTAATAAAGTTGAAGAATTTATAATATAAACTTTGATAAGTCCGTATCCTTAACTAAATTACCTAAATTATCTTGAACAAATTTTTTATCAACTGTGATTGTTTCTCCAGCTCTATCTGTAGCGTTGAAACTAATATCATCCAATACTTTTTCAATAATAGTATGAAGTCTTCTCGCTCCAATATTTTCAACTGAAGAATTTACTTCTGCAGATATTTTTGCAAGCATATCAATACCGTCTTCTGAAAATTGAAGATTAACGTCTTCAGTTTTTAAAAGTGCTTTGTATTGTTTTATTAAACTATTATCTGGTTCTTTGAGAATTCTTTTAAAATCCTCTTCATTAAGAGCGTCTAATTCCACTCTTATTGGTAATCTTCCTTGTAGTTCAGGCAATAAGTCAGATGGTTTGGCCAATTGGAAAGCTCCTGACGCTATAAATAAGATATGATCAGTTTTAATCGGTCCGTGTTTAGTACTCACTGTTGTTCCCTCAATTAAAGGCAACAGATCTCTTTGAACACCCTCTCTAGAAACATCTCCCCCAACCCTATCGCTTCTTGCAGAAACTTTATCGATTTCATCCAGAAATACTATTCCATTTTCTTCAGTAGCTTTTTTGGCTTCTTTAATAATTTTATCTTCCTCAATCATTTTATCCGACTCTTGAGCAACTAAAATCCCATGAGACTCTTTAACAGTCATTTTTTTCTTTTTTCCTTTTTTGTTTCCCATAGATTTTCCAAGGATGTCTCCGAGATTGACCATACCAACGTTTCCTCCGGGCATACCGGGTATTTCAAAGCTTTGTAATCCAGAGGATGTATCCTGAACTTCTATTTCAATTTCGTTATTGTCTAGATCACCGTTCCTAAGTCTTTTTCTAAAACTTTCTCTCGTAGCAACACTTGCTTTATTCCCAACCAAAGCATCTAAAACTTTTTCCTCAGCCTTTAATTCAGCTTTAGCTTTAACTTCTTTTCTTTTTCTCTCTCTTTCCATAGCTATTGCAATTTCAATTAAATCTCTGACGATTTGTTCAACATCTCTACCTACATAACCAACTTCAGTAAATCTTGTCGCTTCCACTTTTATAAAAGGTGCCTCAGCTAATCTTGAGAGTCTTCTTGATATTTCGGTTTTTCCTACTCCTGTTGGACCGATCATAAGAATATTCTTTGGTAATACTTCATCTCTCATTTCATCAGTAAGAGCCTGTCTTCTCCACCTATTTCTTAATGCAACAGCAACAGCTTTTTTTGCTTCCTTTTGACCGATTACATATCTATCCAACTCTGAAACTATTTCTCTTGGGGAAAGAGCGCTTACCTTTGAGCTATCAGCTTTAGATCCTTTAACTAGTTTTAAATTTGTCTCTTTTTTTGATTTGGACATTTAAATTTTTTCCATTGTTACATTATTGTTCGTAAATACGCAGATATCTGATGCTACTTTTAGTGCTTTTCTTGCAATTTCTTCTGCTTTCATATCAGTCTCAATTAATACCTTTGCAGCTGCAAGAGCGTAGTTTCCTCCAGATCCTATTCCAATTATTCCATCCTCTGGTTCTAAAACATCACCAGTTCCAGAGATTATAAAGCTGTGATTTTTATCTGCAACTGCCATTAATGCTTCTAATCTTCTTAAAAATTTATCACTTCTCCAATCTTTAGCTAACTCAACAGCTGCTCTTTGTAAATTGCCGGCATGTTTTTCTAATTTTGCCTCTAGTCTCTCAAATAAAGTTAGAGCGTCCGCAGTTGAGCCAGCAAATCCTGCAATTACACCTCTGTTCTCAATTTTTCTAACTTTCTTGGCTTTGCTTTTTAAAACTGTATTACCAAGACTGACCTGACCGTCGCCTGCCACAATGGTCTCCCCGCCCTTTCTAAGTAGGACAATTGTAGTACCGTGCCATTTTTCAGCTGTATTCATAAAGTTATATGTGGAGATTATTTTGGGATCTTCAATAGTGATTTATTGATAAAACGGCCATTTAAATATATATCAAAGGTAAATCAGGTATAGTTTATGAGTAGAAAAGCAAAAATTACTAGAAAAACAAAAGAGACCAGTATTTCTGTCGCGGTTAATCTAGACGGAAAAGGAAAGTATAAAATTAGAACTGGAATAGGTTTTTTAGACCACATGTTGGAGCAACTATCAAAGCATTCTCTTATAGACTTAGATGTTAAAGCAAAAGGTGACACGCATATAGATTTACACCACACCACTGAAGATACAGGTATAGCTATTGGTGAAGCTATTAAAAAAGCAGCAGGCAATCGAAAAGGAATTACACGATATGCATCAACAATGATTCCTATGGATGAAACTCTAAGCCGAGTTTCAATAGATGTATCGAATAGACCTTATTTAATCTGGAAAGTTAATCTTCCAGTAGAGAAACTTGGTGAGATGGATACAGAATTATTTAAAGAGTGGTTCCAAGCATTTTCACAATCAGCTGGAGTTACTTTACACATAGAAAATATTTACGGTGAAAATAGTCACCACAAGATTGAGTCATGTTACAAAGGGTTAGCTAGATCATTAAAAGATGCTTTAGCGATTGATAAAAGAATTAAAAACTCAATACCTTCGACAAAAGGCTCTATTTAAAATTGATGAACGTCACAATTGTTGACTACCAATCGGGCAATATTAGCTCTGTCATAAATTCTTTTACAGAGGTGGCTAAAGGTAAAGTTAATATTGAGGTAACCTCAGATATAAAAAAAATTAAATCCAGTGACAAAATTGTTTTACCAGGACAAGGATCATTTAAAAGCTGTGTTGACTCTCTTAATCAAATTAAGGGATTGGTTGATACACTTAAAGAATTTGCAATAACAAATAAGAAACCTTTATTAGGAATTTGTGTAGGCCTACAAATGTTCGCAGATATCGGGTATGAAGAAGCAGAAACAAAAGGATTAGGCTGGATTTCTGGTAAAGTTTCTAAAATTAATAATCAAAAAGGAAAATTTAAACTTCCACATATTGGTTGGAACGAAATTGAAATCCAAAAAGAAAGCAAAATATTTAAAGATGTAAAAAATAAATCTCATATGTATTTCGTTCACAGTTATGAGTTTATTCCTGAAGATAAGTCAGTCATTTCGTCGATAACAAATTACTCTTCAAAAATTGTATGTTCTGTTGAGAAAGATAATTTATTTGGAACACAGTTTCATCCCGAGAAGAGTGATAAAATCGGATTAAAAGTAATTGATAACTTTTTAAAATTATAATGAAAATATTTCCTGCAATAGATATAAAAGATAAGAAATGCGTAAGATTAATCAAAGGAGACTTTGATAAAAAAACTGAATATGAAATTTCACCTATTGATCAAGCAGGTAAATTTAAAAATCATGGCTTCAAAAATTTGCACATTGTTGATTTGGATGGTGCATTAACTGGAAAGACGGTTAATTTAGATATTATTCAAGAAATAGTGAGTAAACACAATTTAAAGATTGAAATAGGTGGCGGTGTTAGATCTCTTGATAGCATTAAACAATATATCGATGCGGGTGTCGAAAAAGTTATTTTAGGTAGTGGTGCTATAAAAAATAAAGAATTTCTAAAAGAGTCTTGTGAAAAGTTTAAAGGTCAAATTGCTTTAGGATTGGACGCAAAAGATGGAAATCTTTCTGTATCAGGCTGGAAAGAAAATTTAAACGTTAAAACTCTAGATTTTCTAAAAGAAGTAAATAATTATGGTGTAAGCCGAGTAATTTATACAGATATTAATAGAGATGGAATGAAAACAAGTCCTAACCTAGAGGAGACTGTAAAAATTGCAGAGCTTTCTAATTGTCCTGTTGTGATTTCAGGAGGTGTTTCATCGATAAGTGATATTAAGAAAGCTAAAGATTTAAATAATAAAAAGATTGAAGGTATTATTGTTGGTAAAGCTATTTATGATGGTGACATTAAACTTGGTGAGTTAGCAAAGGAGATTGATGCTTAAAAATAGAATTATACCTTGTCTTGATGTGAAAAACGGAAGAGTTGTTAAAGGTATTAACTTTGTTGAATTAAAAGATGCTGGAGACCCAGTTGAACAAGCTAAAATTTATAGCGACGGCGGAGCTGATGAGATTTGCTTTTTAGATATCACTGCATCAAATGAAAATAGAGAAACGATAATTGAAATTGTTAGAAAAACAGCTAAAGAATGTTTTGTTCCTTTAACTGTTGGAGGAGGTGTAAGAACCATTCAAAATATAACTGATTTATTGTTAGCTGGTGCAGATAAAGTTTCTATTAATACAGCTGCAGTAAAAAATGTTGATTTTATAAAAGAGGCTTCAAAAAAATTTGGATCTCAATGCATTGTTGTTGCTATCGACGCAAAAAAAGTTTCAGACAATAAATGGGAGGTATTTACGCACGGTGGGAGAAATAAAACAGGTATTGACGCTATAAAGTTTGCAAAACAAGTTGAGAAGAATGGAGCTGGAGAAATTTTATTAACTTCAATGGATAAAGATGGAACTAAATCTGGCTATGACATTGATTTGTTAAAAGAAATTACAAATAGCACAAATATTCCTGTGATAGCTTCCGGTGGAGTTGGAACTCTAGATCACTTATATGATGGTATAGTTAAAGGTGGAGCAAGTGCAGTTTTAGCGGCTTCTATTTTTCATTATGGCGAATATAAAATAAAAGATGCTAAAGAATATTTGAATTCTAAAAATGTATCGGTAAGGTTATAAAATGTTTGAAAACTTAGAACAATTAATTAAAACAATCAGAGAGAGAAAAAATTCTTCTCCAGATAAGTCTTATACCAATAAACTTTTGAACGATAAAAACCTAAGTGTTTCAAAAGTAAAAGAAGAAATAGGTGAACTAATAGAATCTGTGGAAAAAAATTCAAATAAGATACACGAAGCTGCTGATGTGGTTTATCATTTGATGGTTTACTTAGAGGCTAACAACGTAAAAATTGAAGATGTGATGAGCGAACTTAAGAAAAGACAGAAATGAGTTACGACAAAAATAATATATTCGCTAAGATTATAAGAGGAGAAATTCCGTGTAAAAAAGTTTATGAAAATGATTATGTTTTAGCTTTTCATGATATTAATCCTCAAAAGAAAGTTCATGTTTTAGTTATTCCTAAAGGTGAATATGTAGATCTTAATGACTTCAACAACAAAGCTTCAGATAAAGAGATTATAGAGTTAAACAAGGCAGTGACACATGTCGCAAACTTAGTGGGAGCAAAAGATAAAGGATATCGAGCTTTAACTAATATTGGAAGTGATGGCGGTCAGGAAGTTCCTCATTTACACTTTCACATATTTGCAGGCGAAAAGATTGGAAAGATGGTTAGCTGATGGTTTCAAGAGTAAAAAGATATTTTTTAGAAATTAGAGACTTTTCAAAAACAATCGATTTAAATCTTCCAGAAAATTTTCAAATTATTTTGGATGACAAAGATAATTTTCATTTAAATAGATTTTTTTATAAACAAATTGGTGTAGATCATTACTGGAGAGATAGATTACTTTGGTCTGATAGCGAATGGGTAAAGTATGTCACAAATAAAAATTTAGAAACGCATGTTCTAAAAAAAGGTGAAGATCTAGTAGGATATTATGAACAAGAATATCATCCTGGATCAAATGAAGTAGAGCTTATTAATCTAGGGGTACTAAAAGAATTCAGAGGTTTGAAGCTTGGCTCAACACTTGTAAATCATGCTATTGCAAGTGCATCAAGAAAAAATCCTAGTAGAATGTGGGTTCATACTTGTAGTCTAGACCACAAACATGCATTACAAAATTATAAATCTAAAGGCTTTGAAATTTTTAAAGAAGAAGAAATTGATTTTGTAGCTTAGTTAATTTCAGGCAATTTAAAGGTACCTTTTTTAAAAACATCATTCTTTGCTACAATTTTAAGGGAAAAATTTATATTATTGTTGTATTGATCTTTAATTTCCCATCCTTTCAAATTTAGTTTTTTTTTGTCAAAAAAAACTGTAATTTCATTATCATTAAAATAAACAAGCTTAATTATTTGATCAGTTGACTCTAATTCCCCTGATTGAACAATTTCCAAAAGTTTATCTTTATATAAAATATTTAAAAATGGAGATTTTGAAATAGGATAATAGTAAGTTTTATTATACCTTTTCTGGGTTATTGCTAACCTTTTATTATTAATAACTAGTTCTTTTTTTTTGTCATCAAAGTAATTGCATTTTAATTTACCAGGAAATTCTAAAAGACAACTTCCTTTTTCTGTTTTTTCATTAATTAATTGAACAAATGTAAATTCTAACGAATTTAAGCTATTTAATTGATCAACTATTTTATCTTTTTCATTAGCTAACAAACTCGTTGTTGTTAATAGAAAAAACGAGATTAAAAATGTTTTTTTAAAGAACTTCACGTTTACCAACATGATTTGCCTTACTTACAATACCTTTTTCTTCCATCATATCGATAATTCTGGCAGCTCTATTGTACCCGATCTGTAATTTTCTCTGTAAGAAGCTTGTAGAGGCTTTTCCCTCAGCTTTTATAATTTCTACAGCCTGGTTAAATAATTCGTCCTCATCACCTTCATTTCCGGGCGTTAATGAGCTCTCAGTAGTTTCCTGGGAAGTAATTTCTTCCATATAGTCTGGCTCACCTTGCGCTCTCAATGAGTTTGTAATTTTCTCAATTTCCTGCTCAGAAACATAAGGACCGTGAATTCTTACTATTCTGTTTGCTGATGACATGAATAACATATCTCCTTTTCCAAGTAATTGTTCAGCACCCTGCTCTCCTAAAATAGTTCTACTATCAATTTTGGAACTTACTTGAAAAGATATTCTTGTTGGGAAATTCGCTTTTATCGTACCTGTTATCACATCAACACTCGGTCTTTGCGTTGCCATAATAATATGAATTCCTGCAGCTCTAGCCATTTGGGATAATTTTTGAATATAGTTTTCAATTTCTTTTCCAGCTACGAGCATTAAGTCTGACATCTCATCAACTACTACGACAATGTAAGGCATTTTCAGTTTATGCTTAGCATTATAGCCATCTATGTTTCTGACACCTACTTTGCTCATTAATTTATACCTGCTGTTCATCTCTTTGACTGTCCAGGATAAAGCCGAGGTTGCTTTTTTTGCATCAGTTATAACTGGTGTTAATAAATGGGGTATTCCCTCATATGTAGAAAGCTCTAACATTTTTGGATCGATTAAGATAAATTTGCAAAGATCAGGGCTCAACTTGTAAAGTAGTGATACGATAATTGTATTAATACAAACGGATTTTCCAGAACCAGTTGTACCCGCTATCAATAGATGAGGCATTGATGTCAAATCACCGACTAGAGGCATTCCGGAAATACTTTTCCCCAAAGCTATCGGAAGCCTCACTTCTTTTTTCTGAAACTTATCGTAAGAAATTATTTCTCTTAACGATACACTTTCTCTTTCTTCGTTAGGAATTTCAATTCCAACAGTGTTCTTACCTGGAATGACCGAAACTCTTGTTGATGTTGAGCTCGTATTTCTTGCTAAATCTTCGGACAAATTGATTATTTTAGATACTTTCACTCCAGGAGCTGGCTCAAACTCATACAGACTTACGACCGGACCATTATTAATTGCTTTAATTTTCCCGTCTATACCAAAGTCTAACAATATCTTCTCCATAAAGCCTGAGTCAGGACGATTTTTATTTCCATCAGAACTAAGTTTAGTTAAATTTTTTTCTAAATAATTTATATCTGGTAGTCTATATTTACTTTTTGGAACAATTTTATCTTTTTGAGAGTTATCATCTATATCGAAGGAAAATGATTGTTGAGGTTTTTCTAAAGTTTGAGGCTGATCTTCAATATTGATTTTACTAAAATCTGGCTCAATATTCTCAACCTCTTTTCTTCTAAACAAAGAAATCATTAAGGAGAATATTTTCCTATAATTAATATCAGCCGAAAAAGAAAAAAAAATTATAGTTAATAAAAATAATATATAAATTGAGTATGTGTTATCAATCCAAGGCGCCCAAGTATTTATAAAGTTGTAAGTTATTTTTCCTACAAAGCCAGAATTACCATTATCGATGAGCCAAAATGAATTATCATAAGTTAAATAAATAAAAACCGTGCCTACTGTTAAGTATGCTATAACTAAAAATAACTTTAAAATTATCCTTTCTAATTGCTTATTTATTATTAAATCTAATCCCCAAAATAAAAAATTAAGCAATAATAAAAAGGATGATAAACCAAAACTTTGTAATAAAAAATCTGCGATACTACTACCGTAAATCCCAAAAAAATTCTGAATTTCAAAATTCCTATCTCCATAGATAAAAGAGGGATCTTCTGGAGAATAAGTTGTAAATGCTATTGCTAGTGCGACACTTGATAAAACTAGGATCAAACCTAGAAACTCAAAGGTTCGTTTTTTTAAGAAATTTGTTAAACTATCTAAAAAATTTGTATTCATTACGAATCGTTTTAAGTACTTTTACCATTTTTATTAAAGTGTTAAAAATTTTTATATGAATAAACAGAGAATATGCATCGTTGGAGATGGTCTTGCTGGCTTAATGACCGCGGTAGTTTTAGGTCGAATCCCAGAAGTAGATATAAATTTAATAGCTAAAAAAGAGAAAAAAAACTTAGATAAAAGAACAACTGCTATCTCACAAACAAATTTTAAATTTATTCAAGAAAATATTGTTGGGTTAGATAATAATTTGTTCTGGCCTTCGAAAAATATAGAGCTTTTTTACGAAACTTCAAAAGAGAAAATAAATTTTTTAAATCTAAATGAGGCTCATTCTAATTTAATGTACGTTTTCGAAAATGATAAGATTAAAAATAATTTACTAAAAGAAATACGCAAAAATAAAATAGAAATAATAAGGAAGGATATTAAAAGTTTAACAGATCTAAAAAATTACGATTTAGTTATTCTTTGTTTGGGCACTAAATCAAATATTTATGAAAACATAATTAAATTAAAACCCATCAAAAAAGATTATAAAGAAATTGCAGTTACAGGATATGTTAAACATGATTTCAAAAGTCTAAATACAAGTCAGTTCTTTTTGAAAGAAGGGCCACTGGCTATTCTTCCTTTTTCAAAAAATTACTTTTCTATTGTCTGGAGTCTAAATAAAAAATTTTATGAGAATAATTTAAAAAAGATGAAAGAACTTGTAGAACATAAATTACTAGAAATCTTAAAAACCAAAAAAAGTATTACTGTAAGTAATATTCAGTCTTATCCTATATCACTTAATTTAAAGAGACAGTATTATCAAAAAAATATTTTAATTCTTGGCGAGGGACTTCACTCAATACATCCTGTAGCTGGACAAGGGTTTAATTTAGTTCTCAGAGATATAAAAAAATTGAAAGAAGTTATTAAATATTATGCTGGATTAGGTATTTCTATTAAAAATAGTTATGCTTTAAGTGATTTTTATAATAGTCGAAAACCAGAGAACACTATTATGGGATTGGGGGTTGATATTACTCATAACTTTTTTAAAGAAAATAAGTTTTTAGATCCAATAAAAAAAACGGTGTTAAAACAATTATCTAAATCTAAATTTCTAAAAAATTTTAGTAAAAGAATTTCTGACAAAGGACTTTATTAATTTATTGCTAACAAATAATAACCCCAACATATAAATGTTTCATCATCATGTGCATCAAATTTATTTGAGATATTTTGAAATTTCTCTGCAGAGTTGCCTTTATGTTCAATTTTAATCTCATAGTTAAAATCATTAAATAATTTTCTATAATCTTGATGTCTAAGTCTATTTTGGTACAGATAAGAATTATTATATTTTACCCAGTCACTCTCATCAAATTTCAAAAAATTAAGTGATTTTATATTTTTGTCAGTATGAGAATAATGGTCACTATAATCAATTACAGAAGAAATTAATCCGCCTTCTTTTAGAATTTTTTTTACATCTAGTAAGAAATTATTTAAATCTTGTAATGAAAAATGTTCAAGAGTAGTTGTTGATACGCATATATCAAATTTTTTTTCCGATAAGTCTGATAACTTATGAGGAGCTAAATATTGTATATTGTACTTATTTAAAATTTCCTCTTGATTAGTGACTTTGCCTTTGAACTTTAAGTTAAGTAAATTCGAAATTGTAAGACTTGCATCATTAAAAAGATTGAAATCAATCATCTTATTAATATCAATTACTGTTTGTTTAAGTTGATTATTAAAGATGTACGAAAAATAAATATTCTGTTCTAAAGATTTCCCAGCACCAATTTCTAGCAAGCTAATACAATTATTTTTTCTTATTGAAGATTCATGCCTTTCCCAATGTGGATCTATTTTTTGGATATTAATTTTCGATCTACGAGTAATATATTTTTGTATAAAATATAAAGATTTTGTAAGCCTTAGAGATTGAAAAACTTTATATAGAAAAGCTTTTAATTTCCAGTTAATTTGAAACATAAATTAATTATAGACTTTTATAGATGAATATATATGCATTATCAACGGGACGTGGCCCATCAGGAATTGCGATAATCAGAATATCAGGAAAAGATGTGCTGAAAATTTGCAAAAATATTACAAAACTAAAAAAAATAAAATCTAATGAGATAAATTTTTGTAAATTTTTTGATCCTAACAATGGTGAAATTATAGATCCAGAAGCTTTATTATTATGGTTTCCTGGCCCTGATAGCTACACAGGTGAAGATATTGCAGAATTACAAATTCACGGTAGTAATGCAATTATAAATGGTCTTTTAAAAGTTTTGTCTGAGCAAGAAAACTGTAGATTAGCTGAACCTGGTGAGTTCACTAAAATAGCGTTTCAAAATAATAAAATTGATTTGCTAAAAGCAGAAAGTATAGGTGATCTTATCCACTCTGAGACAGAACTACAAAGACAACAAGCAGTTAAATTAGTTCAGGGTAATGCATCAAATTATTATAACGATTTGAGAGAAAAAATAATAAAATCACTTGCTTTTATAGAAGCCAAAATTGATTTTGCAGAAGATGATCTTCCAGATAAAGTATTAAAAGACGCCCACAGATCAATTAAAGAAATTCATACAGAAATTACAAAAATTATTGAAGATAACAAAGTCGGAGAGAAAATTAGAGACGGTTTCAGAGTTTCAATTACAGGAGAAGTTAATGCGGGGAAATCATCATTATTAAATTTACTTTCAAAAAGAGAAGTAGCTATTGTTTCAGATGAAGCTGGAACAACAAGAGATGTTATAGAAACTTATCTAAATTTAGATGGTTACCCTGTAATTTTGGCTGATACTGCTGGAATAAGAGAAGCTAAAAATGAAGTTGAAAAAAAAGGTATTTCTTTAGCTTTAGGCAGATCAAAAGAAGCGGATTTAAATATTGTAGTAATAGACAATTCATCTAAAAAGATTAACAATGAAATACAGAATATGATTAATAAAGATACTATAATTCTTTTGAATAAATCAGATGTTTCAGATAAGCAAAATCATCAATTCGATGTTGATACTGTTTTAGCTTCAGTAAAAAGTAATAAAAATATAGATAAACTAATTAATTTGGTTAAAGCTAAGTTAAGCAAAAAATTCACATCAAATAATAGTGCTCTAATTACACGAGAAAGACATAGAGTTAAACTAAATGACTGTTTAAAAGAAATTGACAAGTTTCTTAAAAAGGATAAAACCAAAGATCTCGAATTAGCTGCTGAAGACCTTAGAATGGCTACACAGCATCTTGGTAAAATCGTCGGTAAGGTAGATGTGGAAGAAATACTTGGATCTATTTTTAAAGACTTTTGTATTGGTAAATAAAATACTACTTGTATTCTTAATTTAGACGTTTACATTCTCATCATGAAAAAACAAAGCTTTGATGTAGTAGTAATAGGCGGTGGACACGCTGGATGTGAGGCAGCAGCAGCTTCCGCTAGAATGGGCGTAAATACTGCTCTTTTTACTCATAAAATCGAGACTATTGGTGAAATGTCATGTAATCCCGCCATTGGAGGACTTGGAAAAGGGCATCTTGTTAGAGAAATTGATGCCTTAGATGGTGTGATGGGTGTAGTAGCTGATAAATCAGGTATTCAATTTAGATTATTAAATAGAAGTCGTGGTCCAGCAGTGCAAGGACCTAGAACCCAGTCAGATAGAGCTCTTTATAAAGAGCACATGCAAAAGATTTTATTAAATTATGATAATTTAGAGGTCATAGCCGATCCAGTAGTAAAATTCTTATTTGATAACAACAAAGTTATAGGATTCATTTGCCAGAGCGGTAAAGAAATAAGAACTAAAGAACTAATACTTACTACGGGAACTTTTTTGAATGGTTTAATACATATAGGTGAAACACAGATACCAGCTGGTCGGTATAATGAAAAACCATCTACTGGTTTAAGTGAACAACTAGCAAAATTCAAAATGCAAATTGGAAGATTAAAAACCGGAACACCTCCTAGATTAGATGGTGATACAATTAATTACGATGACTTAGAAATGCAGCCTGCTGATGATGATCATTACTATTTCTCTTTCTTGACGAACAAGATCGACAATAAGCAGATCAAATGTGGGATGACTTATACTAATAATGAAGTTCATAAAATTATTAGCAATAATATTTCAAGAAGCGCTATGTATTCAGGAAACATAAAAGGAGTAGGGCCTAGGTATTGTCCATCTATAGAGGATAAAATTGTTAAGTTTAAGGAAAAAGAAAAACACCAAATATTCCTAGAACCAGAAGGATTAAAGGACAATACTATTTACCCAAATGGTATATCAACCTCACTTCCGGAGGAGATTCAGCTTAAAATATTGAATAAAATCAAGGGTTTAGAGCATGTTGAGATGAAGAGAGCTGGATACGCAATTGAGTATGATTATGTGGATCCAAGGGAGTTAAAGGCAACATTAGAAACCAAAAAAATTAATTCTTTATTTCTTGCTGGACAAATTAATGGAACCACAGGTTATGAAGAAGCAGCAGCTCAAGGTTTGATAGCAGGGGTTAATGCGGCTTTAAAAATTCGAAATCACGAAGAGTTTATTCTAGATCGATCAACTTCTTATATTGGTGTTATGATTGATGACCTTATTACCAAAGGAGTAACAGAACCTTATAGAATGTTTACTTCTAGAGCTGAATACAGATTAACTTTAAGAGCTGATAATGCCGATCAAAGACTAACTGATTTTGGTATCAGTTTAAATTTAGTGAAGTTTGAAAGAAAAAAAATATTTAATGAAAAGAAAAAAAATATTTTGGCTCTTAATTCTATTTTAAAAAATAATTATTTATCACCTAATCAAGCTAAGAAATATGATATTAAAATTGCTATGGATGGAGTAAAAAGATCTTGCTTAGAGATAATGGGTCAGAGAAAAGTAAATATGGCAAAAATAAGGCAAGTATTCCAAGATATTCCTAGTTTTCCAAGGTCTATAGAAAAGCAAGTTGTAACAGATGCCCATTACATGGGTTACCTAGACAGACAAGAAAGAGATATAGAGTCTTTTAAGAAAGATGAGTCTGTTATCATACCTGAAGGTATAAATTATGAAAAATTGAGCGGCCTATCTAATGAGATTAAGAGTAAGTTGCTTCAGGTTAAGCCTAAAACGTTAGGTCAAGCTATTCGTATAGATGGAGTAACACCTGCAGCAATAATTATTCTCCTTTCACACATAAAAAAAATTAGATATAAAGCTACTGCTTAATGCAGCAGCTTGAAGTTATAAGTATTTTAAAAAAAGACCTTAATTTTAACGATAGGTCTATTGAAAAACTAAAAAAATTTGTCGAATTAATATTAAATGAAAATAAAAATCATAATTTAATAGCAAAAAGTACTGAATCTTCAATTTGGGAAAGGCACATTTTAGACTCGGCCCAATTAGTTAAATTTATTGATTTTAAATTAACTTCTTTAGCAGACTTAGGATCTGGAGCAGGATTTCCAGGATTAATTATAGAAATATTCAATAAATATAAGGATTTTCACGTGAAATTGTATGAAAAATCACCAGTTAAAAGGCAGTTTTTAAGTAAGGTTATTAAGGAATTAGATTTAAATGCTGAAGTTTATGGTGATGTGAGAGAAGAAGTCCTCGATGCTGATATAATTGTGTGCAGAGCTTTTAAAAAGTTGGAGCAAGTAATACAAGTTTCACGTGAAATCGCTAAAAAGCCACATAAATTGATGATTTTGAAGGGTCAAAATGCACAGGAAGAGATAAATAAAACTTTAAAAATTAAAAAATATTCTTATAAATTAGTAAATAGTATAACAAATGCTAAATCAAAAATAATTTTGATGGAAATTGAAAAAAATGACAAGACCGACAACATTAGCAGTAATTAACCAGAAAGGTGGAGTCGGCAAAACTACCACGGTAATAAATTTAGCTGCATCACTGTCCATTTTGGGTCTAAATAATTTAATTATAGATTTAGATCCACAAGGCAATGCAACAACAGGCTTAGGTAAGAGCAACAGTGAAGAGAAAAAAAATATTTATAATCTTTTAATAAAAAAAATTAATATTAAAGAAACAATTCAAAAAACCGAAATAAAAAATCTAGATTTAATTGGTTCTCACGTAAATTTATCTGGACTTGAGGTTGAAACAGCTAATGACTCGAACAGGGCATTTGTATTAAAAGAAATTCTATCTGCTGAGAAGAACGGATTACTTAATAATTATGATAATATATTTATAGATTGCCCTCCGTCATTAAGTCTTTTAACAATAATGGCTTTAGTAGCATCAGATGAGTTGTTAGTACCACTGCAAACTGAATTCTTTGCCTTAGAAGGAATAACCCAACTTGTGAAAACAATAGACAGAATTAAAGAAAATCTAAATCCATCATTAACGATTAGGGGAATATTATTAACAATGTTTGATAAAAGAAATAAACTGTCTTCTCAGGTTGATAAAGAAGCAAGAAATTACTTTAAAGAAAAAGTTTATCAAACAGTTATTCAAAGGAATGTAAGATTATCAGAGGCTCCATCTCACGGTTTGCCCTGCGTTATTTACGATAAAAATTGTATAGGGAGTAAATCGTATTTTAAGCTTGCTGAGGAATTTATAAAAAATAGCAATATAGAGAGTGCAGCATGAGTTCCGGAAAAAAAAAGGGTTTAGGTAGAGGTCTATCAGCATTATTCGGAGATCAAAAAACTCCTGAAAAACCTAAAGAATTTAAGCAGTCCAATTTAATATCTATTAGTGACTTAAGTAGAAATCCATATCAGCCAAGACAGAGTTTCAGTGAAGAAAAACTTGAGGAATTAGCTAATTCAATAAAAAAAAATGGGATTATACAGCCAATAGCTGTGAGACCAAATAAGTCAGGAGATGGAAAATATGAAATAGTTGCAGGCGAAAGAAGGTGGCTTGCTGCACAACGTGCTGGCTTACACGAGATACCAGTAACAATTCTAGATTTAAGCGATGTAGAGTCTTTAGAAGTTGCAATAGTTGAAAATATTCAAAGAGACGATCTGAATCCAATAGAGGAAGCTAGAGGCTATAGAAGGTTAAATGACGAATTCAATTATGATCATGAAAATATTTCAAAACTAATGTCTAAAAGTAGAAGTCATATCAGTAATACTTTAAGATTATTAACTTTACCTTCAGACGTTATTGCAATGCTGGAAGAGGGTACTTTAACTTCGGGTCAAGCTAGGCCCTTGATTGGAATTCAAAATGCATCATCTATTGCAGAGGAAATTGTTTCAAAGAATTATAGTGCTAGGAAAGTTGAATATTTAACTAGAAATAAAAAGAGTAACAATAAGGAAAAAACCATAGATACAAATATTCTCAAAACTCAGGAGCGAATTGAAAAAATATTAGGACTTAAAGTTAATATTATTAATAAAAAAAATAACTCTGGCAAGATAACAATTCAGTATAAAGACTTGGATCAGTTTGAATTAATTTCAGATTTATTAACTAAGAATTAGCCAATGAACAAATATCAACGAGTAATTTTTTAATTAATATATTCTTATCGATTAGATTATCTCTTTTTATTTTTTTTTCTAAGTTATAAGTTAAATTTATCATTTTTTGGACTTTGAATTTATCCCATTTTTTGGCTTGATTTGTAAGGTTTGGTTTATCTTTCCAAAATATAGGTGGTTTTAGGCTATTAATTGCGACTTCTATAGTTGATTTATTAGAATTGTTTATTTGTCGAAGTTTCTCTAACCTTTGATTGATAATATTTAAATAAAATATATTCTTTTCATTATCCATCCCTGTTTGTGCTAATAATTTATTTGTGTTCACTTTATTTCCTAAAAATGCCTCATCATTAAGTTTGTTAAAATCAGTATTTACTTTAGCGTTAAGAAGCACTTCAAGTTTTTCGGTAAGAATATTTTTACTTGAAAAACATGATATGATTTTATCTAATTCATTGTTTAGTTTTGATCTATCTAGGTTTGTATGCTCTACTATTAAGTTAATATTATAAGGAGACAATCCGCTAAAGCCACTAAGTCTTGAATTAATTAATTTTTTAATACTCATTTCATTATCTTCATAACAGGCAACACATGCACATTCTTTTGATTTTTCTGTATAGTTTCTCAATTTAGATTTTTTGTCTAAAATATCTGAGAATAAAAAAATTTTTCTGTCTGACGGTATAATTTCGAATTCTTTAATTAGCTCTAAGATTTTATCGTTTACATTTTCAATAAAAAAAATCTTTTTTTTTTCAAATAACGAGATATTTTTAATTTCATTTTCTAAAAGGGCTTTATCTTTTAAAAGTTCGTCTTGTGTATACCTTAAAATTTCAGAATTTTTGTTATTTTCTATAATTTTTACTTTTAGATCGTTTTTTAATCCTAAATTCACACCATAAAATAAAGCTATTTTTTCATCAATTGAATTAACATCTTGTTCTAAAATATAACTTTTATAAATCATCTAATTTTAGAACTATTGTGCTGAGTATGTTTTCAGTGACGTCATCAGCAAGAACTTCAATAAGTTTTTTCTCATTAGCTAGTGTCTGTGAATATTGACTAGCTACAGAGTAATCTCCATTTTTTACAATACTAAAAGATATCTCATTTTCACTTACTAGTTCTTTTACTCTTACAGTGGAAGTAATTGAAATTTGATATTTTGTTATTTCATTATTAATATTTTTTTCTTTCACTTCTTTTGATTTGTTAGTGTCTAGATAAATGTCTACTAATTTCTTTTCATTCTTCTCAGAACTAAATATAAGCTTATTCTTAATTTTAAAGTTTATTCTATTATCACCAGTCGCAATAATTTCATTGATATCAAACTTATAAATTTCACTTTTGTTAACTATTTTGAACCCGCAATTATTGATTAACAAAAAGATCGTTAAAATTGGAAATAGTATTTTTTTTTTCATTTATTAGACTTAACAATGTAATTTATTATCCTATTTTTAATAAAGATAGTTTTTATAATTTTAGATTTTCCTAGAAATTTCTTAGCTTTTGACGAATTGTGGATTATTTGGTTAATTTCTTTTTCTGATGAATTTGTTTTTATATTAATTATATCTCTCGTCTTTCCATTAATTTGTACAGCAAATTTGACTTTCTGTTCGAAGCCTTTTTCAATATCTGGCCATTTATCAATTGTTTTACAATTAAATAATTCTAAGCACTCATGGGCCAAATGCGGAATGAAAGGTATTAGTAATTTTAAAATTTTAATAATATTAGTTTTAAGAACAGTTTGGCCCAAGTCACTTTGAACGGATCTTTTAAATATATTATAAACCTCATAAAAATGCGCAATTGAGACATTGAACTTAAATTCTTTAATTGAATTATCGATTTTATTTACGAAACTATTTATTTCTAAATTAAATTTATTTTCAATCTCTTTGTTATTTTTTTTGTCTGTTTTATTTAATATAATATGAGTTAAATTATAAATTTTTTGTAAAAATTTATTTGCGGAATTAACTCCTGTATCTGACCATTGAACATCTTTTTCTGGTGGACTGTCTGATAGGATAAACCATCTTACAGCGTCCGCTCCGTATTGATCAATCATAGCTTCAGGATCAACAGTATTTTTTTTTGATTTAGACATCGACTCTGATGGACCTACTAAAACTTTGGATTTGTCAGCTTTTTTTAAAACATTTTTATCAATCTTTTCAATTTCATCAGGATACAAAAAATTTCCATTTGTATCTTTATATGTCTCATGACAAACCATTCCTTGAGTAAATAAATTTTGAAAAGGTTCTGATATATCTATTTTTTTATTAAATTTTGAGATCCCCTTTGTAAAAAAACGAGAATATAAAAGATGCAATATTGCATGCTCTATTCCTCCAATGTATTGATCAACAGGCATCCAATATTTTATTTGTTCCTCATCAAACGGAGATGAATTATGCTTAGGCGAACAAAAACGCATGAAATACCATGATGAGTCTACAAATGTATCTAAGGTATCAGTTTCTCTTATTGCTCTTTTCCCAGTAGATTTTTGTACAGTATTTTTCCACTTTGGGTGATTTTCCAAAGGGTTTCCATTTGCATTTAAATCAACGTCTTCTGGTAATTCTACTGGTAATTCACTTTTATCGACAGGAACAACAGATCCATCTTCCAGATAGATCATTGGTATAGGACATCCCCAATAACGTTGTCTAGAAACACCCCAATCTTTGAGCCTGTATTGAGTTTTCCTTTTCCCAATAGATTTTTTTTCTATTTCTTCAATTATTTTTTCTTTTGCTTTTTGAACTTCTAAACCGTCCAGAAAACTTGAATTAATCATTTTTCCATCACCAGTATAGGCTTCATTGAGATCGACATTTTTTGTTTCATCCGTGACTACTCTTATTATTTCAAGATTGTATTTTTTAGCGAATTCAAAATCTCTTTGGTCATGGCCTGGGCATCCAAATATGGCTCCACTTCCGTAATCCATTAATACGAAGTTAGCAAAATAAACTGGTAATTTTTTCCCACTAATAAAGGGATGATGTACAAAAAAATCAGTTTTAAATCCTACTTTTTCAGCGCTAGATAAAGCTTCCTCTGTAGTTCCTGATTTATTACATTCTTTTTTGAAATTAATAAATTTTTTGTCATTTTTAAATTCTCTACTAAGTTCATGATCAGCAGATAAAGCGATAAAAGTAGCACCAAATATTGTGTCAGGTCTAGTTGTAAAGATTCTTAATTTTTTTTCATTACTCATTATAAAATCTATTTCGCAACCGATAGATTTTCCAATCCAGTTCTTTTGCATAAGTTTTACTTTTTCTGGCCAACCTTTTAGAGTATCTAAGTCTTTCAAAAGTTCGTTAGAAAATTTTGTGATATTAAAAAACCATTGCGATAATTTTTTTCTCTCGACTACCGCATTCGATCGCCAGCCTCTACCATTAATTACTTGTTCGTTTGCAAGAACAGTCTTTTCTTTTGGGTCCCAATTGACGTATGTTTCTTTCCTTGAGACTAATCCTTGATTATAAAAATCAATAAATAGTTCTTGTTGATGTTTATAATAATTTTTGTCACAAGTTGATATTTCTCGATCCCAATTTATTGAAAGTCCTAAAAGCTTAAGTTGAGATCGCATAGTATTTATATTTTCATTTGTCCATTTTCTAGGGTGAAGTTTATTTAATTTTGAAGCATTTTCTGCCGGCAAACCAAATGCATCCCACCCCATAGGGTGCAAAACATTATACCCATTTAAAAATTTATATCGTGCGATTACGTCACCGATGGTATAATTTCTTACATGACCCATGTGAATTTTCCCAGATGGGTAAGGAAACATTTCCAAACAGTAATATTTTTTTTCTGATTTAGAATTAGCGACAGATAATAATGACTTATTATTGCGCCATTTCTTTTCTATATTTTTAAAACTGTATCTTTCCATTTAACCTCTAAATTATTTCTTTTTAGAAGTTTTTGAGTCTTGTTCTATTAAAACCGCCTTTGCTAAAATTGATTTTTGTAATTCAAACTTAATTTTAGAGTCGATTTCCCTAATAGTGCAATTCTCATTTATTTTACATTTTTTATTATGAACGATTATTTTGATACTATTCGATTGAACTTCATTAGATAAGAATCGTACTGTTATTTTAATAGAATCGTTGCCACTAGATATATCGCTATACCAATCTGTAATTATTATTCCTCCGGAATAATCTACAGTTGCCAAGGGCATAAAATCTATTGTTTCAAGAGAAGCTCTCCATAGTGGATTAGATGTACTAAATTCATAAGTAGTTGACTTTTTTCCACCAGCTAAACTTTTTAAGGTTATCCCTTTTCCTTGCTCTAGGTTTTGCCTTGCTCTTTCGTCAGCATTAACGGGTCTATCTTTACTTATTTTTTTTGGTTTCAGAGCATTTGGAACTGAGCAGCTAGCTAGGAAAACACAAATTAACAATAAATGACTAAGAAATTTGATACCACTTGTGATTGTTTTTAAAGATTTTAAATTATTAATTATCATATAAAATTAATATCACTTATATAGCTCAAAAAGCTTTTATTATATAGACTTTTTAAGGGTTGCAAAAATATCACACATATAAAAAAAAAGCTTAATTATAAAGCAAAAAAAGCAATTTCAATTCACTCTAATGTATAAAACTACCGTTAATATTAAATTATTAATAATTTATAAAAACAAAGGAAATAACATGAAAATAACAAAAATATTAGTTGCTTTATCTTTCCTATTTGCAGTTTCAACAGCAAATGCTGGTGAATTATCTGTGACAGGTAGCATGCAAGCAACTTACCAATCTGAAGTAGACAGAACTACTGGTAACCCACTTGGTATGGATAGAGAATTAACATTCTCTGGTTCTACAGAGTTGGATAACGGTATGACAGTTTCTGTTATGCAAGATTCTAGTGATACTTTAACATTTGGTGACTCACTAATTACTTTCGGTAACGTTGGTGGTTTAGTGGATATCTATATTGGATCTGATGGAAGCCCAATGGATGCAATCGACGATATCACACCTTCGGCTTTTGAAGAAGCTAACGGTGCGGGTTCAGGATCTTACAACGATATCGGTGACGCTGCTGGCGACACAGGTATTGGTTTCAAATTCTCAGTACCAGTATTAGGTGCAGTAAACTACAAATACGTACCTAAAATGGACGGAGCTGAGAACACAGAAAAAGCTGCATCAGGTGATACAAATGCAGCAGTAGGTAGCATGTATGAAGTGTCAATCAAAACAGCTTTAGGTGATTTACCATTTGTAGGTTCGTACCTTGACGGTGCAACTTTAACAACTGGTTTTGCAGAGCACGACCATTCTACAGTAGCTAATGTTGATGACGCGTTTGACGTAACAGCAGCATTAACATACTCAACTGGTCCATTCAGCTTTGGTGTACAAAAGAAAGTACACAACGAAGGTGAAAGTGCTACAGATGCAACAACTGACGCTATTTTCTACAAAGATACAATCATTGGTGTTGCATACGCAATCAATGATGATCTTTCGATCTCTTACAATACGTATGAGTCTCAAAGACACAATAGTGACGCAGCTAACTTAAGACAAGAATCTACTGCGATTTCTCTTGGTTATGCTATCGGTGGAATGACAATTGGTTTCCAAGATGCATCTACTGATAACAAATCATGGGCAACTGGTGCAGATGACACACGAACTGTTTCTGTAAAAGTAGCATTCTAATAAGTTAGAAACTTGATTTAAAAAAGCCGGCTAGTAATAGCCGGCTTTTTTTTTACCTCAGACATAATTGCTATTCCTTTAGATTTTACCAATTTAACTTTATTTAGATTAATTAATTTAATACCTCCTAAAGGAATTAAATTCTTTTCATTTCCAATTAGATTAAATTTTACAATCCCAAAAAAATTTTCTGACGGAGCATAATCTACTTGAAATAGTTTTGATAAGATTATGTAAGAACAGCCTTGTTTTCTTTTTTCATTAATTTCCTTAAAATTATGAGCAGATCCCAGTATTTTTTTATTAAGTTTTTTAAGCTTTAATTGTTCGTAGCCCTTATAGAAAGCTGATATATATATACCATCAGATTTTAGTAAAACAGCAAGTTTTGAATTATTTGCCACAAAAAATTCAATGCCTTTTAATTTGCACTCTTTTCTAAATTTGATTAAACAACTAAGTGTATCACTTAATTTTTGGTTTCTTAAAATTATAATAAATTTATTATTTTTTTTTTATGTTATTTAAATTAATATCTTTTATATTTTGAATAATTAAAAAATACTTTTTTTATATGCAAACATATGACTAACATAGTAGAAAGTTTTAAAAAAATACAACTCAATATTAGTAAGATTAATACAGACAAGATAGTAAATATTATTGCTGTAAGTAAAACCTTCTCTATAGAGCACATCAAACCATTAATCGATTATGGACATTTGAATTTCGGTGAAAATAAAGTCCAGGAAGCAACTTCAAAATGGACGGCTATCAAAAAAGACAATGAAAATATTAAATTGCACATGGTAGGTAAATTACAGAGTAATAAAGCTAAAGATGCAGTTAAGCTATTTGACTACATACATTCTTTAGATAACCAAAAACTTGCAGATAATTTAGCAAAACATCAAATGAATTTGGGTAAACGACTTAAATATTTTATTCAGGTTAATATAGGTAACGAAATTCAAAAATCAGGAGTTCCAATAAATGAAATCGATTCTTTTTATAACTATTGTATTAACAACGTAAAACTTGATGTCATTGGTTTAATGATTATTCCCCCAAACGATCAACAGACAAAAAAATATTTTCAATCAATAAATGAACTTAATCAATCTTTAGCATTAAAAGAATTAAGCATGGGCATGTCAGCAGATTATTTAGACGCAATTCAAAATGGTGCAACTTTTGTAAGAATTGGCAGTTCTATCTTTGGTTCGAGATCTCAACAATAGATTTTTTGTTTAGGTTTTTAATTATTTTCAAAAGTGAAATTTTGCTTATCGCAACACATCCTAAAGTTTTTTTATAATATTTTTTTGCAACATGTATAAAAATTGCACTTCCTTTATTTTTTATGATTGGATGCATGTTAAAATTTAAAACAAGAATAATGTCATATGAGTTATCATTTTTATAAAGTTTTTCATGGTTATATTTTGTAGGAAGTTGAATTAATTTATTATAATTCCTTGAGCTAGAGTCATCACACCATCCCATATTTTTCTTTATTATGATTTTTTTTAATTTAGTTTCAATTTTTTTAATTCTGTCTTTTCTGTACAAAAGAAACTTAATATTATACCGTCCTATTGGAGTAATTTTATCACCTTCCTTCTTTTTTGTGCCGATTCCCCTTTTACCTAAAGCACATTTTACTTTATATTTTTCATAACTAAGGTAATTTTTATTTATTTTAATATGCATCGTTTAAACGTTTTAATTTATGCTTCAAATTCATTTGTTTCTACATTAAATGAACTAAAGCCCTTTTTAAAGTTTAATCATTTTACATCAGCCCCAAAAACTGGATATGATATTATATTGTTTCATGATGAGGTTCTTAAAGATAAGAAAATTAAAAATCACATTGATAAAAGCGATTACTTAAAAGTGTGTTTATCTAAAAAAAAACAAATCTCTAAATGCGATGCTGTTATTCAGCTTCCTACAACTTTAAAAGAAATTAACAATACCTTAGAGAATATTTTTGCAAAAAAAAAATTCCTTAAAAATTCTTCAATAAAAGTTAAAAACTATTTATTGGATAAAAATGAAAAAAAATTAATTAAAAACAGTGATTCAATTATTTTGACTGAAAAAGAGGTCCATCTTATTGATCTCTTATTAAATAATCCTAAACCATTATCTAAAGATGACATCTTATCTTCTGTTTGGAATTATTCAGCTGAAGCAGATACTCATACAGTAGAAACTCATATTTATAGATTAAGAAAAAAAATCAATCAAAAATTTATGGATGAAGAATTTATACTAAATAGCAAAGATGGTTATCATCTATGAAAAAAAGAAATAAATTTGCATTAGATTTATTTACTAAAAAATATAGAAAAAGAGTTGTTAAGCCCAAAAAAGGAAAAGGAAGTTTTAAAAGAAAAAAAACTAATCTAAGATCTTTCTAAATCTTTATATATTTGGCCGATCAAGCCTAGCTCCTATTATTTGAATAACTTTAGATGACATTTCTGTACCAGTTTCTAAACTTTCTCTAATGGATTTATTGTTTAATAAACCATGTAAAAAACCACCTGCAAATAAATCTCCTGCACCTGTTAAATCCTTTATTTGAAGATCCTTTTTCGCAGAACACTGTACAACTTCACTTTTATTTATTGCAATTGCTCCCTTATCACCCCTAGTAATAACCACTAACTTATTTATTTTTTTGGCAAAGTTGATTACATCATCAAATTTTTTTACATCAATAAGTGACATAATTTCTTGCTCATTTGCAAAAGTAATATCTAATTTATTTTTCACTAATTCTAAAAAATGTGGTTTGTGTCTTTCCACACAAAATAAATCTGATAATGACATTGCGACTTTATTTGAACTATTAATTGCTTTTTCAAATGCTTTCTTGGGTTCACCTTCGTCCCAAAGATATCCCTCTAAAAATAAAATTTCACTTTCTTTGACTGCATTTTTATCAATATCGTTTTCGTTAATTTTACCTGCGGTACCGAGGAAAGTCACCATGGTCCTTTCTGAGTCAGGTGTAATTAATATCAAGCAAGTTCCTGTTGAAATTGCTTCTTTTTTCTTTGAATAGTAGTACTGTACATTTTCTTTTTTCAAGCCTTCTTCATATTTATTGCCTAAATCATCATCACTTACTTTGCCTATAAAACCAACTTTATTTCCAAGTTGTGATAGACCTACTATTGAGTTTGCAACTGATCCACCTGAGACAGTTTCCTCTATTTTAAGAGAAGATAAGAGATTTTTAAATTCAGTCTCATCCACTAGCTTCATTGTACTTTTTGTTAAGTTATTCTGAGATATAAATTTGTCATCAACTTTACAAATCACATCAACAATAGCATTGCCAATTCCTAGGACTCTCATTTAAGCTTTTTTTGTTTTAATAGGTTTTGACCTATTGGGATAACAGCTTTTACAAATTTTACAAGTTATTCCATAACAGTCTCGGGCCTTACAATATTCTCTTCCATACCAAATTATTTGCAAATGAAGCTTGTTCCAGTATTTCTTAGGAAAAACTTTCTTTAAATCCTCTTCTGTTTGAACAACGTCTTTTCCATTTGTTAAACCCCATCTTTGAGCTAATCTATGAATATGTGTATCGACTGGAAAAGCAGGAAAACCAAAACCTTGAGACATGACTACGCTTGCAGTCTTGTGACCGACCCCAGGAAGCTGTTCTAACTCTTCGTAAGTTTTTGGAACTTTACCTTTATATTTTTCAACTAATGTTTTTGATAGGTAGAAGATACTTTTAGCTTTAACTCTAAATATTCCAATTCTTTTTATTAACCTCTCAATTTTCTTTCTGCCTAGTTTTACAAAATGTTGTGGTTTATTATATTTTGGATAAATATCTTTAGTAACATTATTGACATTTACATCAGTACACTGAGCTGAAAGAAGAACTGAAACTAAAAGAGTAAAGGTGTTTTTATAGTTTAAAGGTATAGGTACTTTAGGATATGTTTTATTTAATATCCTTAAAATAATTTTAGATTTTTTTTTATTGTTCACTTAAACTTAAGAAGGTCCCTCATAGAGTATAGGCCTTTTTTTTTAGACATTAACCAGGCGGCTGCAGTTAAGGCGCCCTCTGAATATAAAGCTCTGTCAAAAGATTCATGATTAAGTTTTATAATTTCTTTTCCACTAGAAAATCTGACTTCATGTTCTCCAATCACCTCTCCTTTACGAATAGAATTAAAATTTATTTTTTTTGAGAAAGGAAAGGATTTTTTATTCAAATATTTTTTACCTACTAAACTATAAAAATTTTTATTCCTTCCATTTGCTATTCCTTTCCCAAGCATTAAAGCTGTTCCAGAAGGGTAATCAATTTTATTTTTATGATGCACCTCATATACTTTACTTAAAAAATTGTTACCTAGAGATCTTGAAGCGATCTCTGTTAAATACATAAGCAAGTTTACCCCAAGGCTCATATTTCCAGCTTTAAGTATTGGAATTTTCCTTGAGAAATTTTTAATTAATATCTCCTCTTTTTTTGTAAAACCTGTAGTACCAATTACTACTCTTTTCTTTTGTTCTGCAGCTATTTTTAAAATTTCTAATGTACATTTGGGAACTGTAAAATCTATTATTACATTCGTATTTTTAAAAGCTAGAAAAGAGTTAATTTCAGGTTTTATTCCAAAAATTTTTTTATTTATTCTTCTATTTTCAGTTAGAGATACAAGTTTAAAAATTTTATTTTTATTTGCTGATTTTATAAGTTGCTGTCCCATTCTACCCATACAACCTGTTATAGCTAAATTAATTTTTCTCATCATCCAATTAAATAAATTATTACAATAATCACTACTACAATTATAGTCCATATCGACAAATTACTTAAAAATTGTTTCATTCTACTGTTAGTGGATAAAAAACCAGGTAGGATTAAAATAAGCACTGCAATAAGAAATATTGCAGACATTATTTGATCAGTTTCCATTTAAATTATGTTTTTTTCCAGAATTTTTTGGCCTTTTCAAAAAAGCTTTTAATAACTGGATCTGGCTTGTTAGACTCAATCTCATTAAATTCTTCTAATATTTCTCTCTGTCTTTTTGAAAGTGAACTTGGCACTTGCGTGACAACTCTTATATAAAGATCACCGAATACATTTCTTCTTAAGACAGGCATACCTTTGCCTTTTAACCTGAATTGTTTTCCGTGTTGTGTTCCTCCAGGTATTTTTATTTTTGATTTTCCTCCATCAATCGAAGGTACTTCTACTGTTGTTCCTAAGGCTGCATCAGAAAAAGAAATTGGAAGCTCATAATATAAATTTTCATCCGATCTTTTAAATATATTATGATTATCTACTGAAACAAAAAGGTATAAATCTCCACTAGATCCACCTTTTGAACCAGCCTCACCTTTGCCAGAAAGCCTTATTCTTGTTCCATCATCAACTCCTTTTGGAATTTTAACTGTTACATTTTCGTTTGATTGAACTTTTCCGTTTCCACTGCAATTGCTACATGGTGTTCCTATCATTTCACCGTATCCACTACACTGCGGGCAAGTTTGTTGAACAGTAAAAAAACCTTGATTAGTTCTTACTTTACCTCTTCCAGAACAGTAATCACATCTTATGGGCTTTGAACCTTTCGCTGCTCCACTACCAGAACAGGACTTACAAGATTTATATGTTGTGTATCTAACATTTTTTTCAGTTCCATCGTATGCTTCTTCTAAACTTATACTGACATCGTACCTTAAATCATTTCCTCTATTGCTTGATCTTCTGGACGAGCCTCCTCCTCCAAAATCACTGAAAAAGTCCTCAAAAATATCTGAAAAAGATGAACTATCGAATCCACCGAAACCTTGAAATCCACCACCTCCACCAGCACCCTCAAAAGCTGCATGACCAAATTGATCGTAATTTGCTTTTCTCTTATCATCAGAGAGTATGTGATAGGCTTCACTCGCTTCTTTAAATTTCTCCTCTGAAGCTTTGTCGCCTTTAGTTTTGTCTGGGTGATATTTTAGTGCTAGTTTTCTATAAGCTTTTTTAATGTCGTCCTTAGATGCACCTTTTGGAATACCTAAGACATCATAACAATCTCTTTTAGCCACAGGACGTCTCCTTATTTATTATCTTAGGCGCTTTTTTCTTTGTCGTCTTTTACGTCTTCAAAATCAGCATCAACTACATTATCTTTTTCACCAGGCTTAGCCTCTTTAGGACCACTATCAGATTTGTCATCTTTATTTGGTTTTTGTTGGCTTTTGTATACAGCTTCACCTAATTTCATAGAAACTTGAATTAAACTTTGAGTTTTTTTCTTTATATCTTCAATGTCAGTTCCCTCTAAAGATTTTTTAAGTTCAGCAATACCGTTTTCAATAGATTTTTTTTCTTCAGCTGAAACTTTATCCCCGTGCTCTTTTAAACTTTTTTCTGTTGAAAATACTAAACTATCAGCTTGATTTCTTGCATCAACTGTCTCTCTCTTCTTTTTGTCAGCCTCTTTGTTAGCTTCAGCATCTTTTACCATTTTCTGGATCTCTTCATCAGACAAACCGCCTGAAGCTTGAATTTGAATTTTTTGTTCTTTACCAGTACCTTTATCTTTTGCAGATACACTTACTATACCATTGGCGTCAATATCAAATGTAACTTCAATTTGTGGAGTTCCCCTTGGAGCTGGAGCTATTCCGACTAATTCAAAATTTCCTAAAATTTTGTTATCTGCTGCCATCTCCCTCTCTCCTTGAAGCACTCTAATAGATACTGCGGGCTGATTATCTTCAGCTGTAGAAAATACCTGACTTTTTTTAGTTGGTATCGTAGTATTTTTTTCAATTAATTTTGTTGATACACCTCCAAGAGTTTCGATTCCTAACGAGAGGGGTGTTACATCCAAAAGCAATACATCCTTAACATCACCTTGTAATACACCTCCTTGGATAGCTGCTCCCATTGCAACTACCTCATCAGGGTTAACACTTTTATTTGGTTCTTTACCAAAGAAATTTTTAACTGTTTCAATGATTTTAGGCATTCTCGTCATTCCACCCACTAGTACAACTTCGTTGATCTCAGCTGCGGAAAAACCAGAATCTTTTAAAGCAGTTTTGCAAGGTTCTAACGTTCTATCGACTAAACTTTGAACCAAAGCTTCAAGTTTTGCTCTTGTGAATTTTAAATTCAAGTGTTTTGGCCCTGTTTTATCGGCAGTAATAAAAGGTAAATTTATTTCAGTTTGTACTGCAGAAGAAAGTTCGATCTTTGCTTTCTCTGCCGCTTCTTTTAGTCTTTGCAGGGCAAGTTTATCTGTTTTCAAGTCGATACCATTGTCTTTTTTAAATTCAGTGGCAAGATATTCTACAATAGAATCATCAAAATCTTCTCCTCCTAAAAAGGTATCACCATTAGTAGACTTAACTTCGAAAACACCATCTCCTATTTCTAAAATAGAAATATCAAAGGTACCGCCACCTAAATCATAAACAGCGATTTTTTTACCACCTTTTTTGTCAAGGCCGTAAGCAAGTGAAGCAGCAGTAGGTTCGTTTATAATTCTTAAAACTTCTAGACCTGCAATTTTTCCAGCATCTTTAGTTGCTTGTCTTTGAGAGTCATTGAAATAAGCCGGTACAGTTATCACCGCTTTAGTTACAGCTTGACCTAAATATTTTTCAGCTGTTTCTTTCATTTTTTGTAAAACAAAAGCAGAAATTTGTGCTGGCGAATATTTTTTACCTCTTCCCTCCACCCAAGCATCGCCGTTTTCAGATTTAATTATTTTATATGGAACTTTAGAAATATCTTTTTGTACAGAAGGGCCATCAAACTTTCTACCAATAAGTCTTTTCGCTGCAAAAATTGTGTCACCAGCATTTGTTACAGCTTGCCTTTTTGCCGGCTGACCAACTAATTTTTCTTCCTTATCCAAGAATGCTACAACTGAGGGAGTTGTTCTTGCACCCTCCGCGTTTTCCAAAACTTTGGCTTGCGTACCATCCATTATTGCTACGCAAGAGTTTGTAGTTCCTAAGTCTATACCAATTACTTTACTCATAATATTGTTCCTTATACCCAATCTATATGGGTGTTTTTTTTCTCACTACAAGGTTATTTCAGCCCTTTTTTTCCTCTTTTTCCTCATTTTTTAAATTTTTTTTCTTTGCCACACCTACTAACGCTGGTCTTAACAATCTTTCACCAAGCATATAACCCGATTGAATTTCTTGTACAACTGATCCAACTTCATTTTTTTCATCCTCAATTTCAGTCATCGCTTGATGAATGTTTGGGTCAAATTTTTTACCTTTTGCTTCAATTTTCTTAATGTTATTTTTTTCAAAGATTGAGACCAAATCTTTCTCAATAATATCAATATTTTGCAAAAATTTATCTAAATCTTTGTTCTCTTTTAACTGAGGGTCATTTTTGATCGCATCTTTCGCACGTTGTAAATTGTCTAGTATTGACAAACTCTCTTTTGCAAAATTAAAAGAGCCAAATTCAAATGCATCTTTGACTTCTTTTTCAAATCTTCTCCTTTGATTTTCAATTTCTGCTAGTGATCTTAATAATTTATCTTCTGTCTCTTTCAGCTTCTCTTCAAAATTTATTTCTTTCTTTTCTTTTGCTGAAGGTGCTTCAGATTTTTTATTAATTTCATCTTTTTTTTTCTTATCATCTGACATCATGATGCTATATAATAAACTTTTAAAAAAATACTAGAGTGAAATGAAAAAAATTCTGATTGGCACCCATAATCCAGGAAAATTCAGGGAAATTGCTTACTTAATCTCGAAAAAGTTTAAAAAAATATCGCCTGTTAAATTGAATATCAAAAGTCCAAAAGAAACGGGCAAAACTTTTGAGTCTAATTCAAGATTAAAGGCAAATTTTTTTTCAAAATTTGTAGATTTTCCAGTGATCTCTGACGACTCAGGTTTATGTATCAAGTCATTAAAAAACACTCCCGGAGTTTACTCTGCAAGATTAGCAAAAGAGAAAGGTGGCTTTCATAATGCTATGAAATATATTTTGAAAAAACTTAAACTAAAAAAGAATAGGTCAGCTTTTTTTGTTTGTAATTTAACATACAAATCCCAGGATGGTAAATTTATAAACGTGCAAGGAAAAATCTATGGGAAAATATCAGAAAAAATACTAGGAAAAAATGGTTTTGGATATGATCCAATTTTTATACCAAATTCTTACAACGAGACATATGGACAAATGAATAAGAGAGAAAAAATGAAAATAGACCACAGATATTTAGCGTTTAAAAAGTTAAGAAAAAAAATTAATATTTAATGAATTTGTTTTTTTCTGTTTTGTAAATTTCAAGTTCTTGAAATACCTTTTTATCTTTAAAACTAAAGGTTCCAATTTTTCCTTTAATTTTATTTTTAAATGAAAAGTCATTTATAGAATTTAAATAACCATTTTTCTTCCATGCATAATAAATCAGGCCTAAAGCATCGTAAGTCAAAATTGTAATTTCGTTGGGATATTTTTTAAATCTTTCATAATAATTTTTATTATATCTTCTAAATTCTTTATAATTTACCGAAGGGTAATAAATATTTTTTATCGTATTCTCGTAAAAAATACTTTCATCGAACCATTGATTTACTGTAGTAAATAGTACCTTATCTTGATTAACATCAGTGTAGACTAAAGAAGTTAATACACTTTTAAGGTTATTTCCAAAGTCGATTATAATTACAGAATCAAAGTTTACATCGCCAAGTGTGTAGAGTTGTTCTAGCCTCTCTAGTTCCTTTGAAGACTGTTCATCGTCTTTATCTTCAAACATTTTTTTTCTAAGTTTCAAATTATTTTTTCTCTGAGAATAATTTGTCAGAGTTTCTATCTCACCAGTTAAAACTTGTGGATTAGGGTTATATTTAAAAGTTCTTATATTAGTTAAATTCATCTCTTTTAACTTTTGTTCAATTAAGCTCGTGTATTGGTTTTTAGGAAACATGATTACTGTTTTATTTCTCTTCTCTTTTTTTATAAAATTTATTAATGAAATCAATTGAGATTCTAAACTTACCCCAATACTTATAACGTTGTCCGTAAATTTTGGTGAAATATTTGATGGAGATATAAAAACTAAATCATTAAATTTTTTAACTTCTTTAAAATCATCATTATTAAGAGGACCCAATATAATTTTAATTCCTTGTGATTTAATATCCTGAATCGCATTATTAAGTTTTTCTTTGTCGTTGTGACCCGCATCTCTTGGCACAATAAAAACATTTTCATCACCTATCTCATCAAGAGCCAGTTGTGAAGAATATAAAAGGGAATTCCCTAATTCTGCGAATTCTCCTGTTAAAGGAGCTATCAAACCAATTTTCAGAATTTTGTTTTCCTCATTACTAGATAAATTGGTATTAAAAAGAAGTATTAAATAAGTTAAAATAATTAAATATTTTTTTTTCATTTTATGAGTCTTGCTTCTAATAACTTATATATTGTTTCAACTCCGATTGGAAATCTTGATGACATAACATTAAGAGCAATCAATGTAATTAAAAATTCAGATTTAATCCTATGTGAAGATACAAGACGTTCCATAAAGTTATTAAATCATTTAAATATCAAAAAAAAACTTATTTCTTTTCATAAATTTAATGAGAGAAAAAAAATTTCATCCATCATTGAATATATTAAACAGGGCAAAATTTTGTCTTTAATTTCCGATGCTGGCACTCCTTTAATATCTGATCCAGGCCGATCTCTAATTAATGAATGTATTAAAGAAAAAATAGAAGTTACACCAATACCTGGAGCATCATCAGTAATTTCAGCGATCAGTGTATCTGGTTTCAGTGACCAGTTTATTTTTTATGGCTTCCTGCCAAAAAAGAATAATGAGTTAGAAAAAATACTTAAGTCCTTATCCAAAATAAATTATTCACAAGTATTTTTTGCACCATCAAATAAACTTAATTTCTACATTCAGAATTTTAAGAAATACTATTCTGATCGAAAATTGTTAATAGCTAAAGAAATAACGAAATTACATGAAGCTTTTTTTAGGGACAATGTTAATAATTTTAAGCTGTTTAAAACTCCACTTAAAGGTGAATTAACGATTGTAATATCAGAAAAAAATAATAAGGATAAAATATTTAACGAAAAAGAAATTATGCGAAAAGCCAAAAATTATTTAAAGAACCTAAGCGTAAAAGACACTGTTGAAATTATATTTAAAAGAGAAAAAATAAATAAAAAAAAGATATATGAATTATGTTTAAAAATAAAAGATGAGAAAAATTCTTAGCATTTTAATTATCTTAATACTCACATCCTGTTCGTCTGTGGGGAGATTTGGAGCTGGAGTTGATATAACTTTTGATCCAAGGACTATCGGTATGCAAATTGATGATACTATAATGCAAAAAAATTTATCAGCTAGACTAGCTCTAGCAGAAAAAAAATATTTTTTATCTATTCAATCTGAAGTAAGAGATGGAAATATTTTTTTATCAGGTAAGGTGCAAGAACCAGAAGAAAAGATCAAAATTACAAAGATGGCATGGGAGACTAAAGGCGTAAGGTCAGTTAAAAATGCTATTACTATAAAAGGCCAATCTAACTTTAAAAGCACTGCAAAAGATATTTTAATAACTAGCCAACTACGATCTGCTTTGATTTTTAACAAAAAAACAAAAGCAAGAAACTATACTTTGGAAACTATAAATAAAACCATTTATATTTTTGGGATAGCCATGGATCATGAAGAAAAAAAGGAGGTAATTAACGAGGCAAATAAAATTTACGATGTTGAAAAAGTTATTCCCTCAATTTATCTTGCTAGTGAGTTAAGTCGAAATAAGCTTTAGCTTGAGTAATCTATAACATCAGAGGAATAAGCTGCTATAGATGCTAAGTTTAAGATCTCAGAAGTACTAGCTCTTAAAGGCGCTACCTCTATAGGCGATCCTAACCCGATTAATAATGGTCCGATTAATTTTCCTCCACCAAATACTTTCATTAACTTTGTTGATATAGCGGCACTATGTAAAGCGGGCATGATTAAAATATTTGCATTACCAACTATTTTTGAAAAAGGATAAACTTCTTGATAAATAGGATTTAACGCTACATCCGGCTGCATCTCTCCATCAAAATCAAAATCAACTTGTTCCTTTTTCAATAATTCTATCGCGTCCCTAACATGTTTAGTATTTTTTGATATTGGTTTTCCAAAAGTAGAATGAGATAAAAAGGCAACTTTAGGATCAAATCCAAATAATCTTGCAACTCTCACACAAGATTTAGATACTTTAACCAACCTTTCTGGTGATGGAAAATCCTGAACGTTTGTATCGGCGACTAATATTGTTTTCCCTTTTAAAGTTATCATAGTCATTCCAAATATTTCCTCTCCAGGTCTAGGATCCGTAACTTTTTTTAGTTTTTCAATAGATGCAGCGTAATGTCTTATATTTCCAGTAACCATTGCATCTGCATCTTTACAAGCAATCATGGATGCTCCCCAAGCTATGCGTTCATTTCTCACTAAACGATCAACATCTCTTTCTAATTGACCCTCTCTTTGAAGTTTTTTGTATAAATGCTTGACATATTTCTCTCTCTTTTCTTTATCGGTAGAATTTACAATCTCGATCTTATAATTTTCATCAAGACCAATATTTTTAAGCTGTTCCTTTATTCTTTTTTCTGCACCGATCAAAATTGGAGTACCTAATTTGTTACGACCAAATTCGATTGCTGCCTTTAACATATTTTCATCTTCACCTTCAGCAAATATAACTCTTTTTGGACTCTTTCTTACTTTTGCATTTATACCTTGCATTAGTGACATTGTTGGATCTAGCCGATTTGTTAATTGATCTTTATACAATTCTAAATCTTGAATTCTTTTTCTTGCAACACCACTTTCCATAGCAGCTTTCGCTACGGATGAAGGAATTACGCTTATTAACCTAGGATCAAACGTGGAAGGTATGATATAATCCTTGCCATATCTTGGCCTGTCACCACCATAAGCTGAGACGACCTCATCAGGTACATTTTCTCTTGCTAAAAGTGCAATAGCGTTAGCAGCAGCTACTTTCATTTGTTCGTTAATTTCTTTAGCCCTTACATCTAGTGCACCTCTAAAAATGTATGGGAAACCTATTAAATTATTTACTTGATTTGGATAATCTGATCTACCCGTAGCAATAATTGCATCAGATCTTACCTCTTTAATTAATTCTGGTTTAATTTCTGGGTCCGGATTAGCACAAGCAAATATTATTGGATTTTTTGACATGCTCTTGATCATTTCCTTTGAAACAACATCTTTAGCAGATAAACCCAAAAATACATCAGCACCATTCATCGCTTCATCTAAAGTTCTAAGTTTTGTATCGATCGCAAATGCTGATTTGAATTGATCAATATTTTTACGTCCTTTATAAATCACGCCCTTACTATCGCACATGATAATATTTTCATCTTTTACTCCAGAGCTCTTAAATAAATTTGCACATGCTTGCGCCGATGCTCCAGCTCCATTGACAACAACTTTAACTTTATCAATTTGTTTTTTTGAAATATCTAGTGCATTTATTAATGCGGCAGTAGTAATAATTGCAGTTCCATGTTGGTCGTCATGAAAAATAGGTATATCTAAAAGTTCTTTTAATTTTTGTTCAATTATAAAACAGTCTGGTGCAGCTATGTCTTCAAGGTTTATGCCTCCAAAAGTACCACCAATATTTTTTATTGTTTCTATAATTGCATCAGGGTTGTCATTGTTTATCTCAATATCTATAGAGTCTATATCAGCAAATCTTTTGAACAAAACAGATTTACCTTCCATTACTGGTTTAGAGGCTAAAGCTCCTAAATTTCCAAGCCCTAAGATTGCAGACCCATTACTTATCACGGCGACCAAATTACCTTTACTAGTATACTCATAAGCCAAGTCAGGGTTTTTTGCGATTTCTTTTACAGGCGCAGCAACTCCTGGCGAATAAGCAAGTGAAAGATCTCTTTTAGTAGTAAGGGGCTTGCTAGAATTAATCTCAATTTTGCCCGACTTTCCATTTATATGGAAATCAAGCGCTTCTTTATCTGAGTAATGATCAATTTCTGTTTTCTTTGGCATTTATTAAAATGAGTATGTTATATAAAGAATTAAAATTCACTATAAATTTATGGCCTAATTTAGATTTTATATGAACTTACTGTCATCAGCCACAATTTTCAGTTTTTTTACACTTATTAGCAGGATACTAGGCTACTTAAGAGATATTTTAATCGCTTTTTTTTTAGGAGCATCTATATTTGCAGATGCCTTTTTTGTAGCTTTTAGATTGCCGAATACTTTTAGACGACTTTTTGCTGAGGGCACATTTAATGCAGCATTTATACCTAGTTATACAGCAGCAAAAGTAAAGAATAAAAAAAAAGGTAAAAAATTTGCTGATGACGTTTTAAGTATTTTGTTGTTTGTTTTAATTTTCATTGTTACTCTTGCTGAAATATTCGCTCCCTATTTACTGTACTTAATTGCTCCGGGATTTGTAACCGATGATATAAAATTCAATTTAGCCGTAGAACTTACTAGAATTACTTTCCCTTTCTTACTTTTTATAAGTCTTGCATCTTTTTTTTCAGGAATTTTAAATTCAAACAACAAATTTGCAGCGTCAGCAGCAGCACCAATAATCTTAAATATAGTTTTAATAGTAGTATTATGTATTTCCTACATAGAAAATTTAGATATAGCAAAACAACTGTCTTATGGTGTTACAATAGCTGGTATACTTCAATTAATTTTTTTAATTTTTTTTACTTATAAATTTTATAAACCGAAGATTAAATTTTTATTTAAAATATCAAAAGAAGTAAAATTTTTCTTCAAAAAATTGTTACCAAGCATTTTTTCATCTGGGGTAACTCAAATAAATATTTTAGTTGGTACTATAATTGCTTCATTCCAATCTGGAGCAGTTTCATATCTATATTATGCAGAAAGAGTTTACCAAATTAACTTGGCATTAGCTGGTATTGCTGTTGGTACCGTATCATTACCAGCTCTTTCAAAATCTATTAAATCAAAAGATTATTTTAAAACTTTCGATATTCAAAATAAGTCTATTCAGCTATCTTTACTCTTATCAATTCCTGCAAGTTTGGGATTAATTTTAGCTTCAGAGGAAATAGTCAATGGATTATTTGGATATGGCTCCTTTACTTCGGCTGATGTAGAAATAACATCTCGTGCATTAAGTTTTTTTGGTTATGGGATTGTTGCTTTTGCATTAATTAAAATATTATCAAACTTCTTTTTTGCAAGAGATAACACAAAACTACCATTTTATATTTCCGCATTAATTGTCTTCTTAAATATATTAATTAGCTTAAGTTTTTTTAATCAAATAGGTTTTTTGATAATCCCTATAGCAACATCCATTTCGATTTGGATAGGGGTTATAATATTTTTTTATATTTTATTTAGAAAAAATTTCATAAATTTTAAAAAAGAATTATTCAAAAATATTTTAAAAATATTAATTTCATCATTAATAATGTCTTTCATGCTAGTATTTTCATTGGATAAATTCTCAAGTTATCTAGATTATGAGTACATTTATAAGTCAATTTACTTATTAATTATAATAGGTTTCGTGGGAATTATTTATTTGTTATCTTGTTATTTATTAGGTTTATTAAAAATAAAAAGTTATAAGGCAAATTAAATGAATAAAAAAAAACTAGTATTTTCTGGTGTTCAGCCGACTGGAAACTTGCATTTAGGAAATTATCTTGGAGCTTTAAAAAACTTTGTTTCACTTCAAAAAGAGATGAATTGTATTTATTGTGTTGTGGATTTACACGCAATTACAGTTTTTCAAAGCCCAAATGAATTAAGAAACAATGTTTTAGAGACAGTCGCTAGTTTTTTAGCAACAGGACTTAATCCGGAAAAGAGTATAATATTTAACCAATCTTCAGTTTCAGGTCACACTGAATTGGCATGGATCTTAAATTGCGTTTCTAGGATAGGATGGTTAAATAGAATGACTCAATTCAAAGATAAAGCTGGATCAGATAAAGAAAAGGCAAGTGTTGGATTGTATATTTATCCAAATCTTATGGCTGCAGATATTTTACTTTATAAGGCAACGCACGTTCCTGTTGGAGCAGATCAAAAACAGCACTTAGAACTTTCAAGAGATATTGCTCAAAAATTTAATAATGATTTTAAATGTAAAGATTTTTTTCCCTTACCTGAGCCTCTTATTTCTAAAAACATTTCTAGAGTAATGAGTTTAAGAGACGGAACAAAAAAGATGAGCAAGTCTGAGGAGTCAGATTATTCTCGAATAAACTTAAAAGACACTGCAGATGAAATCAATAAAAAGATTAAAAAAGCTAAATCGGATTCGGAACAAATTCCTGATAATCTAAAATCTTTAGAAAAAAAACCAGAAGCATTAAACTTAATAAATATTTATTCCAACCTATCAAAATCTAGTTTAGAAAAAGTTCTCAATGAAATGTCAGGTAAAGAATATTCATTTTTAAAAAAAGAACTCGCAGACTTGTTGATAAGTGAAATCACTCCTGTAGGTAAAGAGATGAAAAAACTTTTAGATGATAAAATCCACCTCGAGAAAATTTTAAAAAAAGGCACAGAAAAAGCCAATATTATAGCTGAGGAAAACCTTAAAAATATACGTGAAAAAGTTGGATTGATATAATATAAATTTCCTAATGATACAAACTGAATCTACACCAAATCCTAATTCGTTAAAATTTCTTTCAGAAAAGATAATCTCAGCAATTGGGACTGAGGAATTTCAAAAAGATAAATCCAAAAATTTATCTAATGTTTTCATAAAAGAACTCTTAGAATTCAAGGGTGTAGAACTAGTGCTTCTATCCAAAAATTTCTTATCAGTTAAGAAAACCGAAGATGTGACTTGGAACGAACTTAAACCAATGGTTATATCGCATCTAAACCACTATTTTGAAAACAATAGTGAGCCTATATTAAAAGAGAGCAAGAAAACAGAGCTCAAACAAACTGATGATGATACAGTAAAAAAAATTATAGATGTTTTGGATACAAAAATTAGACCAGCAGTTGCTAGAGATGGTGGCGATATCAAATTTAAATCTTTTGTTAATGGTGTCGTAAAAGTGGAATTACAAGGTAGTTGTTCTGGATGCCCAAGCTCCTTAATGACTTTAAAACAAGGAGTTCAAAATCTTCTAAAACATTATGTTAAAGAGGTTAACTCAGTTGAGGCAGTATAAAAAATGAAAAAGAAATTAAGTTATAGGGATAAGCTATTAGAACTTGCCTATATTTATAATGTAAAAGAAATTCAAGAATACACTAAGCGAAGAAAGAATTTAACAACGGGTCAGATAGAATTAATTCTTAAAAAAAATAAAATCATCATTCCAAAAGAATTCAAAACAAATTTTATCAAGGAAAATTTTGTTAAACCTATATCAAGATTAAAAACAAATATTATTGATTATAAAGAAGAAAAAATAAAAGACAAAAATAGGTTTATTAGAAGAGTTGAGAACTATAAGTACGACACTACTAGAAAAGTTAACCATGGAATATCAAATCTTTGGAGGGGATTAGGCAAAATAGGCTATAATTTTTTAAATATTATTCCAAAATTAGGTACAACTATCGCTCAATTTTTTGGAAATCTTTTTACAGATGTATTTAATTCAATCTATAACCAACAAATCGACCAAAAAAGTGCAAGAAACGTTATCATTGGATTTTTTGTAGTCGCAGGAGTTACAACAGCAATAATAGCAGGAATTAACACTTACCAAAATTTTGATTTTTCTGAAAAAAAATTAGAAACGAAGAAAAAAGAGACAGAAGTTAAAAAAGAAATTAAAAGACCTGAGCCCGAAATCAAAAAGGAGAAAACGAAACCAGAGGTTAAATTAAAAAAAGAAACTAAAAAGCCAGAACTAAAAGTTAAAAAAAATAATGTTGCTGAAGTAATATTACCTGACCTTAACTTAAAAACTGAGACAGTTATTCAATTATTTAAAGACGTTGATTATGATTTAAGAACAGTAAGAAATGAAAAATTAGTTAAACCTATTTATTTCACACAATTTCCAAAAGATCTGGATGACTTACAAAGTGTTAAATTAAAGAAAGAAACTTTTCTGAAGATTGTTTTACCCTTAGTTGTAGCTGAGAATGAAAAAATACTTGATGATAGGGAAAAGTTAAAAAATTTAACTGAAAAAAAATTTACATCTGATGCCGAAAAACAATGGCTGAGACAAAAACTCTTGGAATACAAAGTTAAAAAAGGCGATCTTAATGAACTTATGCTTAGAATGGATATGATCCCAGCATCCATAGCTTTAGCTCAAGCTGCTAAAGAAAGTGGATGGGGGACATCTAGATTCGCTTTGGAGGGCAATGCAATTTTTGGTCAGTGGACTTGGGATGGTCAAGGAATAGCGCCATTAAAAAGAGATGGAAACAAAAATCATAAAATTTTAAAATTTCCAATTTTAAGAGCCTCAGTTAAAGCATATAAAAATAATTTGAATACTCACAAAAGTTACTCCAAATTCAGAGAAAAAAGACAACAACTAAGAAGTAAAAATAAAAACATCGCAGGATTAGCTTTAACAGATACACTAAAAAATTACGCACAGACTGGTTCTGAGTATACTAAAATACTAAACCAAATTATAACTCAAAACAGGTTATCTGATTTTGAATTAGTAAAATTAGTGAACTCGGTTAAACAGATAGAACTGAATTCTTAATTATCTTTCACTTATTACGTACTGAATTCCTAACCATCTCCAGAATCCATCTCTTTCTTTTAATGAACAATTAATTCTACCACGTTCGCCTATAAATTTTTCTGTAATTTCGATTTCGAGTAAGTTCTCCTCCTTAAAAAGAATTTTTGAATTTCGCCATTTATTACCCTCATTTGAAAAACAATTTAATTGGTTCAAATTTTTAATATTTTCATAAAACTCTATATTAACTCTTGGTGGATTCTTTGACTGCAGAAGATATCTATCTTCTGGGGAAATTTTTTTAAATTTCAATGGTAGAGTCTTCATTAAAGTAGAGAATCTTTTGATTTCTCCATACTTTTCATTAATTGGAAATCTTGGTAATTCCCACAAATCTTTTGTTTCATCAATTACCCCAGAATGTTGGCCAAAAGCGTATTTGAAACCAAGATCTTTAATTATTTTTTTAAATTCAAGACTATATTCTCCAAATGGGTAAGAAAAAAATTTAGAATTTTGGCCGAGCTTTTCTTCAAAAATCTTTATTGATTTAACTATATCTTTTTTTATTGTTTCAGGATTTTCCTCCACAAGATATTCATGTGAGTGACTATGATTCCCAATCTCTACATTTTCATCTTTATGCAATTCAAGTATTTGTTCCCAGTTCATATAATTATATGTTCCGACTTCGCGCGTATTTACAAAAAGAATAAACGGTATTTTCTTTTTTTTTAATATAGGCCAGGCATTTTGATAAAACGACAATAACCCATCATCTACTGTAAACAAAATTTTTCTTTGTTGTTTTTTTTCTGAGAGACTTTTCTCAAAATTTTTTGGGTGAATAAATTTAATTTTCTCTTTTTCTATTACTTTCAATTGTTCATTAAAGACATCAATTTGAATATTAGTTGAAGGATATTTGTTTTCATCGAATCTATGGTACATGATAGAAATAAGTCCAAAATCATTAAAATTATAGTCTTCTAAAGCCAACACCTTTGATTGATGAGATATAAAAGCTATAATAACGATTAAAAATATGATCGAAAATTTTTTGATAATTAAATACATCGGTGAGGATGATAAATTAGGTTTAAGAATAAATAAAGAATTTTTTATTCACCATTTTGAAAACCAAAAAATTAATAATGAACAGCTAGTTTTAGAAATTATTAAATTTCTTGAATTCCATAATGTAAAACTAGACAAAAATTTTAGTATAATCGTTAATCAAGGCCCGGGAAGCTTTTCAGGATTAAGAATATCCTTGGCTATTGCAAAAGGACTTAAAATTTCTAAAAATATCAAGTTGTTTGGATATAAAGACAAAAATTTAAAGCAATTTGATCAAGAAAATATAGAGAATTTGTTAGACAAAAATTTAATAGAAAAAAAATTGATAAATCCTATTTATTTAAGTTAAATTAAACTATGAGCATAATAGAAGAAAAGTGTAAACAAAAGGGGGTTAGATTAACTGATCAAAGGAAAGTAATTGCTAAAATACTTTCTGAGTCTAAAGAAATTTATGGATCAAAAGATCATCCGGATGTAGACGAACTTCATAAAAGAGTAACAGCGATTGACGATAAAATTAGTATAGCAACTGTTTATAGGACGGTAAAACTCTTTGAAGAAGCAGGGATTTTGGTAAAACACGATTTTAAAGCTGGAAAGGCTAGATATGAAATTAATGACGATCACAATCATCTAATAGATATAAACAGCGGAGAAATAGTTGAATTTGTGGATAAAGATATTGAGGAACTTCAAAAAAAAATTGCAAAAAAATTAGGCTATAACCTAGTAGATCATAAACTTGAGTTGTATGGCTCAAAAATTAAAAAATAATTTGGAAAAAAAAATCTTTATAAAAACTTTTGGCTGTCAAATGAATGAATACGATAGCAATCGTATTTATGATCTTGTTAAGTCTATCAATTACAAAAAAACAGATGAATTGGATAAAGCTGATTGTTACGTTTTAAATACTTGTCACATTAGAGAGAAGGCCACAGATAAAGTTTATCATGATATTGGTAGAATTAAAAAAAATTTTAGAGGCAGGAAAAAACCAATTATTGTTGTAACTGGTTGTGTAGCTCAAGCAGAGGGCGACATTCTCTTAGACAGAGAAAAATATATAGATGCTGTAATAGGCCCCCAATCTTTGCATAAGTTTAATCAAATAATTAAAAATATAGAGAAAAAATCCTTGCAAGAAAATCTCACGGGTTTTGATGCTAAAGAAAAATTCGACACTTTAAATTATTACAAAAATTCTGATAGTAGTGTTTCTTCTTTTTTAACAATTCAAGAGGGCTGCGATAAGTTTTGTAAATTTTGTGTAGTTCCATATACTAGGGGTGCAGAATTTTCTAGACCGATTAATGAATTAGTTAAAGAATGCAAAGATTTAGTTAGTAATGGCGCAAAAGAAATTACTTTATTAGGTCAAAATGTTAATGCTTATTGTCATAACGAAAAAAAACTATCATCTCTAATATCAGAGATATCCAAAATAAAAGATATAGAAAGAATCAGATATACTACCTCACACCCTAAAGATTTTACGGAAGACCTAATAGATATATATAGAAGTCATAATAAAAAGTTGACACCCTTTATTCATTTACCAGTTCAGAGCGGATCGAATAAAATTCTAGAGGCAATGAATAGAAAACACACCGTAGAAGATTATCTAGAAATAATTAACAAACTTAGAGAAGTGAATCCGAGGATCAAGTTTTCTAGTGATTTTATTATTGGTTATCCAGGGGAAACTGAAAGTGATTTTAATGATACAATAAAACTGCTTGAAAAAATTGAATTTATAAATTGTTATTCTTTCATTTTTAGTCCTCGACCTGGAACTCCTGCAGCAAAACTAAATGAGATTGATCATAATACATCTAAAAAAAGGTTAGTTATTTTTCAAAATACTGCTGAAAAGATCAAATTAAGATATAGAAGAAGTCTATTTAATAAAACAGCCTTAGTATTATTCGAAAACAAAGTAAAAAATAAAGATGAGTTTTTTGGGAGAGATGAGTATGCTAATTCAGTGATAGTAAAAACGAAAGAGAATTTAAAAGGAAAAATAAAAAAAGTAAAAATCAAAAGCGGAAATCAAAATACTCTATTTGGTGAGATTGATAATAAACTTAATGAAAGGAATTTTGCCGCTTAAATATGTCTGAGATAAGTAAATTAGATCAAAACTTAGCAATTAAAAAGATTGATAGTGAAACAATTAATGTTCAAATAAATGATAATGAAATGTTAATGTCTGTTGTAGGACAATTTGATGTAAATTTAAAAGAACTAGCTAAACTAACTCATACTAATATATTTTTTCGAGGAAACTCGATCACATGTAAAGGGAAAAGTGAAGACATAGTTGTTTTTTGTGAGGCGATTAAATTTCTAGCAAACAAATATTTTTTAACAAAAATAATTGAAAAAGAAGATATAATGTTATCAGTGAAAAAAAATATAGAATTTGAAAAGTCAAATATAAAATCATTTCAACAATTGATAAAAACTCCTAGAAAATCTGTAATAGCTAGATCTGAGAAACAATCAGATTATATTAAGGCTCTTAAGGAAAATGAAATTATTATGTCATTGGGCCCTGCCGGAACAGGAAAAAGCTTCTTAGCTGTTTCAGTAGGAGTTTCAATGTTAATGGAAAAAAAAATCGATAGAGTTATTCTATCGCGTCCTGCTGTGGAAGCTGGGGAAAAACTAGGTTTTTTACCTGGAGACATGAAAGAGAAAGTTGACCCGTATTTACGTCCTTTATATGACGCATTGTACGAACTATTTGGAGCAGAAAAAATTGATAAAAAAATTGAGTCTGGGGAAATTGAGATAGCACCATTAGCTTTCATGAGAGGAAGAACTTTGAAGAATTGCTTTGCAATATTAGATGAAGCCCAAAATGCAACTGAGACACAAATCAAAATGTTTTTAACTAGGATTGGTGAAAACTCAAAACTAGTAGTAAATGGAGACCCTTCGCAAATAGATTTAATTAACAAATCACACTCAGGATTAGTTAAATCAAAAAATATTCTTATGGATTTAAAAGAAATAAAGATAATTCAATTCGATCACAATGATGTAGTTAGACATCCATTGGTATCTAAGATTATCAGAGCTTATCAGAAACAAAGTATTGATGATAAAGATTAATACAATTTCCAATGATGATAATTGGAAGAGGTATTTGAAAAATCCAAACACATTCATTCAAAATAAAATTAATAAATTTAACAAAAAGTTTAAAAAATACAAAAAAAATATATTACTTTGTACATTAGTTTTAACAGATAGTAACGAAATAAGAAAATTAAATAAAAATTTTAGAAAAAAAAATAAAACTACAGATGTGCTATCTTTTCCTTTTTATACTAAAAAAGAATTTAAAAAAAAAATTAAAATGAATAAAGAAATTTATTTAGGGGATATTATTGTTAACTTAAATAAGATTAAAAACAAAGAAAACAAAAATCATTTTATAACAGAATTTAATAAACTTTGGATCCATGGCTTAACTCACTTATTTGGATATGATCATAAAAAAGATTTGGATTTTCTCAAAATGACCAAAATGGAAAAAAAATTTATTTCATATTTAAATTAATTTATGGAAAAATTCCTTAATAATCGATTATATACATTGCTCTTGTTCCCATTTATCCTTGGAGCCATCACAGTATTTTCATTTCAACCTTTTAATTTTAGCATTATAAACTTTATAATTCTCCCAATTTTTTTTTATTTAACGGTTTATATTAAAAAAAAATCAAAAAGCACTTACAGAAAAAAACCTTTAAAAAAAAATTTATTCATTTTTGGGACAGCTTTTGGATTTGGATATTATTTAAGTGGTATTCACTGGATTACTAATTCTCTAACATTTGATGAAAGTTTTAAAATTTTAATTCCGTTTGGATTGATATTTATTCCTTTATTTTTAAGCTTATTTTTTTCAATGATAACATTAATTTTTGGACCATTTTTAAACTTAAATTTTTTATCGATGTTAATTTTTTCTGGAAGTTTAGCCTTTTCTGACTATCTTAGAGCAAAAATTCTTACTGGTTTCCCTTGGAATTTATGGATATATAGTTTTTCCTGGTCACCAGAGGTAATTCAAATTTTGGATAAGTTGGGTTTATTTTCTTTAAATTTAATTTTTTTAACAGTTTTTATGCTCCCATCTGTATTATTTTTTAAGATTAACTTAAAAAAAAAATTTCTATATTTAAGCATTGCATCTTTAATTATTTTTTCTTTTTTTATTTATGGAAATCACTCAATAAATAAAAATAATACTGAGTTAAAAACTACAAGTGAAAAATTTAATATAAAAGTTGTTTCGCCTAATTTTAAACTTGAATATGGATTAAACGATAAAGATATTGAGAGAAGACTTAATAGATTGATCAAAATCAGTGAAGCAAGCAATGATCCAAAAACTTTATATATTTGGCCTGAAGGAGTTTTTAGCGGTTATAGTTTTGATGAATTAAGGCCGTTTAAAAAAATTATTTCTAAAAATTTTAAAAATGATCATTTAATTCTTTTTGGAGTAAATATGTTTGATGTGCAAAAGAATGGATATCACAACAGCTTAGTTATTATAAATAATAAGATGGAAATACTACAAGAATATAAAAAACAAAAATTAGTTCCTTTTGGTGAATTTTTACCATTCGAAAAAATATTAAATAAATTTGGTTTAAAAAAAATTACCGAAGGCCATGGTTCTTTTTTAAAAGGTGAAAACCAAAAAAATCTGATATTTGATAATTTAAACATTTTACCACTAATTTGTTACGAAATAATCTTTACAGAATTTGTTCAAAAGTCAGACTTAAACACTAATTTAATAATAAATATTTCTGAAGATGGCTGGTTCGGCGATTCTATTGGTCCACATCAGCATTTCTCAAAAACCATATTTAGGGCAATTGAACAAAATTCTTTTTTGATTAGGTCAGCCAATAAAGGGATAAGCGCTATAATTGATAATAAAGGCAATGTAATCAAGAAATTGAGTCTGAACGAAGCCGGTAATATTGAGCTAGAAGTCCCACTAATTAAAAATAAAAATAAAAATAAAAATGATTTGATATTTTTTGCTCTTTTAATTACATATATTTTAATTTTTCTATTATTAAAAAAAAATGACAACTAACAATTATTTATTTACAAGTGAATCAGTTTCTGAGGGGCATCCTGATAAAGTAAGCGATAGAATATCTGATATGGTTGTAGATACCTATCTCTCTATGGATCCAGTTTCGAGAGTAGCTTGTGAAACACTAACTACGACAAATAGAGTTGTTCTTGCTGGTGAAATTAGAGGTCCGAAAATAAACAATGAGGAACTTTTAAATAAAGTAAGAGATTGTATAAAAGATATCGGTTACGACCAAGAAGGTTTCAGTTGGAAAAATGCAAAAATTGAAAATCATTTACATGATCAGTCTAGTGATATTGCTATGGGGGTAGACTCAAAAGGCAATAAAGATGAGGGGGCTGGCGATCAAGGATTAATGTTTGGCTATGCCTGTAATGAAACCGAGGAGTTAATGCCTGCACCAATCCACTATTCGCATAAAATTTTGAGACTTATGGCTGAAGATAGAAAGAAAGGCAATTTAAAAGGAATTGAACCTGATAATAAAAGCCAGGTTACAATGTTATACCAAAATAACAAGCCTGTAAAAGTAACTTCAGTTGTAATCTCAACTCAGCATTCAAAAGATATAAATCAAGATAGGGTAAAAGAGTTAGTAATTCCTTATATAAAAAAATCTATACCATCTAATTTTTTAGAGAGTTTAGAGCCCAAAGAAATCTACATAAATCCTACAGGTCAATTTATTATTGGTGGTCCCGATGGAGATACAGGACTTACTGGAAGAAAAATTATTGTAGATACTTATGGAGGATCAGCTCCTCATGGCGGAGGAGCATTTTCAGGAAAAGACCCAACAAAAGTTGATAGGTCAGCAGCATATGCAGCAAGATATCTAGCCAAAAATATCGTTTCATCCGGTGCTTCTGAGAAATGTTTGATTCAAATTGCTTATGCGATCGGTGTTTCTAAACCACTATCTATTTTTGTAAAACTGGCTGACAAAGATGAAGCAAAAGTGAAAAAGATCATGGAGATAATAGATAAGAACTTTGATTTATCACCGAGAGGAATTAGAGAAATGTTAAAATTAAATAATCCTATTTATCAAGTAACATCAGCCTATGGTCACTTTGGTAGAAAACCCACAAATAAAGGTGAGTTTACATGGGAAAAGACAGATAAAGCCGATTTATTCAAATTGTAATCTTGAAAAATTTCAAATTTTCTTTATAAATCAATTAAATTATTAATAATTCAAAATGGGCTCTTGCCCATTTTTTTTTAGGGGCATTATAAATGTTAAATAGAGGCTTAGATAAACTAGAACTTTTAAGAATAGTAGAAGCTGTAGCTAATGAAAAATCTATCGACAAAGAGCTTGTTATAGACTCTATGGAGAGCGCTATTAAGAGAGCTGCTCTTACCAAATTTGGAAATGATAATAACATTGAAGTAAATATTGATAGAGAAAGTGGAGATATAAAAATCCAGAAAGTTCTAGAAATTGTTGAATCAGTTGAGGATGCTGCTAGAGAAATTAATTTAGCAGATGCTCAAAAGATATACAAAAAAAAAGAATTTAAAGTTGGTGAAAAAATTTATGAAGAATTGCCTCAAATTGATTTTGGAAGGATAGCTGCTCAAAGCGCAAAGCAAGTTATTAGCAGTAGAGTTAGAGAGGCGGAAAAGAATAGACAATACGAAGATTTCATAGATAAACAAGGATTAATATTAAGTGGTATTATCAAAAGATTAGAATATGGAAATGTTATTGTTGATCTTGGTAAAGCTGAAGGCGTAATAAAAAAAGATGAATTAATTCCTAGAGAGATATTAAAAACTGGTGATAGAGTGAAGGCTTATTGCTACGAGGTTAAAAAAGAATTAAAAGGCCATCAAATATTTTTATCAAGAGCACACCCACAATTTTTAGCTAAACTATTTTTCCAGGAGGTTCCAGAAATTTACGAAGGAACTATTGAAATCAAATCTGTTGCTAGAGACCCAGGAAGCAGAGCAAAAATATGTGTTCATTCCAAGGACTCCTCGATTGATCCAGTGGGAGCGTGTGTAGGTATGAGAGGTAGTAGAGTGCAGACTATAGTAAATGAGTTACACGGTGAAAAAATAGATATAATAAAATGGACAGAAGACTTACCAACATTAATTTCAGAGTCACTTTCCCCGGCTGAGATTCAACGTGTTCTGATTGATCAAGAAAACAAGAGGATAGATATAATTTTATCTGAAGAGAATTTAAGTAAAGCTATTGGACGAAGGGGACAAAATGTTAGGCTAGCTTCAAAATTAACAAATTTTGAAATTGATATACTTACCGAAAAAGAAGATTCTGAAAGACGCCAAGCAGAATTTAAAGATCGAACCGAAACTTTAATTAAAAATCTAGAGGTAGATGAAACTTTAGGTCAATTGCTTGTTTCGGAAGGATTTATTTCTATTGAAGAAATTGCTCAATCAAACCCTGATGACATTTCCAAAATAGATGCAATAGATGATGAAACTGCCTTAGAGCTTATTAACAGATCTAAAGAAACAATCGTAAAAGAAAAAGAAGCAGTTTCACTCAAATTAAAAGAACTGGGTGTTGAGGAAAAACTTATTAATTTAAAAGGCATGACACAAGGTATGCTAGTGATATTGGGACAAAAAAATATAAAAAAACTAAGTGATTTTGCTGATCTATCTTCTGATGAGCTTATCGGTGGATATGATGAAATAAAAGGAAAAAAAATTAGAATCGATGGTTATCTCGAAGAATTTTCTTTATCAAGAAAAGAAGCTGATGAACTAATTATGTCAGCTAGGGAGATAGCTTACAAGTAATGTTATGGATAAAGATAAAAAAAAGACTCTCACTATATCGTCTAATTTAAAAAAAAAAATTGACCCCCGTTCAATATCTACATCAGGTAAGAAATCTTTTTTTGTAGATAAAAAAAAACCTTATAAAACTGCTAAAACAAATAAACTAAATAATCAAAGTGTTCATTCAAACCAAGAAAATAAAAAAAAAAATTTTGCTAGAAAATTCATCGAACAGCAAGCAACAAAAGATTTTATCAAAAAAGATAATAAACCTGCTGGAAAAAGTAAGCTAAGATTGAAGGGGCCAGTAGACAAAAGAGATTTTAAACTGACTGTATCAAGAGCATTGAATGTCGAAGAAATTGAGATAAAACAAAGAAGTTTAGCTTCAGTAAAAAGAGCTAGATTAAAAGAGAAAAAAAATAAGCCAGATGGAGAAGAAAAAAAAGAGTTCAAAAAGGTAGTTAAAGAAGTAAAAATTCCAGAACAAATTACTATTCAAGAATTATCAAATCGAATGGCAGAGAAATCAAATGAAATTATAAAGTTTTTATTTAATATGAAAGTTGTAGCAACAATAAATCATAATATAGATAAGGATACAGCAGAATATATTGTGAAGGAGTTTGGCCATAAACCAATTTTAGAAGATAAAATACTAGTTACAACTGGTAAACAAAAAGAAAATTTCACAGGTGAAGTAAAAAACAGACCTCCAGTTGTAACAATTATGGGTCATGTTGATCATGGTAAAACTTCACTGTTAGACTCCTTACGAGAAAGTAATACTGTATCAGGGGAGTATGGTGGAATTACCCAACATATAGGGGCCTACCAGGTCAAGACGAGTGAGAATAAATTAATAACTTTTATTGATACGCCTGGCCATGCAGCTTTCACTGAAATGAGAGCTAGGGGGTCAAAAATTACTGATATTGTAGTTTTAGTTGTAGCTGCTGATGATGGAGTTAAGCCACAAACTGTCGAAGCTATCAAACATGCTAAAGCCGCAAAAGTCCCTATAATTGTAGCAATAAATAAGTGCGATTTGCCTGAAAAAAATATCAGTAAAATTAAAAATGAGATGATGCAGTTTGAATTGATAGCTGAAGAATTAAGTGGTGATACTCTTTTTGTAGAGGTTTCTGCACTTAAAAAACAAAACTTAGACAAACTTAAAGAAAGTATATTGCTTCAATCAGAAATACTTGATTTAAAAGCTTCCTACTCTGATAAAGCCAGCGGTGTAGTAATTGAGTCTAAAATTGATAAAGGGAAAGGACCAGTTTCTACCATTTTGATAAGTAACGGCAAATTAAACAAAGGAGACTATTTTGTTTGTGGTAATACCTGGGGAAAAATAAGAGCAATGATTAATTATGAGGGAAAAATGATAGATGAGGCTTTTCCATCAATGCCAGTTGAAATTTTAGGAATGAATAGTTCAGCATTTGCTGGGGCTGAATTCTTAGTAACTCCAAACGAAGAAGAAGCAAAAGAAATTTCAAAAATTAAAAGCGATGATATTGCAAAAAATAAATCAATTGCAAAAGACAGAACTACACTTTTCGATAAAGTTAAAGACAAAGATGAATTAAACATAATAATAAAGTCTGACGTCCAGGGCTCAAGCGAGGCATTAAAAATGGCAATTGATAAAATTAAACATGATGAAGTTGAGGCAAAAATCATTTTATCAGATATTGGAATGATTAATGAAACAGATGTCTCACTGGCAAAAGCTTCGAATGCTATTCTAGTTGGGTTTAATGTAAAACCTAATAGAGAAGCAAAAAAATTAGCTGATAAAGAGAAGATAGAAATAAAATTTTTCAATATAATTTACGAAGCATTAGATTATATTGAAAAATCTTTATCCGGGCTTCTTGCTCCTGATATTAAAGAGATAGTGCTTGGAAGCGCTGAGATTCAAAAGGTTTTTAAAGTTTCAAGCGCAGGAAAAATAGCTGGCTCAAAAGTTATTAGCGGAGAAATCAAAAGCAAATCAAAAGCAAGAGTAATTCGTGACGGCACAGTTGTGTATAATGGAGAAATTTTATCTTTGTTCAGAGAAAAAAATCAGGTTAAAGAAGTAGGTACTGGTTTGGAATGTGGAATTAGCATAAAAGATTTTATAGATTTCAAAGAAAAAGATGTAATAGAATCCTATTTGTCCGAAAAGATACAAAGGTCAATATGATGGTTAATCAATCTCAAAGGCCATTTAGTCAAAGACAATTAAGAGTAGGGGAACTAGTGAAACAAAACTTGGGCCAATTGTTTCTTAGAAATGAAGCCAAAATACCTTCAATTAACACTAAATTAATTACTGTGACCGAGGTTAGGATGACCCCTGACCTCAAAACAGCAAGAGTTTACGTAATTCCTTTAGGAGGAATAGATACTAAAGAAACTGTAAAAATCTTGACTGAATACGTGCATCTTGTTAGAAAAGCGCTCTCGAAAAGGTTAGATATTAAGTTTCTTCCTAAACTCACTTTTGTTGAAGATAACTCATTTGAATACGCTGAAAAAATCGAGAGAATTATTAAAGAAAACAAAAATAATGATAAAGAAAAAAAAAGATACAATTAAGTCACTGGCTACTCATAAAAATGATGTCGGATCTACAGAAATTCAAATAGGTTTACTTACAGATAAAATTACAAAACTTTCAGAACACTTTAAAAAATTTAAAAAAGATAAGCACTCTACTATTGGTTTAACAAAATCAGTTAATAAAAGAAAAAAACTTTTAAACTATTTAAAAAAAAAAAATACAGAGTCTTACCAAAATGTAATCAAGCAACTTAATTTAAGGAAGTAATGTTTAAAATAGAGAAAGAGGAAATAGAGATTAATGGTAAAATATTAACTTTAGAAACTGGAAAAATTGCACGTCAAGCAGATGGAGCCGTAATCGCTACTTCAGGAGAAACAGTTGTGATTGCAACTGCTGTTGGCGCTAAAAAAGTTGCAGAAGGACAAGATTATTTTCCACTATCGGTAAACTACCAAGAAAAATATTACGCTGCTGGCAAAATACCAGGAGGTTACTTTAAAAGAGAAGCAAGACCGACTGAAGCTGAAACTTTAATTTCTAGATTAATAGATAGACCTATAAGACCTTTGTTTCCCTCTGGATTCATGAATGAAGTGCAAGTATTACCTACAGTTTTATCTTATGATAGTGAAAACCAACCTGATATTTTATCAATTATAGCCTCTTCCGCTGCTTTGGCTATATCCGGATTACCATTCATGGGTCCTATAGCTGCAAGCAGAGTAGGATATAAAAATGGAAAGTATTTATTAAATCCTTCAGTTGAACAACTTAAAGAGTCAGAATTGGATCTTGTAGTAGCTGGAACTAAAGATGCAGTTTTGATGGTTGAGTCAGAAACATCTGGATTATCTGAAAAAGTGATGTTAGATGCGGTAAAATTTGGACATGAAAACTTTGTTCCAATTATCGAAGCAATAGAAAAATTAGCAAAAAAAGCTGGAAAACCAAAATGGGAAATTGAAGAAGTTGATCATTCAGAAATTAAAAACCAAATTTCTAAAAAATTTGAGAGTGCTCTAAGAGATGCGTTCAAAGAGATTGATAAGAAAAAAAGATCAACTGCTATCTCCGAAATAGAAAGTCAATGCAAAGAAATGTTTGCTGAAGATGAAAATGTTTCGGAAAATCAAGTAATGGGCCAGCTTAAGTCTTTAGAAAAGGATATTGTAAGGACCGCAATTTTGAAAGAAAAGAAAAGAATTGATGGAAGAGGTCTTGCAGACGTAAGACAGATTAAATGTGAAGTTGGTGTTTTACCAAGAACTCATGGCTCTGCACTTTTTACTAGAGGAGAAACACAAGCACTTGTAGTAACTACACTTGGAATGTCAGATGATGAACAAAGGCTAGAAAGTCTAGAAGGTATGCAAAAATCAAACTTTATGTTGCACTATAACTTCCCTCCATTTTCTGTTGGAGAATGTGGAAGAATCGGAACTGGAAGAAGAGAAATTGGTCACGGAAAACTCGCTTGGCGAGCAATAAACTCATCATTACCCTCAAAAGAAAATTTTCCATACACTCTTAGAGTAGTTTCTGAAATAACAGAATCTAACGGATCTTCATCAATGGCAACGGTTTGTGGTACCTCCTTATCTTTGATGGATGCTGGAGTTCCAATTAAAGAACCAGTTGCCGGAATTGCTATGGGATTAATTAAGGAAGGTGAAGATTTTTCAGTCCTCTCTGACATTTTGGGAGATGAGGATCACCTAGGAGATATGGATTTTAAAGTTGCTGGTACAAAAGATGGTATTACCTCACTTCAAATGGATATTAAGATTACAGGTATTACATTTGAAATTATGGAAAAAGCATTAAAGCAAGCCAAAGAAGGAAGAGAACATATTTTAGGTGAAATGAATAAAGCTATAAAAACTTCTAGAAAGGAATTCTCAAAACATACTCCTAAAATGGAAACAATTAAAGTTGATAAAAAAGATATAGCAACAGTAATTGGAAAAGGAGGAGCAACAATTAGAGAAATAGTTGAGTCCTCAGGAGCTAAAGTTGATGTTAAAGACACAGGTGAAGTAACTGTTGCTGCACCAGATGAGGCTTCAAGAAACAAAGCTATTGAATTCATTAAAAATTTAGTCGCCAAACCTGAGATGGGTAAAATTTATAAAGGCAAAGTTGTAAAAATTATGGAATTTGGAGCGTTTGTCAACTTTTTAGGAAAACAAGACGGACTTGTCCATATTTCTGAGCTTGCTGACAAAAGAGTGGCAAAAGTTGGCGATGTTGTAAAAGAGGGTGATGAAGTTTCAGTTAAAGTTGTGGGTTTTGATAGAGGAAAAGTAAAATTATCAATGAAACAAGCTTCAGCCTAAGCCATATTTTTAGGATCAGGCATTCCTACTTTATTATAACCTGCATCAACATAATGAATTTCACCAGTTACTCCTGCTGCTAAATTACTTAGTAAATATAATGCTGAGTTACCTACATCGTGAATATCTACATTTCTTTTTAAAAAAGAATGATCTTCATTCCATTTATATAAAAATTTTGCATCCCCAATGGCAGAAGCAGCTAAGGTTTTAATAGGACCTGCACTGATTGCATTTACTCTAATTTTTTTTTTCCCAAGATCTCTAGCTAAGTATTTTACACTTGCCTCTAAAGCAGATTTACAAACTCCCATAACATTATAATTAGGTATTGCCTTAGAAGATTCATAGGTAAGTGTTAGAAGACTCCCTCCTTCTCTCATTATCTTTGCAGCTTCTTTAGATACCTCAGTGAATGAGAAGCAAGAAATAAGCATACTTTTTAAAAAATTTTCTCTTGTAGTATTTAAATATTCACCAGATAACTCTGATTTATCTGAAAATGCAACTGCGTGTACTACAAAATCTATTTCGCCCCATTTTGACTTAACATCTTCGAAAAGTTTTATAACTTCTTCTTTTTTCTCTACGTCGCAGCTAAATGTTGCATTTGAATTTAGCTTTTCTGCTAAAGGTACAACTCTTTTCTTCAATGCGTCACCTAGATATGTAAAAGCTAATTCTGCACCTGCATCTGCAAGTTTTTGAGATATACCCCAAGCTATTGACCGTTCATTAGCAACGCCCATCACAAGACCTTTTTTTCCTTTCATTAAACTCATTGTTTTACCTTTTCAAATACCAAAGTAGCATTAGTTCCACCAAAACCAAAACTATTAGACATTACTGCATTTAGGTTTATGTCTTTTTCAACTTTGGTTACAATCGGATATTTCTTTGCTTCATCATCCATATCATTTATATTTGCAGACGCTGCAATAAAATTATTTTTCATCATTATTAAACTGTAAATAGCTTCATGGGCTGAAGTAGCTCCAAGAGAATGCCCAGCAAGAGATTTAGTAGAGCTTATTTTAGGTTTGTAGTCGCTAAAAACCTCACCAACAGCTTTTAATTCAGTTATATCCCCAACAGGTGTTGATGTCCCGTGAGTATTTATATAATCAATTTTATTTTTTGCGGTGCTCAATGCCATCTTCATACATCGGACTGCTCCCTCTCCTGATGGAGCAACCATATCATAACCATCTGATGTTGCACCGTAGCCTGTTAATTCCGCATAAATTTTTGCACCTCTTGCTTTCGCATGTTCATATTCTTCTAAAACCAAAACACCACCACCACCTGAGATAACGAAACCATCTCGTGTTTTATCGTAAGGCCTAGACGCTTTTTCAGGGGTATCATTATATTTTGAAGACAAGGCGGTCATCGCATCAAACATTGCAGTCATCGCAAAATGAACTTCATCACTGCCACCAGCAAAAATAATTTTTTGTTTTCCTAGTTGAATTAATTCCATAGCGTTACCAATACAGTGCCCGCTAGTTGCACATGCTGAACTAATTGTATAATTAACTCCTTTTATTTTAAAAGGCACCGCAAGAGTTGCTGAAGCTGTACTCGACATTGTCCGTGGAACTACAAAAGGGCCCATTCTTTTAGGGCTTTTTTCTCTAGTCTTGTCTGCTGCTAATATAACGTTTTCTATTGAAGGGCCGCCAGATCCCATTATCATTCCGGTTGTTACATTGCTTATATCTTTTTCCTCAAGACCAGAATCTTTTACAGCTTCATTCATAGAAACATAATTATAAGCAGACCCTGGCCCCATAAACCTTATAAATTTTCTGTCCACATAATCTTCTAGTTTAATATTTGGTTTTCCGTGAACATGACTTTTTAAATTATATTCTTTGTATTCTTCAGAAAATGTAATCCCTGACTTTGCATTTAGTAATGACTTATAAACTTCATCTTGATTATTTCCTAAACAAGAAACTACTCCTATTCCAGTAACCACAACTCTTTTCATGATTTGAATAATCCTACCTTAAGGTTTTCTGCAGTGTAAATTATCTTACCATCTGCACTTAAAATACCGTTAGCTAATCCAACAGCAGTACCTTCTTTTTTTAAAATTCTCTTCATATTTATCTCGTAAGTCGCCATTTTAATATTTTTTAACACCTCACCTGTGAATTTTACAGAATTTACTCCCAAAGCTCTACCCTTTCCTGGCTCACCTATCCAGCCTAAATAAAATCCAACTAACTGCCACATAGCATCTAGGCCAAGACAACCTGGCATAACTGGGTCTTTTTTAAAATGACAATCAAAAAACCATAGGTTGTCTTTAATATCAAGCTCCGCTTTAATAAAACCTTTTTTAAATTCACCTGTATCTTTTCTTATTTCTGTAATCCTATCAAACATCAACATTGGAGGTAATGGCAGCTTAGCATTTCCCTCACCAAATAGTTTCCCTTCTCCACACGAAATTAACTCATCGTAATTGTAACTATTTTTTTGCATGATTTAGAATTGTTTTACTTGATTTAGCAAAAGTTTCATATATATTTTGTTTTTAGAATGATTATAAAGTAGATCAAAAAACGAACTAAAACATGAAAAAAATAGATATTTTAAAAAAATTAAGATCTTCCGGGTTAAGACCGACTAAACAAAGAGTTGAAATAGCTAAATTTTTATTTGAAAGAGAAAAAACATTTCATTTTACAGTTGAAAGTTTAAACAAACTTTTGAGCAAAAAATCGGCTTCTAAAATTGCGCTAGCTACAATTTATAATACCGTCCACGCATTTAAAACAGCCGGGCATTTAAGTGAAGTTGAAGTAAGAGGAAACAAAACTTATTTTGACACTAATGTTTCAAACCACCACCATTTTTATGATAGCGAAACTTCAGAATTAATAGACATCGATGCGAATGATATAATCATCCAAAAACTTCCAAAAGCACCAAATGGCAAAAAAATTAAGAATGTTGAGGTATTTATAAATTTGAAAAATTGACAGTTTGTCGCTTGTTTTTCACTTTAGAATAATTATAAACTAGATTTATGAGTGTAGATTATAAAAAAAATAATAATGGTAAATGTCCAGTTATGCACGGGGGTGTTACTAAAGCAGGAGAGTCAAATACTGCCAGACTTTGGCCCAATAGTATAAATTTAGATATCTTACATCAACACGATACAAAAACGAATCCGCTTCCAGGATTTAATTATAAAAAAGAAGTTAAAAAATTAAATTTTAAAGCTTTAAAAAAAGATTTATTAAAGTTGATGACAGACAGCCAAGAGTGGTGGCCAGCAGATCTTGGAACTTACAGTGGGTTAATGGTGAGACTAACTTGGCACCAGGTTGGTACTTATAGAGAATTCGACGGAAGACCTAATGTTGGATCACATAGATTCTCACCTCAAGATTCTTGGCCTGATAATACAAACTTAGACAAAGCTAGACGTCTTTTATGGCCGATTAAAAAAAAATACGGCAACAGATTAAGTTGGTCAGATTTAATGGTGCTAGCTGGTACTATGGCTTATGAGCATGCTGGATTTAAAACTTTCGGTTTTTCATTTGGTAGAGAGGATATTTGGGAGCCAGAAAAAGATGTTTACTGGGGAAAAGAAACAGTTCCATTAGCAGTTAACAGATACGGAGATCCACAAGATAGATCTTCATTAGAAGCACCTCTCGCAGCTTCTCATTTTCAATTAGTTTACGTAAACCCCCAAGGTGTTGAGGGGAAACCTGATCCGGTAAGAACCGCGATGGATGTCCGGGAAACTTTCGGAAGAATGGGAATGAATGATGTTGAGACTGCAGCACTTACAGTTGGAGGTCATTCTATTGGAAGAGCGCATGGTAATGGTAATCCTGACAATTTAGGGCCAGAACCTGCTGGAGCTGATATTCATGAACAAGGTTTTGGCTGGAACCAGGAAAATGGTACCGGAGCAAATCAAATTACATCAGGTCTGGAAGGGGCCTGGACAACAAATCCTGATAAGTGGGATCATCAATATTTAGATCTTTTACTTAATTATGAGTGGGAAAGTAAAAAAAGCCCTGCAGGCGCCTGGCAGTGGGAACCAATCAATCTTGAAGAGGAAAAAAAACCAAGAGACCTGGGAGACCCTAACAAAAAAGCAAGATTAATGTTTACTGACGCCGACATGGCAATGGCAATGGACCCAGAGTACAGAAAAATTTCAGAAAGATTTTTTAAAGATCCGAAATTCTTTGAGGACTCGTTCGCACGAGCATGGTTTAAGTTAACTCATAGAACAATGGGAAATAAAGAAAACTATATTGGACCTTGGGCTCCTAAAGAAGATTTATATTGGCAAGGTAATGTTCCAAAACCTAAAAAGAAATACAACGTACAAAAAGTAAAGAAAATGATTTCTTCGTCAAAATTAAGTTCTAGTGATTTAATTACCACTGCCTGGGATAGTGCAAGAACATACAGAAGAACTGATAAAAGAGGTGGAGCTAATGGAGCAAGAATTCGTTTAGAACCAATGAACCAATGGGAAGCAAACGAGCCAAAAAAACTCTCTAAAGTTTTAAAAGTGCTTGAGGGAATAGCTAAGAAAACTGGAGCAACAATTGCAGATACAATAGTATTAGCAGGAAATGTCGGCCTTGAAAAAGCTATTAAAAAAGCGGGTTCTAAAGCAAAAGTTCCATTTAACCCTGGAAGGGGTGATGCTTCACAAGATCATACTGAAATTAAAAGTTTCAAATGGTTAGAACCTCATCATGATGGATTTAGAAACTATTTTAAAGGTGATTTTTCAGTAATGCCTGAGGAACTACTTTTAGAGAGAGCGTCTCTTATGGGTTTAACTGCACAGGAAATGACTTGTTTAGTAGGAGGAATGAGAGTGCTAGGAACAAATCATTCAACTGCCAAAGAAAAAGGTGTTATGACTGATAAAGTTGGAGCACTCACAAATGACTTTTTTGTAAATTTAGTTGACATGAAATATACTTGGAAACCAACTGGAAAAAACTCATACGATATAATTGACCGTAAAACTAACAAAGTTAAATTTACAGCCTCTAGAGCTGATTTAGTTTTAGGTTCAAATTCTATTCTTAGATCCTATGCAGAAGTTTATGCACAAGACGATAATAAAGAAAAATTTATTAAAGATTTTATTAAAGTTTGGACAAAAATTATGAACGCAGATAGAGTTAACCTTAAAAAGTTAAATTAATATGGAAATTGTAAAAACACAAAATTTAGAAAAGTTAAATCAAAATATAAAAGATGATTTTTTTAAAGTTCCAAATTTAAAATTTGATATTGATAAATTAAAAGCTGATTTAAATATTGTATTAAAAAAAAAGAAATTCAACACTCTTGGTATTAAAAATTTTGGGGCCATTTCTATAAATCAAATTCCAGGTGATAAAAATTCTACAGAGGGTCACAATGTAAGAGGCACTTACTGGACTATACCTGATGAAAAAGGTAAAGAAGTAGAGAGAGACAAGGCTATTGATGAGTCAAAATATACAGAAATAGTTCCTGAGTTTAAAAATACATATTTTGAGGAAGTTTATAATACCTTAAAGAAACACTTTAAACTTGGAAGAGTAAGAATATTATTAAAAGAACCTAGATCCACTCTAAGTTGGCACAGAGATCCAGAGCCAAGACTTCATATTCCAATCATAACAAACAAAGGTTGTAGGATGGTGATAGAGGATGTTTGCAAGCATATGCCAGCTGATGGATCAGCAACCATTACAAACAACACTAAATATCACAACTTCTTTAATGGCGGTGAACAAGACAGGATACATCTTGTAGCGTGTGTTTTAGAAAATCCGTTTAAAAATGGCAGAGTTCAATAAAGGAATTTATCTTACTGTAAAAGATATTTATCAAAGCAACAAAGGATCTCTTTTAAGAACCTTAATCTATACAATTGGACATTTTTTAATTGCTATAACAGTTTTGATGTTAATATCCAATGTATCGTTCATGATTGCTTTAACAGATGCAATAGTAGAACCGATAGCTAATGCAGTATGGTACTTCGTGTTAGATAAAATTTGGACCTCTAAATATAAGAAATGAGTTTATAATAATCCCCATAGACCATCTTTTTTGATCCATCCTTCAAATTTTTCAATTTTTACCTTGCACCAATTTTCTTTACATTTACGTATTTGACATAATCTACCTTGTTTTAGAATTGCATATGGTTTGGAGTAAATCGAAGGATTACTGAAGATCAGTTTGTCGTCTCCAACTATAATAGCTGCCTTTTTTTTTGATAATTGTGAGATATGAACCCAGCCACTATTGTTTTCATGATCTATAATTTTTCTAAAATTTTCAAATCTATCTTGTACAAGAACAGGTAAATATTTTTTTTTATAAAATAACTTTATTGGATATTCAAAAGACGGGCCTTGCCTTAAATTTACTTTATCATTTCTTAAAGTTAAAAAATATTCATTAGCAAAAAGATTTTGAAATGAGAAAATAAAAATTAAAATAATATATTTAATTTTTAACATTTATTTTTACAGAGAGGGTTATTTGTTAATTTTATTTTTCTTAAATTATATTTTATAGAATTAAATATTATTATATAACCATTTAAATCATCTTTTAAATCTAGAATAGTTTTTAAAACCTCATTTGCTTGAAGTGACCCTAAAATTCCTGCTACTGGAGAAAAAACTCCATCTGCTTCACAATTTTTTTCAGTTGCAGGTTTTTCTGGCATAAAACATCTATAACAAGACACCTTTTTCTTAAAATTAAATTTATATAAGTGACCATCAAATTTACTAATTGCTGCTGAGATGAGTGTTTTTTTCTTTCTTTTACATTCATCATTAATTATATATCGTGTTTCAAAATTATCCGTACCATCACAAACTATATCAAAATCTTTGATTATTGATCCTGCATTAATTTTGGTAAGTTTTTTCTTAAACATTTTTATTCTAATTTTGTTGTTCATTTTGTTGATAACATTTTTAGCTCGATGCACTTTATATTTACCTATATCATTAATATTAAATAACGTTTGTCTGTTTAAGTTACTTATCTCAATTTTGTCATGATCAACAATTCCAATCTTGCCAACTCCAGATGATGCTAAATATGTTAGTAGTGGACAACCTAATCCTCCAAGTCCAATTATCAATACCTTTGAGTTCATTATTTTTTTTTGTCCATTTACTCCAAAATTTTTTAAAATTATTTGTTTTTCAAATCTTTTATAGTCATTAAATCTCATTTTCATAAATCATTTCATACCAGTAGAACCAAATCCACCAGAACCTCTGTCTGTTTCATCGAGGTTTTCAACTTCTTTTAATTTTACTTTAACAACTGGACTCAAAACCATTTGAGCTATCCTCGCACCTGTTTTGACCGTGAAAGTGCTGCTCCCTAGGTTTATTAAAATTACTTTTATTTCCCCCCTATAATCAGCGTCTATAGTTCCAGGAGTATTCAAAACTGATACTTGGCTTTTAGCAGCTAATCCTGATCTTGGTCTAATTTGTATTTCAAAATTTTTAGGTATTGAGAGAGATATACCAGTAGGAATTATGGATGTTTTTCCTGGATCTATTTTTATGTCTGTAGAGATATTAGCAGAAAGATCCATCCCAGATGAACCATCAGTTTCATATTTAGGCAGTTCTACATTTTTAGATAATCTTTTAATTAAAACTTCTGTCATTAATCAAGATTTTATCCAAAATAATATCCGCAATTATATTTGCTATAAAACTTTTTTTATTTTTTTTAACAACTTTAATTTTTCCTGAATTATCTATAATTGAAACTCGATTATAATCCGAGTTGAATCCACTATCTTTCTTTGAAACATCGTTTGCAATTATAATGTCACAATTTTTCTGTTTTAATTTAGATAATGCGTTTTTATCTAAATTTTCAGTTTCTGCTGCAAAACCGATAACTATTTTTGGTCTATGTTTATTATTTTTACTAAGAAATTCTACAATATCAATATTTTTTTGTAATTCAAAAGACTTTAATCTTAAATTATCTTTTTTTAATTTAGATTTACTTTTATAAATTGGTTTAAAATCTGTTACAGCAGCTGCACACACAGCGATATCTACAGGTAGATTTTTTTTGACAGTCTCAAACATCTCACTTGCGGTTATAATTTTTTTTGTTTTAATATCTTTATTAGAAACAAGATTTGTTGGCCCTGTAATTAGAGTTGTTTCTATGCCTAGTCTACTAAGCGCCTCTGCTATCTCGTACCCCTGTTTACCACTTGACTCATTTGATATATATCTTACTGGATCTATATATTCTCTTGTCGGACCAGCTGTCACTAGAGCTCTAAGTTTTCTTTTTTTAATAATATTTTTTTTGTTAAAATAATTATCAAGAAAAGAAAATATCTGTCTTGGACTTGACATTTTACCCTCACCATATTCTCCACATGCCATTTCTCCCTTTTCTGGTCCTATAAATAAATAACCATAATCTTTTAAAGTTTTAACATTTCTTTGTGTAGCTTTGTGAATCCACATTCTGACATTCATTGCGGGAACTAATAAAATATCTTTATTTGAAGCTAAAATTACTGTTGTTGCTAAGTCTTCAGCTTTTCCAAGACTTAACTTAGTCATAAAGTTAGCTGTAGCAGGTAAAACGACTATTAAATCGGCCCATCTTGACAAAGATATGTGGTCGATTTCTGCTTCAGAGTTTTTATCAAAAACATCCTCAAATGTCTTACTATTAGTAAGTGTAGTAATAGACAAAGGGGTGACAAATTCTTTACCACTTTTAGTTAATATAACTTTAACTTCGTTTTTATTTTTTTTAAGCAATCGAATTAAATCTAATGATTTATAAGCCGAAATCCCTCCACCAATTATTATAAGTATTTTCTTATTTTTTATTTTCATAAGCAATTAAAATACTAATAGAAAGACAATTACAACACCAAAAAAACTAATGACTATATTATTCCTAAAGTTTTTAATCTTCATTTGTTCTAATTCTAATTTCTTATTTGTCCCTATAGATAAGTTTAATTTTCCTTCAGACATTAATTTTAAGGCATAGTCTGCTCTATCCATTAATTCTGGTAGATCTGGTATTCTTTTTAGAATTTCAGAAGAGGTATTAATAGCAGTATCAATAGTAGATTTTGGACTTTTAATACTTTTTAGCCAATCTTCAAGAATAGGTCTTGATACCTCCCAAATATTTGTTTCAGGGTAAAGTTTTCTTGCAACTCCCTCCACAACAACCATTGTTTTTTGCAATAAAAGAAGCGGGGGTTGAGTTGGCATATTGAACTTCTCAGTTATTTCAAATAATTGAGCTAATAAATTTCCACCTGAAATATCTTTAATAGATTGACCAAAAATAGGTTCACCTACGGATCTTAATGCTTGTGCAAATTCTTCTTTAGATGCATCTTGGGGGACAAGACCGGCTTGAAAATGAACTTCAGCAACTTTTACGTAGTCTCTTTTTATAAAACCATACAAAATTTCCGCTAAAAATTTTCTATTATTTTTATCTAAACGTCCCATTATTCCAAAATCTACTGGAACTACGTTTCCATTAGCGTCAACAAATAAATTTCCTTGATGCATATCGCCGTGAAAAAAACCATCTCTTACAGCTTGTGTTAAAAATAATTGTATCAGGTTTTCTGCAAGTTTTTTTAAATCTATTCCAAGTTCATCAATTTTTTTAATTTCTCTAATTGAAACTCCTTCGACTTTATCTAAAGTCAATATTTTCTTTGTCGTATAGTTCCAATAAATTTTAGGAACGGCAAACCCATTATCATTTTTTGTATTTTCATAAAGTTCATTAGCTGCAGCAGCCTCAAATCTTAAATCCATTTCGATATTAGTAATTTCTCTTAATAAATGAACTACCTCTACTAGTTTTAATCTTTTCGCTTTGGATACTGTGTTTTCAACTATATAGGCAAAAAGCATTAAAGCATCTAACTCTTCATTAAATAATTTTTCTATGTCTGGCCGTAATATTTTTATTGCAACTTGTTTTTCTTTTCCCTCGAAATTTATTTTAGCCAAATGTACTTGAGCAATTGAGGCAGCTGCGATTGGTTCACTTATTTGAGTTACATCTTTAAAATAATTTTCACCAATTTCTTTTTTAATAATCTTTTTTGCATCATACAGATTGAATGCTGGAACTTTGTCTTGTAGCTTTTCAAGACTTTTTGCTAATTCTTCACCTATAATATCTGGCCGAGTAGCTAGAAATTGTCCTAATTTTATAAATGTTGTTCCCATTCCCTGTAAAGCAACGCACAGCTTCTCTCCAGATGTTTTTTGTTTATCTTGTATTCCTGAGCTTGCACCGATTGAGATCAGATTAAAAAATAAATTAACAATTGTTGGCAATTGTTGTATTTCATTTATTATTTCTACCGCTCCAGAAGTTGAAAATTTTCTAGCGATTTGAAATAACTTAATGATTCTTTTAAACATTTAAATTTTCCAACCCGAATGTATTGCTGAGACACCACTAGAAAGATTTCTAAACTCTACGTTCGAAAATCCATTCTTTTTCATTAATTCAGCTAGTTGCTCTTGATTGTAAAACTTTTTAATACTGTCAATTAAATATTCATATGGTTTTTCAGAACCAACAACTAATCTACCCATTAATGGAATAGTTTTTGAAAATTGTTTGTAAAGAAAGTCTATTAGTTCGTTATCTATTTTTGAAAATTCTAGGCACATAAATCTGCCACCTGGTTTTAATACTCTAAAGGCCTCTTTTAAAGCTATATTTATATTTGTAACATTTCTTATTCCATAACTTATTGAGTAATAATCAAAGGCATCATCCTTCACTGGAATTTTTTCGGCCTTAGAATTTATCCAATTAATTGTATTATAGTTTTTTAATTTAATTTTACCTTGTTCTAACATTTTTTTATTTGGCTCAACACAAGTGATATTTGCAGTTTTATTTGTTTTCTTAAAGAAAAGTTTTGCTATATCACCAGTTCCTGATGCAACATCAATCAATTTTGTATTTGGTTGCGGGTTCATCCAATTTATGAACTTTTCTTTCCAAAGTCTATGTATGCCTAGTGACATTATATCATTCATTAAATCATATTTTTTATGAACATTAGAAAATACAGAATTGACTAACTTATCTTTATCTTGAATAGTGCTGTTCATAAGATAACTATATGCCAGAATTACCCGAAGTTGAAGTTGTTAAAAGGTCCTTAGAGAGTAAAATCTTAAATTCGATTATTAAAAAGGTTCAAATCAATGATCACAAGTTAAGATATAAGCTAGAGAAAGATATATTTAGAAAACTCATAGGTAAAAAAATTAAGAGAATCTTAAGAAGATCTAAATTTTTGATTTTTGAATTAAATGAGTCTTATTCAATGTTAGTTCATCTTGGAATGACAGGTAAGTTCTTTTTTATAGACAAAACTAAAAAAAAATATAAAACAAGTTTTTATTATCTTTTAGACTATCAAAAAGACCAAAAACATAATCGAGTAATATTTTTCTTAAATAAAAATCGAAAATTAATTTATAATGATGTAAGAAAATTTGGATTTATAAAATTATATGAGTTAAACAATAAAACAAAAATATCTCATTTAAAAAACTTAGGACCAGAACCATTAGGAAAAAAATGGAACTTTAGATATTTTAAAAATTATATCATAAATAGAAAGAGAAATGTTAAGAGTATTTTAATGGATCAAAAATTTGTATCTGGTTTAGGAAATATTTATGTAAATGAAATTTTATTTCTTAGTGGTGTGAGGCCAAGTCGAAAAGTAAAAAAACTTAAGAATTTTGAAATTAAAAAAATCATTAAATATTCTAAAATCATTTTGAAGAGTTCAATAAAACTTGGAGGATCTACCATTAAAGATTTTTTTGTTGAAAATGGAAAAAAAGGCGTCTTTCAACAATATTTTAAAATCTATGGAAAAAAAGATTGTAAATGTTCTAATGTAGATTGTAACAATGTGATAATTAAGACCGTCATTTCTAATCGGGCAACTTTTTTTTGTAAAAAGTGTCAAAAATAATAAAGTTGACCGAAATAATTGAGCCATATATACAATCGTAAAATGCCTAACACAAAAGCAGCTATCAGAAGAGTAAGAAGGGTTAAAAAGCAAACTCAAACTAATAGAATCAGAAAAAGCAAATATAAAAATGCAATTAAACAAATGGAAATGCTAATTAAATCGAAAGACAAGGCTAAAATAAAAAAATATTTTCCAAAATTCCAATCAATTCTAATGCAGGTTGCTAAATCTGGAGTAGTAAACAAAAAAACTGCTTCAAGAAAAATTTCAAGAATATCAAAAAAAATTTAAATTTTCCTAATTCATTATCAACTAAGTTTAAAAAACTATATTTATATTTTTTAGATTTTAAAAATCAAAATATAGTTTCATTTAGAAGTTGTAAATTTTTTTTTCTATTAGAACGATAAAGCTACAACCTGAGTCGATTTATTTTTCATTTTTAAAAAAAAATTGTTGCAAATATTTTTAAAAGAGAGTTTAAAGGATTCTCTAACTAAATTTCTAATGGAAAAAAATAATATTAAAAAACAACAAAATGTTTATGTTTCAGAGGAGGAAAACACATTAGATTGGTTAGAGGTTCAAAATGCATTTAAAAAAACATTTGGTGGAGAAATTTATAATAGCTGGTTACAAAAAATCTCCTTGGTTAAAGAGTTCAACGATTATTTAGTTTTAGGTGTTCCTACAAGATTTTTTAGAGACTGGATTGTCTCAAGATATTTGGACAAAATACTGGAGCAAGTGAAAAGCTTTAAGTTAAGTTTAAATAGGATAGAATTCAAAATTATTGAGGAGAACAAGAACCCACAAGACTTAATAAAGATTGATCAAATAAATAAAGTTACTGAAATAAAAGACTCAATTCTCAACTATAATAGACTGAATCCACACCTAAACTTTGAAAGTTTTATTAAAGGAAAAAGTAATGATATTGCACTGTCTTACTCAAAAAAAGTTTGTGAGCATGTATCTAGATACAATCCACTTTACATCTGTGGTGGAGTGGGATTAGGAAAAACTCATCTTTTAAATGCGATAGGATTAGAATTACAAGATGAAAATAACGTCATGTTTATTTCAGCTGAAAGATTCATGTATCACTTCATTAAATCTATAAAAAAAAATGATATGGTAAATTTTAAGGATTTTTTTAGGAAATCCTCAGTTTTTATTATTGATGATATTCAATTCATAAGCGGGAAAGAAAGTCTTCAAGAAGAATTTTTTCACACCTTTAACAGCTTGATTGATAAAGGTTCTCAAATAATTATCTCAGCTGACAGAACACCAATGAAACTTGATAGAATCCAAGAACGAATAAAATCAAGATTGGCTGGAGGATTAGTTGTAGATATAGAGTCCCCAGATTTAGAACTAAAAGAGAGGATTATCAAGAAAAAAATTCAAGAAATTCAAAATCAATTCAAAGAAAGTATTTCATTAAGTGACGATGTAATCAGTTATATAGCTTGTGAGAGTAAAACAAATATTAGAGATCTCATTGGTATATTAAACAGAGTTATAGCTTTCAGCAGAGTCCACAATAAAGTTTTAAGCACATCAGATTGTAAAAATATTTTAAAAGATGTATTTAACCAAATTAAAGTTATAACAGTTGATAAAATTCAAAACGTGGTATCTAATTTTTTTAATATTCCTTTAAGTGAAATGTTATCACAAAGAAGATCTAGACCTTTGGCTAGGCCAAGACAAATAGCTATGTACCTCTCAAAAAAATTAACAACTAGATCATTACCGGAAATCGGTAGAAGGTTTGCTAATAGAGATCACACAACAGTCATTCATGCAGTTAAAACAATAACTAGATTATCAGAACAAGACGATGAAATGAAAAAAAACATCAGTCAAATTAAAAGTCTTTTACTTGAACAGTAAAATGCAATTTTCTATCAAAAGAGACAAGTTACTAAAATCTTTAAACTCTGTTCAAGGAATAGTTGAAAAAAAAAATACTCTTCCAATACTCTCGAATGTATTATTGCAATTAAAAGATAAAAAACTAGTCATTGTAGCAACTGATTTGGACATCATTTTTTATGATGAAATAACTGATGTTAAAGTGATTAATGAGGGTAGCACTACAACTTCAGCTGCTATCCTTTATGATATATTAAGGAAAATATCAGCCGAGTCGGAAGTAAATTTTGATTTAAAATCAGAAAACAAATTAAGTTTGATAAGCGAAAATGCCGATTTCAACCTTTTATGTTTACCAACTGACAATTTTCCAACCTTTTCCGATCAATTTAACGAAAAAGAAATTTCATTAAATAATCAAAATTTTTTAAAGTTGTTAAATAAAACAAGAATTTCGATCTCGAATGATGACACAAGGCATTATTTAAATGGTATTTTTTTTCATTTAACAGAGGGTCATGGAAGATATTTTTTAACTGGAGTCGCTACAGATAGTCATCGATTATCTTCAAGTAGTATAGAAATTCCAAATATTCAAGAATTTCAATCCTTCATTTTACCTAGAAAAACCGTTTTTCAACTATGTTCAATTCTATCGGAGACTAACGAAAATCTTACAATGCAGATATCAGATAATAAGATCAAATTTTCAATAGGAAATATGCAATTAATTTCAAAGGTGATTGATGGCAAATTCCCAGATTATAAAAAAGTTGTACCAATAGGAAATGATAAAGTTTTATCAGTTGGTTCAAAAGATTTTATTAGTTCAATTGAGAGAGTAGCGAGCGTTTCACTTGATCGAAAGGAAGGAGTTAAATTGTCTATCCACAAAGATAATGTTCAACTATCAGTAAATAGTGCTAATTCTGGAGAAGGAAACGAAAAGATCAAAGCTGAATTTAATTCAGACAACTTAATCATAAGTTTTAACTCTAAATATTTGCTAGATATCGCATCAGAGGTAGAAAATAAAAATTTAAAATTAAACTTGAAAGACTCAACCTCTCCGGTTTTAATAGAGGATCTTTCAGATAAAAATAGTTTTTATGTCATTATGCCAATGAAAATTTGATTTTAGCTAAAATCAAAACTTTTTTTATTTTTTGACCTAGAAACGTTGGTACTTAATAATTCTAGATGCCTTATCATCGCTGATGTTTCAAATTACATAAAAAAAATGATATAATTAATAAATTCAAAAGAACTAAAATGCCTAAAAATTCAGAATTAAATATAAAACCAAATTATGGTGCGGATTCAATCAAGGTCTTAAAAGGCTTAGAAGCTGTTAGAAAGAGACCAGGTATGTACATTGGTGATACCGACGATGGGTCTGGTTTACATCATATGGTTTTTGAAGTTGTAGACAACTCAATTGACGAAGCTTTAGCAGGATATTGTAAAAAGATTACTGTCACAATGAATGAAGATAATACAATTACCGTTGAAGACGACGGAAGAGGTATCCCTGTTGACATGCACAAAGGTGAAAAAATGCCTGCAGCAGAGGTAATAATGACACAATTACACGCTGGAGGAAAATTTGATCACGACTCATACAAAGTTTCAGGAGGTTTGCACGGGGTAGGAGTTTCAGTGGTGAACGCTTTGTCTGAAAAATTATCCTTAAACATTTATAGGGACGGAAAAGAATACGAAATATTTTTTAAAAACGGGGAAACTATTAAACCATTAAAAAAGAAAGGCACCACTAAACAAAAAGGAACGAAGATTTGTTTTTTGCCATCTAGAGAGGTCTTTTCATCTATAAAGTTTAGTGCATCAATTTTAGAAAAAAGGATCAGAGAACTTGCATTTTTAAACAAAGGAGTTTCGATCACTTTAAAAGATAAAACTGGAAAAAAAAGCAAAGAAACCATTCACCAGTATGATGGCGGCATAATTGAGTTTGTAAAACATATAAATAATAAAAAACCTATATTAGTAAATAAGAATGAGAAAGAAGCATTCAAAAAACCCGTATATGTTACTTCAACAAAAAATAATGTAGTTGTTGAATGTTCGTTTGAGTGGAATGCAGGCTATTCTGAAGAGGTATTAGCTTTTACAAATAATATTCCCCAAAAAGATGGTGGAACACATTTGTTAGGTTTTAGAAGTGCACTTACAAGAGTAATTAATAAGTATGCTTCAGATAAAAATAAAAAAAATAAAGTTAATTTATCAGGTGACGATATTAAAGAGGGATTAACTTCCATACTTTCAATTAAAATGCCAGATCCAAAGTTCTCTTCTCAAACTAAAGATAAATTAGTATCTTCAGAAATCAGAAACATTGTTGAGCATATCATCAGCGAAAAAGTTTCTACATGGTTTGATCAGAATCCTTCTGTAGCAAAAACTGTAATAGAAAAAATTACTCAAGCTGCAATGGCAAGAGAGGTAGCAAGAAAAGCAAGAGACAGTGTTAGAAGGAAAGGAACCTTTGAACTTTCTGGACTACCAGGAAAACTTGCAGATTGTCAAATTCAAAAGCGGGAAGGAACTGAATTATTTATTGTAGAGGGTGACTCGGCCGGTGGATCCGCTAAACAAGGAAGAGTAAGAGAATTTCAAGCAGTTCTACCACTAAGAGGAAAAATTTTAAATACTTTTGTAAATGGAAAAAAAAATGGAGACGATCAATCCACAAAAGCTTTATCAAAAATGATGTCTTCCTCTGAGATAGTCACTTTAATAAATGCTTTAGGAACAGGTTCTAAAGATTTTAATATTGAAAATTTAAGATATGATAAAATTATAATAATGACAGATGCTGACGTTGACGGGTCACACATAAGAACATTGTTATTAACATTTTTTAATAATTCTCCGTTTAATCAATTAATCGAAAATGGTCATATTTATTTAGCTCAGCCACCATTATTTAAAGTTACTAAAGCCAACAAAAGCACTTATATAAAAGATGAAAAAAATTTAGAGAATTATATATTAGAGTCATCAAAACTAAGTAAAAATATCAAGAAAGGGTCATCAGATTACAAAAAATTCATACAGGAACAAAGAGAAAAACTTTCAATTCAAAGATTCAAAGGTTTAGGAGAAATGAACCCAGAGGAACTTTGGGAAACTACATTAAATCCTGACAATAGAACAATGTTAAGAGTCCAATACACTAAAGGAACAAAAGATAAATCTAAGGATGATCAAAAAATGATTGAGATTTTGATGGGGGACGAAGTTGCTCCAAGGAAAGATTTTATAACAAACAACGCCTTAGATGTTGCCAATTTAGATATTTGATAAAGCAATGAATTTCACCACTCTTTTCCGAACAAAAGAGAATTTAAGCTTAGATAAAAATACACTCACAATTTTAAGATATATAGCTATTTTTGGCCAGTTTTTAGCTATTGGTATTGTTTACTATTATTTAGATTTACCGTTTCCAATTTTAGAATGTTATTTAATCATTTCACTTGGTTTGATCACAAACTTATATCTTCAATTTGGTATCAAAATTAATCAACTTAAAGATATTTATGCTGCCCCTTTTCTACTATTTGATCTAATACAGTTAAGTGCTCTTCTTTACTTGACGGGTGGAATATTTAATCCTTTCTCCTTTTTATTAATAATTCCAGCTATAGTTTCTTCAACATTTTTAAGTATGGGAACCACAATAATTCTAGGTTTGATAACATCAATACTTTTATTAATTATCTCATTTTTTCATTTGCCATTACCAGGTGAAGACATGAATTTGTTGTATTTCCCAAATTTTTATAAAATTGGAATAATAATATCTATTTTAATTGGTTTAATATTTCTTAGTTATTTTGGTATTCGATTTGCTGGAGAAAAAAAGAAAACAGAGGAAGCTTTTAAAAAACTTCAAGAAGTAATTTATAAAGAGTACGAGTTGGAGTCTTTAGGAGGTCAAGCTGCTGCTGCTGCGCATTCTCTTGGAACACCATTAGCTACAATTAGTGTAGTAGCAAAAGAATTAAAGAAAGAAATTGGAGACAACGAGGACCTTTCTAAAGACATTGATCTGTTAATAAGTCAATCTAAGAGATGTAGTGAAATCTTAAAAAGAATTTCAAAAAAACAAATCGAGGAAGATAAATTTTTTAGTTCAACTAAACTAGAGAATTTACTTGAGGAAATAATAAATTCCTTTAAAGAAACTTCTTCAAAAGAAATAACTCTTGTATCTGATAAAGATAAAAATAAAATTGATATTCAGAGATCTGCAGAAATGATCTATGGCTTAAGAAATTTTATCGGAAACGCGATTAAATTTTCAAAAAGTAAGGTTAATATCTTTCTAATTAGTAATGAAAAAGAAATTAAAATTACAGTAAATGACGATGGCCCAGGTTTCCCTAAAGATATAATTGAGAAATTGGGTGAACCATATATTAAATCCAGATCATTAGAATTAAATTCAAATTCAGGTCTAGGTCTTGGAACTTTCCTAGGTAAAACTTTGTTAGAGAGACAAAACGCCAAACTGTTATTTAAAGACGACAAAAATTTGGGTGGTGCTTCAGTAGTAATCAGCTGGTCACCAAAAAATATTTTACTAAAAAGGTAAATTTTATTTTGGCTCTTGTTGTGTTAAACAATGAATTGCCCCAAACCCCCAAATTAATTCAGAGCAATCTACTGGAACAATTTTTCTATTATTAAATTCTTTTTTAAAAATTTTGATTACTTTTTTATCTTTGGGATCATTGAAAGTTGGCAACAAAACAAATTTATTAAAGATATAAAAGTTTAAATACGAAGCTGGAACTCTGCATTTATTTATATAAATAGGTCTAGGCATAGGAATTTTAATAATTTTTATTTGTGAAGAACCAATTTTAATTTTTTTTAAAATTTTGAGGTTTTCATCAAGATTTTTGAAATTTTCATCTTTTTTGTTACTTTCGTAAGCAAGAAAAACTTTATTAAATTTTACAAATCTAGCAATATCATCAACGTGACCATGAGTATCGTCTCCTGCAATTCCTTTATTTAGCCAAATAACCTTTTTTGCACCAAAAAACTTTTTGAAGATGAAATTATAATCTTTCTGTTTTAAGAAAGAATTTCTTTGTTGAATTTTACTTAAAAGACATTCTTTTGTTGTGAGTAGTAAACCTTTTCCATTAACATCAATCGCTCCACCCTCAAGAACTATGGATTTTTCATTAAATTTAGGATTGATCACAGTTCCTTTGTAATGATCTTTTATTCTCAAATTAACTCTGTTATCTGCTCTGTAATTTTTATACTTAGCCCAACCATTAAACTCCCAATTTAATAATATATTTTGATTTTTTTTATCTTTTATAAATATTGGCCCTGTATCTCGCATCCATACTCTATCTGTTTTACAAATTATAAATTTTACATTTCGTATTCTTGCATTATTTTTCCTAAGCAATTTTTTAATTATATTTTTAGATTTGTAGTTATTAATTAAAAGATTTACCTCCTGGGATTTTGTAATGTTTGAAATTATTTTAGCAAATATCTTAGGAATATTGCCGAACTTGCCTGGCCAGTCATTTTTATTATTAGGCCATCCCATTAATGTAGATTGTTGCCTTTCCCATTCAGCTGGCATCCTGAAAAGAGATTTTGTTTTTCTAGGCATCTCTTGGATTTTTAAGTAGTCCTTTATAATAGTCTATTCTTCTATCTCTAAAAAAAGGCCAATGTTGTCTAGAGGTTTCTACTTTTTTGAAATCAATTTCACAAATTAAAATGCTTTCTTTTAAACTGGCCTTTTTTACAACGTTACCACTTGGATCAAATATTACACTATTCCCCCAGAACTCGATCTTTTTATTACCTTGTTTTTCAATTCCAACTCTATTTATTGCTGCAACAAATATACCATTAGCTATTGCGTGAGACCTCTGGATTGAAAGCCAAGACTCGAGTTGTGACTTGCCAAATTTCCTTTTTTCTTTTGGGTGCCACCCAATAGCAGTTGGATAAAAAATAATTTCTGCTCCTTTAAGAGCTGTTAATCTTGCTGCCTCAGGAAACCATTGATCCCAGCAAATTAAAGTTCCCAAATTACCTTTTGAAGTCTTAAATGATTTAAAACCTAAATCTCCTGGGGTAAAATAAAATTTCTCGTAAAATTGTGGATCATCAGGGATATGCATTTTTCTATATTTTCCTAAAAGTTTACCTTTTTCGTTAATTACAATGCTACTATTGTGATAAAGCCCAGAGGTTTTCTTCTCAAACAATGAAATTATTAAAATAATTTTCAGTTCTTTAGCAATTGAAGAAAATAAGTTACTGCTAGGCCCTGGTATTTTCTCAGCGAAACTAAAGTTCTCATGACTTTCAGCTTGGCAGAAATATTTTGTTAAGAATAACTCTGGTAAGCAAATTACTTTTGCGCCTTTTTTTGCTGCAGTATTAATTTTGCCAATAGCATTTTTAATATTTTTTTTTGGGTCAGATGACATTTTCATCTGTACTAATGCTATCTTTGTTTTACTCATTATTTTTTAATTAAATAAATTCTGAAAATTTCTTTTTTGCCTTACTTGCCAATGTTTACGATGAAAGGCATCGCTTGCTATTAGTGGCAATACACTTGTTGCTTCAGCAAATACCATTTGCTCTTTCGTCACATCCACTTTACCCCATGAACTCGCTTCCTTTAAAGTGGAACTACTACAAGCTCCATCTCTCGTATCTGCAACAGTTATTTGAATAGCGTATTTATGCATATCTACTTTTTTTCCTAATAATTCTGCGCAAACCACTGTATCCTGAATAAAATTTTTGGGTACCCCGCCTCCAACCATTAATAAACCTGATTGTTTTGATTTGAGTTTAATCTCAGTTATTTCTCTGAATTCTCTTATTGAGTCTATAGTGATGTGACTTTTAGGATTTTGTTCCTGATGCATTACAAGTCCAAATCCTGCTGAACTATCTGTGAAAGCGGGACAAAATATAGGAACATTATTATCAAAAGCAGTTTCTATTAATGAGTTTTTTTTCTTAGAATTTGTTTTTAAATATTTTCCGAGTTCTTGGATAAATTCTCTTGAAGTATATGTCTTAGGTTTTAGAGAATTAGCAATATCACATATAGTTTTGTCACATGCTTGAAGCTCTTCTTCATCTATATAAGTATCATAGATTCTATCTATATAGTTATTTCTGAGTTCAGTATCATCTTGAAATTGAGATCCTTGATAATGTTTAAATCCTAGAGCTTCAAAAAAATCCATATCAATAATTGAGGCCCCCGTAGCAACAATAGCGTCAACCATGTTATGTTTTACTAAATCAGTGTACAGATCCATGCATCCACCTGCTGAAGTTGATCCTGCTAAAGTTAAAAAAATTGAACAATCTTTATCTGCGAGCATTTCATTGTAAATTTTCGCTGCTCTAGCCGTATCACGAGAGGTAAAAGACATTTTACCCATTCCTTCAATTATCTTTCGAGCATCGAAAGATTTTATGTCGATATGTTCAACCGGCGAATTAAGTAAGGATTTTTTATTGTGTCCAATATTTGGACTATTTTTTTTATTCATTAAGCTACTAAAGAACCAACTTTATCATTTGTATTATCGTACATAGATATAATTGGTTTGTCACTTAATTCGTGAATTTCATTTGAATAAAAGCCATTGAAGTTTGTTCTGAAAGTAAGACTGTAAGCGCCTAGCTGACCTAATTCTATATAGTCACCTTCTTTAATATTGTTTGGTAATAAAAAAGGACCTTTCATATAATCTAGCCCATCACAAGTAGGTCCAAAAAAACTAAAAGCAGTAAGTTTTTTTGACTGAACTCTTCCACTTGTAATCATCTTTGATGGCAAAACAAAATTTGGTGCGCCAGCGTCAAATAAAGACCCATATGTTCCGTCATTGATATACAGACTATTTTTTTTTCTTAAAATAACTTTAACGATTGTTGAGCCGCTTTCTGCCACAAGAGATCTTCCTGGCTCACAGATTATTTTAGGCAATTTATTAAGTTTTAAATTGTTTAATTCTTTTTTAATTTCATCCATGTAATTTATTAATGGTTCAGGATTAAGGTCTGGATAAATAGAAGGGAAACCGCCTCCGACGTTGATTGTGTCTGGGACTATCTTCGTTTTTTTAATTATGTTTCCTATTTCACGTATGCCCTTAGAGTAAGAGATTTTATGCATGCATTGAGAACCTACATGAAAGCTTATCCCAAGTTTTTTTGAATAATCTTTACATAATCTGACCAACCCCAAAGCCTCAGATGGAAGAGCGCCAAATTTTCTAGATAAATCTATTTCTGCGTGTTCATTAGAAATTGCAATTCTTACAAATAGTTCTAAATCTTTTGCCTGGTTAGTAGCATCTAAAATTTTTCTTAATTCATCTTTACTATCCAGAGAGAAACTTCTTACACCGTAGTCAAAATAAGCTGAAGAAATACTTTCTTTACTTTTAATTGTATGCATGAAATGTAGCTTCGAGTCTGATTTAATTTTTTTAATTAGTTTAATTTCATTTAAAGAAGCGACATCAAATTCATTAATGCCACTATTAATTATTTGTTTTATAATTTTTTCATTTGGATTAGTTTTTACGGCGTAGAGGATATTTCCAGGAAAATTTTCTTTGAAAAATTTTACGGATTTCTTAATCTCGTCAAGCCGTATACAATATACGGGGTAATCTGGTTTTAATGAGTTAACTAATTCGTTAACTGTTTTAAATTTTCCCATTTCATGTGTCCCTCGCGTTAAATTACACAAAGATTTTTTAAAAAATTTAATAAAAAAAACCTTATTTATTTCGCGTTTAAGGTTTTTTTCTCTTTATGTAAAGAAAAAAAGACATTTTTGTCGTGTTGAAATTTTGTCAACAGTACCCATATGTAGTCCCATGAGATCACAAAGAAATGTACCTGAGCAGCTAAAATTGGCCGACTTTGAGGATAAAACGCTTCTTATTCTCGATGATGACGATCCACTGAGAGGAAGGCTCGCTAGAGCAATGGAAAAGAAAGGTTTTCAAGTAAAAGAGGCAAAATCTGTAGCTGAGGGCCTAAATATCGCTAAAAACTCCCCAACGGCATTTGCCGTGGTAGATTTAAGACTTGAGGATGGTAATGGGCTTGATGTCGTCAAAGAACTCTCCAAAAACAAAAAAGAAAGCAGAATAGTGATGTTAACGGGATACGGGAATCTACCAACTGCTGTAGAGGCAGTAAAGGTTGGCGCAATAGACTATATTGCTAAACCAGTTGATGCTGATGATGTGGAAGCTGCACTTCTAGCATCTCCAGAGTCAAAAGCAAAGCCACCTGAAAATCCTATGTCAGCAGATAGAGTTAAATGGGAGCACATACACAGAGTATTTGAGCTTTGCAATAGAAACGTATCTGAAACAGCACGAAGACTTAAAATGCATAGAAGAACATTGCAAAGAATTCTTTCCAAAAGATCTCCAAGATAATACTAAACGAATTTTCTTAACTTTTTAAACTGTTTAATAGCTAATGTAGCTATTAGAATCTTAAATAGTTCAGCTAACAAGAAAGGCTGAACACCTAATTTAAATATTGGTTTGTCCCATCCTATAAGATTTCCCAACCAAAGAATCCCAAATAAATAGATGAAACTTATTGCAAAAGTTAATTTAAAAAAAGTCTTAAATAAATTATCATCGTAATTAAATTTTCCAGCAAAGTACACTGCAATAACAAATCCAACTAAGTAACCCATTGTAGGTCCTGTGAAGTATACTATTCCTATTCCTTTTTCTGGAGTGCCTGAAAAAACTGGTAAGCCTAAGATGCCCTCAAATAAATATAAAGAAATTGTAGCAAGACCAAGCTTCCAACCAAAAGCAACCCCTATAATTAAAACAACAAATGTCTGCATTGTCATAGGCACTGGGTAAAAAGGTATTTTGATTTTTGACGATATAGCTAAAAGTATAGATCCTAGTAGAGCTATAAATAAATATTTTATTAATTTGGTTTGTTTAAAACTTTTTACAAATTCCATAAGAACAATTTAACTTTTTTTGGTTTAAAATCTAGTGTTTTGTTAGTTGCACAAAAACATCTTCTAAATCACCATCTTCAGTAGAAATATCTTCAATTTCGATATTATTTTGGTTTAAATAATTGACTATTTCACCAAAATCTAATGAGTTTTTTTCATATGTAATTGCAATTGAATTTTTTGAGTTTATTTTGAAATTGATATCTTTCATCAATAAATTTTCATTTAAACTTATGTTTTTAACTTTTAAATTTATTTTTTTAGTCTTGATACGCTTTAATAAGTTCTCAGTAGTATCTAATGCAACTAAATTCCCTTTATCTATTATTGCAATGCGATCACACATCTGCTGGGCTTCAATGAGATAATGTGTAGTCAATATTATCGTTACACCTTCTTTATTGAGCTCTTTAACATTATCCCAAAGATTATTACGTAGCTCTACATCTACGCCTGCTGTAGGCTCATCTAAAACTAAAATTGGAGGTTGATGAACCATTGCTTTGGCTATAAGCAACCTTCTTTTCATACCGCCTGATAAATTTCTTGAGTATGCGTTGGCCTTGTCCTCAAGCGCAACTAATTTAAGAATTAAATTAGTTATCCTATCTTTTTTTGCTATTCCATATAAACCAGCTTGAAGATCGAGAAGCTGCTTTGGGGTAAAAAATGCATCTAAATTAACTTCTTGAGGAACAATACCTACTGATGCTCTTACCTGGCGTGGATTTTTATCTAGATCAAAACCCCATACATTCACTTTTCCACTCGTCTTAACAACAGTTCCACCCAGTATACTTAAAAATGTTGTTTTGCCCGCTCCATTAGGACCAAGAAGCCCGAATACCTCTCCCTGTTTAACTTTAAAATTCAATTCATTTAATGCTTTGTTTGGTTTCCTTGATTTAGTGTTGGAATAAATTTTTGTAAGATTTTCAACAGATAGAGCAAATTTATTCATACTTTTTTATAAATCGATTAGAATTCAATGTAATATGTATATATGACTTCTATAAAAAAAACAGATCATTTTTATCTAGTTGATGGCTCCGGATATATATTTAGAGCTTATTACGCTCTTCCCCCTCTCTCAAGAAAGAGCGATGGTCTTCCAACTGGAGCAGTAAGTGGTTTTTGTTCAATGCTTTTCAAATTATTAGAGGATGCAAGATCAGATGATACTAAGAATAAGCCGACTCATTTTGCAGTAATATTTGATTCAGCACGGAAAAATTTTAGAAATGAAATCTATAGTGAGTATAAAGCTAATAGAGCGGAAGCTCCTGATGATCTGGCTCCTCAATTTGAATATATCAGAAAATCTGTGGAAGCTTTCAATCTACCATCTGTAGAATTAATAAATTATGAAGCCGATGATCTTATCGCAACTTATGCAAAAAAAATTACAGAGCTTGGAGCTAAGGTTACTGTAATTTCATCAGATAAAGACTTAATGCAGTTAGTCTCTAGCAAAGTCAGATTGTTCGATCCTATGAAAAGCAAGGTAATAGGAGAAAAAGAAGTAGTTGAAAAATTTGGAGTCAAACCAAATCAAGTAATAGATGTACAATCACTGGCTGGAGACAGCTCAGATAACATTCCAGGAGTTCCTGGCATAGGCATTAAGACTGCTGCTGAATTAATAAATAAATATAAAACATTGGAAAATTTATTAAAAAAAGCCTCAGAAATACCTCAGAATAAAAGACGAGAAACGCTAATGTCAAACAAAGATAAAGCTATGATTAGCAAACAATTAGTTACTTTAAAAAATGATGTTCCGTTAAAGCATGATGCTACTGACTTTATCATTAAGGATATAAATAAAGATAAATTGTATAATTTTTTAAGAGATATGGAGTTTAATAGACTTCTCAGCCAAGCTATTAGTTTTTATGGTGAACCAGGGAATAAAGATTTTAACGAAAAAACTGAAGCAAAAAAAACCAATAAGATTAATACTAAGAACTACAAAACTGTTTCAAAAGAAAAGCAACTAGATGAATTAATAAAAAAATTAAATGAAAAATCAGTCATTGCAGTTGATACTGAAACCTCATCTCTGAATCCGCTGGAGGCAGATTTAGTTGGTATATCTTTATGTTATGAGGCTAATCAAGCTTATTATATTCCACTAGGACACAAAGAGAAAACTGAATTAAAAAAAAATTTAGTTTTAAAAAAACTTAAACCGATATTAGAAGACACAAGTATTAAAAAAGTAGGTCAAAATATAAAATATGATTTTATTATATTTAAAAACGAAAATATTGAATTAAACCCAATAGATGACACCATGTTGCTTTCGTACACATTAGATGCTGGAAACAATAGGCATAACATGGATACTTTATCTGAATTACACCTAGGACATAAATCTATATCCTATAAACAAATAGTTGGAACAGGAAAAAATCAATTAAATTTTTCAGAGGTAGATCTGAAATCCGCTACAGAATATGCAGCTGAAGATGCGGATGTAACATTAAGGTTATATGAGCTTTTATCTGAAAGAGTATTTAATGAAAAGCTAGAGAAAATTTATGAAGTATTCGAAAAACCAATGATAAAAATTTTATCAAAGTTAGAAAATAGTGGAATAAAAGTAGATAATGTCTATTTAAAAAAGCTTTCAAATAAGTTTCAGGAAAGATTAATTAAGATTGAAAAAGAAATTTATAAAATAACAGGCAAAGAATTTAATATTGGATCACCAAAACAATTAGGAGAAATAATTTATAATGAATTAAAGATAGCAAAATTAAAAAAAACAAAAAAAGGTAGTTTAGCTACAAGCGCTAAAATCCTAGAAGATTTGGCTTTAACAGGGCATAAATTTCCAAACTTAGTTTTAGAATGGCGACAAGTTTCAAAACTAAAAAGTACCTACACAGATGCTTTGCAAGAGCATATCAATAAAAAAACAAAAAGAGTTCACACATCTTTCTTATTAGCAGCTACTAATACTGGCAGGCTTGCATCGAGTGATCCTAATCTACAAAATATACCCATAAAAACTTTAGATGGCAAAGAGATAAGAAAAGCCTTCGTTGCAGATAAAGATAATTTACTTATCTCAGCAGATTATAATCAAATAGAAATGAGAATACTTGCTGACATTGCTGATGTAAAAGAATTAAAGAAAGCTTTTAAAAACAATCAAGATATCCACTCTTTAACAGCTAGTCAGGTTTTTGATGTACCAATTAATAAAGTCACCGATGATTTTAGACGAAAAGCAAAAGCAATTAATTTTGGAATTATCTATGGGATAACACAATATGGACTGGCAAAACAAATATCAGTATCAAATGAAGAAGCTTTAAGTTTTATCAATTCATACTTTAAAAAATTTCCTGAGATTAAAGATTATATGAATGCCACAATAAAAACTTGTAGGAAGCAAGGCTATGTCACGAACATTTTTGGAAGAAGAATTCACTTAAGAGGAATTAATGATAAAAATTTTAGTATTCGTGCATTCCAGGAAAGAGCTGCAATTAATGCTCCAATACAAGGATCAGCTGCCGATATCATTAGGTTAGCAATGATAAAAATTGATAAAATTCTTGAAAAAAAGAAGAAAGCAAAAATGCTTTTACAAATACATGATGAGCTTATTTTTGAGTGTTCAAGAAAAGATGAAACTGAAGTGAAAAAAATAGTTAAAGATGCAATGAGATCAATTTCAAGTTCAGAATATCATATGTTTTCAATACCATTAGAAGTTAGCATTAGCTCTGGAAACAACTGGGGAGAGGCCCATTAAACGCCTAAATTTTGACAATATAATCAAGAGAATAAAAATATGACACATACAATTGCTTTAGTAGATGATGATAGAAACATACTCACTAGCATAAGCATGGCTTTAGAGAGAGAAGGATTTAAAGTTCAAACTTATATTGATGGCGAGACCGCTTTAATTGGATTAACTCGTAACCCACCTGACTTAGCTATTTTAGATATCAAAATGCCAAGGATGGACGGAGAAGAATTGCTTAAAAAACTCAAAAAAAAAATGTCAATTCCAATTATCTTTTTAACATCAAAAGATGATGAAGTTGATGAACTACTTGGTTTGAAGCTAGGTGCAGATGATTTCGTTAAAAAATCTGGAGGTTTTTCTACTAAAGTTTTAATAGAAAGAATAAGAGTCCAATTAAGAAAAAAAACTAATACTGTTGACGACACAAAAAATATAATTAGTCATGGAAAATTAAAATTAGATCCTGCTCAATTAGAGTGTGAGTGGAACGGTAAAGCTTTGCCAGATAAGTTGACTACCACAGAATTTTTAATTGTAAAAGAATTGGCTAAAAGACCTGGTGTTATTAAAGAAAGAGCTCATTTAATGGACATAGCATATAAAGAGAATACAGAAATTGAAGATAGAACTATTGATAGTCACGTAAAAAGAATAAGAAAAAAGTTTAAAAAAGTAGATGAGAAGTTTTCTGCAATTGAAACAAGATACGGAAGTGGATATAGATGGAATGTTAGCTAATGAAACAAAAAAAATCAGCTTCTATTCTAAAGAAGTTTTTAATTATTAATCTTACAGTCTTTTCTGTTTTAGGACTTTTTACAATTATATATCTTGAAGCAATCCAACCCAATCTAGTAAAAGAAAGATCAGAGAATCATAAAATAGTAATAAATAATACCAAAGATAGTCTTGAAAGACTTAATATAGAATACACTAAAGAGGGAATTAGAGATTTCTTACTCTCTACAAGATTTTTATTTCAAAGTCTTGACCGTGTTCAATTTTACGATTTATCTGGAAATATAATTGGTGATACAAACATTTTAGATTTAGATCAAAGTGTTTTTACAGGATCAGATATAATTTTTGAGGAAGCTTTGGGTAGTGAAACAATTAAGCCAGATATTAAAGAAAGACTTGAAGAAGAGGAAACAGATGAAATTAAAGATATTATTAAAAATAAATATAACGATGAAACAATAACTATAACAAGTGATAAAAAAAATAATTTTTTTGTAAGCACGCTAAGTAAAATTAAATTTCAAAAAAATGATATTGGTTATATTGTAGTTTCAGAGCAAGCAAATGACATCATCACTGCTGTGAAAGAGAGAAAAGCATTTATAATTAGAACTATGATTGCTGTTGCAATTGTGATTTTAATCTTTTCTCTATTTTTAAATAAATATATTCTAAAGCCAATCGGACTTTTGGTTAAATTTAGTGACGGAATTAAAAAAAAATCCAGTCATTCAATTGATATTAACAAAGTTTTTATTAGAAATGATGAGATTGGAAATCTTACACAGTCAATCGATGAAATGACTAAAGAATTACAACAACGAACAAATAGAGCAGAAACATTTTCAAATGACTTGGCTCATGAAATAAGAAATCCGCTTGCATCTTTAAAAAGTGCCTCTGAACTTTTAGACAAAACTACTGAAAAAAAAGAGGGAGAAAAACTTCTTAAAATCATAAATCATGATGTAGAAAGAATAGAAAGATTAATAACTGATTATACTCAAATGTTAAAAGATGAAGCATCCTTATCTAGAGAAAAAATGAATAAAGTTGATTTAGTTGAAATTATTAATAGTGTGGTGGAAGACTTTAACCAAGATCTTGTTAATCAAAATAAAAAAATTGAGATAAATGTTATTAATAAAATTAAAAGTAAAAATGGTCATTTTATATTCGGTATAAGTAATAGATTAGAGCAAGTTGTTGCAAATCTATTGGATAATTCAATTTCGTTTAGCAAAGATAACCAAAAAATTGAGATTGGTCTTGAAGAAACTAGTAGCAACTTATTAGTATCAGTTAAAGACGAGGGACCTGGCTTTGCTGAAACTTCGCCTCAGAAAATATTTAAACGATTTTATAGCAACAGACCTGCTAGTTTTGGAAAACACTCCGGCTTAGGTTTAAATATTGTAAAAAATATTGTCCAATTACATAAAGGAACAATAGCAGCTTCAAATAGAGTAAATACAAAAGGAGCCCAGGTTGAGGTTTTGCTTCCTAAATTGTCCTAACATTATTTCTTGCTAAGGTTTATTTATGTTGATAATAACATCCTCAATATGGCCCACGATTATAAAGTAAAAGATATTAACCAAGCAGATTTTGGAAGAAAAGAAATTTCTTTAGCAGAAACAGAAATGCCAGGACTTATGGCTCTCCGAAAGGAGTACAAAGGTAAAAAACCTCTCAAGGGAGCAAAAATCTTAGGCTGTCTTCATATGACAATTCAAACTGCAGTTTTAATTGAAACTTTAGTTGAATTGGGAGCAGAGGTTAGGTGGTCTTCATGTAATATTTTTTCAACACAAGATCATGCCGCCGCCGCGATAGCCAAAGCGGGTATTCCCGTCTTTGCTTGGAAAGGTGAAACAGAAAAAGAATATTGGTGGTGTGTTAAGCAAACTATTGAAGGAAAAAAAGATTGGAAACCAAATATGATTTTAGATGATGGTGGTGATCTTACAGCTTTAATGCACAAAGAATATAAAGATTTATTAAAAGATGTTAAGGGTGTTTCAGAAGAAACTACAACAGGTGTTTTAGCACTTAAAAAGATGGAAGCTAATAAAGAGCTACTAATTCCCGCTATAAATGTAAACGACTCGGTTACAAAATCTAAATTTGATAACCTCTATGGTTGTAGAGAAAGTTTAGTGGATGGAATAAAAAGAGCTACCGATGTAATGATGTCAGGTAAAGTAGCTATTGTCGCCGGGTTTGGTGATGTTGGCAAAGGAAGTGCTGCTTCTTTACGTCAAGCAGGCGCAAGAGTTATGGTAACCGAGACAGATCCGATATGCGCGCTACAAGCCGCTATGGAAGGCTACGAAGTCGTTGTTATGGACGAAGCTATCAAAGATGCTGATATTGTTGTAACTGCAACAGGAAATAAAGATATAGTTACAGCTGATCATATGAGAGATATGAAAGATAGAGCAATACTTTGCAACATAGGTCACTTTGATAATGAAATTCAAGTTGAAGCATTAAAAAACTACAAATGGGATGAAATAAAACCTCAAGTGCATGAAATTGAATTACCTAGTAAAAAAAGAATCATTCTTTTAGCTGAAGGAAGATTGGTAAACTTGGGATGTGCTACAGGGCATCCTAGTTTTGTTATGAGTGCTTCATTCACAAATCAGGTAATTGCTCAAATTGAATTATGGAATAACTCAGATAAGTATGAGAAGAAAGTTTATGTGCTTCCAAAACATCTCGATGAAAAAGTTGCAATGCTTCATTTAGAAAAAGTAGGTGCTAAATTAACTAAAATGTCAAAAGAACAAGCCGATTATATTAGCGTTAAACCATCAGGACCATTTAAACCAGATACTTACCGCTACTAAAATAGTAGCTAATGATTGTAAAATCTTTAGAACATCTAAATTCCTTATCACGAAAAATTGCAGACAAGCTAGCTGAAAACGATTGTATTTTTTTAATTGGTGAAATCGGTGTAGGAAAAACTACTTTTACAAGATATTTGATAAATTATTTACAAGAAAAAAGAGGGGAAAAGATTACCGAAGTACTTAGCCCAACTTTTAACTTACTCTACGAGTATGATCTGAAGGATATTAAGATTATGCATTATGATCTTTACAGAATAAAAGAAGAAAAAGAGTTAAAGCATTTAGGAATATTTTTAGATAAGCAAGATACAATTAAGATTATAGAATGGCCTCAACTCATTAATATTCCATTATCTGATAAGTTAGAAATATACATAGATTATGCTAAAAATGAAAAAGAAAGAGAGGTAAAATTTGTTGGCTCAGGAAAATGGAAAATTTTAAATGAATTATAAGCTTAAAAAAATTTCAGGAGATGCATCATTTAGAGAATTTTACAGATTACAGAAAGGTAAGAATACATCAATTATTGTTCAAGCAAATAAAGAAAAATTTAAAAATTTAATTACTTATATTGTTGTAAACAAAAT